>VGZI01000061.1 GCA_016872605.1 Planctomycetota bacterium
TCGCCTTCTTTATGCTTTCGGCCCAAGGGATTCCCCGCCTCTCAGCGATTTCTTCCGGCGAGAAAACACGGAAAAGAACGGCTTTCCAAAAGGAAACACGCCCCGGCGGATTTGCCCAAGAGCGCCGGCGGATTCGACCTGCCCATCGCCATCGGCATGTTGGTCGCGACAGGGCAGCTGCTGCCGGAACATGTCGCCGGCTGGGCGATGGTCGGCGAGCTGGCGCTGGAAGGAAGCGTTCGGCCGGTCAAGGGCGCCCTGTCGATCGCGATGGCGGCCAAAGCCGGTGGGCTCACCCAACTCATCGTGCCGACCGCGAACGGCCGCGAAGCAGCGGTCGTCGAGGGCATCCGCGTCTACGGCGTCAACACGCTCAGCGATGCGGTCGGTCTGCTCACCGGCCAGCTCACGTCGGAGCCGATCAAGGCGCAGATCGACGATCTGTTCAAGAAGCTCAACCACTACGACATCGATTTCGCCGACGTCCGTGGCCAGGACTACGCCAAGCGGGCTCTTGTCGTGGCGGCATCGGGCGGGCATAACGTGCTGATGATTGGTTCGCCGGGCTCGGGCAAGACGATGCTGACGCGGCGGATGCCGACGATTCTGCCGCCGCTGACGCCAAGCGAGAGCCTGGAGACGACGCGTATCTACAGCGCGATGGGGCGACTCTCGCCGGGCGAGGCACTGTTGGCGACCAGGCCCTTTCGCTCGCCGCACCATACGATTTCTGACGCGGGCATGGTTGGCGGCGGCACCATTCCGACGCCGGGCGAGATTTCGCTCGCGCATCACGGCGTTCTCTTCCTCGACGAATTGCCGGAATTCAATCGCCGCAGCCTTGAAGTGCTGCGCCAGCCGCTCGAAGAAGGCAAGGTGACGATCTCACGCGCGCTCAACTCGTCGACCTTCCCCGCCAGCTTTGTCCTGGTGGCGGCGATGAATCCGTGTCCCTGTGGCTACATGGGCGATCCGAAGCGAAGCTGCAAATGTTCGCCGATGCAGATCGAGCGCTACATGGGGCGCATCAGCGGGCCGCTCCTGGATCGCATCGATTTGCACATCGAAGTGCCGTCCGTTCCGTATCAAGAGTTGGCGGCCCGGCACGACGGCACGTCCAGCGCCACGATGCGGACGCAGGTGCAGCAAGCCCGCGACGTGCAGATGCGCCGCTTCGGCGGCGAGGGACAGCGTCTCAATAGCCGCATGAACAGCCGGCAACTTCGCAAGTTCTGCGTACTCGACGCCGAGTGCCAGGGATTGATGCAGAACGCAATGGAGTCGCTTGGCCTGTCGGCGCGGGCGCACGATCGCATTCTCCGCGTCGCCCGCACTATCGCCGACCTTGAAGACGCGCCGGAGATCACGCACGCGCACTTGAGCGAAGCGATCGGCTACCGAAGCCTGGATCGGAAACTGTGGGCGCGGTGAGGATGATTTTTCGTTTAGCGCTCGCATGGTGATAAGCGAGCGCTAAACGAAGACGGGCCGGTTCGACGTCGATGTCAATACGTGGCGAGCCAAGCGCCGCCGCCGGCGATGACGATGGCTACGAGGATCATCGAGGCGCAGCCGCCACCGTCCAGCTCGGCATCGGTGGGCTCGGGTCGGCCTTCGAGTTGAGCCTTGGCGATCGCCAGCATCTTGCGAATGAGGATAACGCCTTCGTGGTCTTCGCCGAGGATATTTCCCAGGCTATTCGCCGTATCCGTGGACGTGGCGTGCATTTTCGCGAGTTGGCCCGGCTCGCCGGAGCGATCCGTCCAGTCCGTGAGGGCGATCAACTTCGCGCTCGCCTTCAGTATCGTCACGCTGGTATTGCGCACTGTGTCGACCGGCGACGGCAGGGCGTCGATCATCTCGGCGAATTGTTTCAGGCGCTTGCTCATGGAACGCTCCGCCGCCCATATCCCAGGGGTTCGCTGCGCTCACGTCAGGGCTTCCGCGTTTTTTTTCCCCGCAATTAGGCCGTGACGAGGGACTTCTTTTGCTTCGGCCCGCGCATCTCGGTCTTGGTAACGCCAAGAATATTGAGGAAGTGGTTGTAGACGTCGCGCATGAAAATCTCTTCGTTGAAGATCTCCAGCTCGCGAATTCGTGCGATGCGCTTTTGGCTTTCGTCCAGGAGATCGTGAATGGCCGGCATCTGAAAGCGATTCAGGGCCAAGCGCAGCGCTTCAAGCGTCGATTCACGGTCGACCTTCAGGAACAACTCCAGGAAAGAGCGAAAGAGACCCGTGTGAGCCGCCTCATCGACGGAGACAAAACTGAGAACTTTTTCCAATGCGGGATCGCCTCCCTTGGCGATGACACGCTGTTTCAGATTGCGGTAGTTGATGAACGTGGCATGCTCTTGCACCATGGCGTAGGCAAGCATGCCCAGCGCGTTGCCGACCGGCAGGTTCCACTCGCGTTCGAAGACTTTGCGCTCCAGGTCGAACATGTATTCTTCGGTGCGATGGCCGGATCGCAACAGCCAATCGGATAGGGCCAGCGAGTGCTTCGATTCTTCGTAGCCCCAGTTGGCGTAAAACCAGGTTCGAGATTTGCTGTGGCGCACGATGGGCAGAACTTTTCCGACGTAGTCCGGCAGGTAAAGCTCGACAGCGCAGAACGTTTCCACGATATCCGCGATCGCCGGATCCAGATTGGGATTGCATTTATCCCAGGGAACATCTTCGCGAATGCGCCATCTCCGCTTGCGCTCAGCGGCGTCGAAGAAGTCACGGTAGATGCGCCAGAGCGAGCCCTCGACTTCGTACGAAGCCAGTTGTTTCGTATCAGCCATGTGAAAGCAGCGTCTCGTGAGAAGAAGCGAAAAAAAGTGTCGTCCGTAACTACCGGAGATCCCACTTACTTGCTGGATAGGATAATATTATCCAATTTGAACGAACTGGCCAGCTTCGGCATTCCCTTACACGGACGGCGGTTCCGCCCCTACATCCGGCACGACCGATTCCCTCGGTAACTGGTAAAAGATCACGCAAAGATACGCGGAGAGAACCGCCGCGAAAAAACACCAGACTGAAATGAAGGCATACTCGAATAGTAGCGCCGTGACCAGAGCCGACGCGCCCAGCACCAGACCCGGTATGCGGCCGAAGTTCGCCGATCCGAGCACCATCGGCAATGCTACGGACAGGAAGTAAAGCACTCGGAGCACTCCTTTCGGCACGTAGGAGTGCACCGGCAACGCGTCGACCGCATAGTCGATCGAATGGTGCGTCACGCGCGCTTCAAACGCAACCGCCCCGGTGACAAGTGGAAAGTACAGAATCCAAAACCAGACCAAGCAGATCACGCTCATCGCAGCGAAGATCGATCTTCGAATCGGTTCGGGCTCCATCATCGTGGCCAAGATCGGGAACCAGGTAGGCCAGAACGCCAGCGCGAAGAACAGAAACACCAACGACCAGAGGTGCATCTGAGCCGTGTCGCCGTGCTCGATGGCATGCCAGACAAACCCTTCGCTGATTTGCTGCAGTCCAACAACGAGCGGCACCGCGGCGAGTCCAAGATAACCCGGCTTCTTCAGCGCAGCCGACCAAAGGCAGAACATGCCCGCCGGTATCAAGGGGGCGCCAATGGCAAAACTTGCGGTTGCAGAAAAACACACGAGAGAATGCCCTCAGCCCGATTCGACTGTCTGAGCCTGAGCGCCAATGTAGCGGCGAGCTGCCAGCTTACCGGGACCTTGGCACATGCTCGCATCTTGTGCCTACGGTGAGTTAACGCACGATCACGACATAATCGGTCGGAGGCGAGTTGAACAGCTTGCCGGAATCGCCGCCGGGCGCGATGTGGACCGTCGCTGCCTTTCCGCCGGTCCGCTGCACGGCGCGATTCGGAATGCCAAAGCCCAGGTCGATGTGCCCGCTGCCGGCGAGCACCACCATGCGGCGAAGATTCCTCGAGGTCTGAAACATGGCTGCGCTGGCGCCCATGTACTCATCCCACGTCGTCATCACTTGATAGGATCGCTCTTTCTGATCCTCGCTGACCTTCGTATTGCCATGCATCTTGGCAAGCGTTTCGTACCAGTAATCGCGATGGACCTTGACGTGATAGTCGATCGGGCCGAGCGTTTTCTTGTCTTCGTCGCTCAGGCTCTTGTAGCCGCCCTTGGAGATCTTGGCCGTCATCTCCCTGGCAACGTTAAGCGCGGCGAGCGGTACGCTGTTGCGGCGGCAGAAGTCGACGATCGGCTGATAGAGCGACCAGTGGAAGCCCCAACGCGTGCGATACTCAGTGTGCTTGAGCATTTCATCCTCGCTTAGGTCGCCGCGGATGAACTGGTCGAGGAACGTCTGATACGGGCGTTGGAACATCTCCATGCCCACGCCGAGCCGAGCGTCGCGGGCATGCAGCGCCTTGATGATCTGAAGTTGAACGCGATGGCACAGAACGTTGTCGTGCGATTCGCCGATGCAAATCATGTCAGCGTTCAGCAATCGATCGGTCAACTCTCCAAAGGTAATCTGGCGGCGCTCTTTGGCGCTGTAGACAACGAGCGTCGGTTCGCCTTCAAGGCGATCGAAGGCGGCGCGATAAGCGGGCTCGTTCGGGGCTTCGATAACCGAGACCCGTGTGCCGGCAACGTGGACGCGTTCGACGGGGCGTTTGTCGCTGGGCGACTTGGCACTCACGTGGGCTTCGTAGGCTTTGCGAAAGCGATCGGCATGATCGGCGGTGTCAAAGGCAAGCTGCCAGGCCTTGACGGCGCCGTCTTCCGCGACGCGATCTCCGATCCATCCGCCGGCGGCGCTAATCGCCAGCGAGCGGGCGATTTCGTCTTTGCCGAGCAACTCGATCAACCCAAACGCGCCGACCGACCGGCCCGGTCCGAGATCGATGGTGTGGGCGGCCGGATTGAGAATCGCCGCCGTCGTGCGCGGCGGAAATCTGTAGCGCATGTCGACAGCCGCCCAGCCACTGTTTTTCTTGGTTGTATTCTTGTCCTTAATCCCTTTCACGTAACGTGCACCGAGCCCGTAGAGAAACGCATTGCGCAGGTTCTTGGCTTTCTCCAGCGAGGTTTTCAGCATCATCTCGACTTTGGGCTGCTCCTTCTTGAGCACCTCGATCATCGTGAAAGTCGCGTCGCCTTCGATGAGGGCTGCCATGGCAAGTTCGGCGTCGGTGCCGAAGGTCTCTTGGTGCAGCTTGGCTAGTCCGAAATGTTGATCTTGCAGGGCGTGGACCATTTCGTGAATGAGGACGCCTCGCTCGTAGTTGCCGGCGATGTCGTCATACAGGTAAAGCGTTTTTTCTTTGATGTCGTAGTAGCCTTGCACACCCTTGGCGCCGGCTTTGGGCCTGGCGATGACCTTGGCGGCCACCGGGTTCTTGAATGCGAGGCCGCGCACCTCCGCGATTTCCTTCTCAAGTTGCCGCAGCGTCGCCTCGACGATCTTGATCTTCTCCGGCGCCTGGGCCTGAACGAAAGCCGTCGTAAGCAGGCAAGCGAAAGCAGCGGCGATGAATCGGCAACGTGTCATGGGGAGTCCAATGGAAGATTAGGCGACGGCAGGGTTGTTCCTGGGGTCATGATATCAACGGTGGATCGTTGGACACAGGTCCAGTCACTTCGTTTAGCGTCCGCGTGGCGCTAGTGCCCTGTCCAGACTAAATTTTCGAGTTGGTCGATTGGAGTGTGGACTTCAGTCCACACGATTAGGCGGCTCCCGGAGCTACTCCGCGTGGACTGAAGTCCACGCTACAATACTCTCCTACCCGAGAATTTAGTCTGGACGACGCACTAGGAAGCTTTTTCAAAACCCGCGTGGCCTACCATTCCAATGGTGTGGAACCCGCGAAAATCACACGATTGGAATCGAATTCCACGGGTTTTGAAACAGCTTCTAAGTGAGGAGATGATCACGTCTGCGTCGCAAGGGCGATCGCATACGCACAGCCGTCGAGAAACTCATCGAGATCGGCGTACTCCTTGATCGTGTGCACATCGTGCTGGCCGGCGCCGAAGGTGATGGTGGGGATGCCAAGACGTGTCAGCCAGTTCGCGTCGAGCCCGCCGTTGGCGACCTGCAGCGTCGGCTTCCAGCCAAGTCCTTCGGCCACGCTCTGTGCGGCTTTCACTACTGGGCTGTGATCCTTCAGGCGGAAAGGGTAGTAAGCTCGAAAGGTCGAGAACTTCACCTTGGCCGACTTGCCCTTGTCGTCGCGCACTTGCTTGGCGGCCTGTTTGAACGCCTGCCGATAAGCCGATGAGATCGCGCTGATGAACCGAGCGTCATGGCTACGTGACTCGCCGAGGACTCGGACATAATCGGTGACGACGTTGGTCGCCTGGCCCGCAGCTCTGCCGTTCGCATCGCCGACCGGACCGACATTGGACGTTCCCTCTTTGCCATGCTTCTGAATCTTGCCGAACCAGCCGTGTTGATGGATCGAGGCCAAGGCATGAGAAGCAACGATGGTCGCCGAGATGCCTCGCTCCGGATGAACGCCTGCGTGTGACGCCTTGCCGAAGATCTCGACCTCCCAGCGATCGGCGCCGACGGCGCCGAGCGTGATCGTTTGTGCGGATCCGCCGTCGATGTTGAATCCCATGACGGGATGCCCCAGGTCGGCGGGCTTGACGGTGCGGGCGCCCCAGAGTCCGCTTTCCTCGCGCACTGTGTACAAAACGGTCATCGGCCCGTGCGGCAAGCTACGGGTCAAGATTTCCGCGATCATCGTGACCAGAGCGGCAACGCCGGTGCGATTATCGCCGCCCAGCGCTGTCTTGCCCTGCGGCACGACGCGGTTGCCCTTGCGCATCGGCACTGCCCCGGCACAGAGCGGAACAGTGTCGAGATGGGTCGAAAACAATCGCCGCGGCCCCGGCTTCGTGCCCGGCAACGTCACGATCAGGTTGCCGGTTTGCGTCGGCACGGGGATCCGGGCGTTGGCGTCGTCGAAATGTATCGCCGACTGCGGGACGCCGGCCTCGCGAAGCGCCCGGACGACTTCCTCGCCGATCGCCTTTTCCTGGCCCGTGACGCCCTCAACGGAAAGAAACCGCATGAGACGCGTGATGGCTTTTTCTTTGTCCATAGTCTGTAGTCCGTAGCCCGTGGTTCGTAGTAGATCATGATATTGGACGGCTGCACCACTTTGCCATCGACTAGAAGCTGCGGACCACGAGCCAAGGACCACGGAGGGTGCACGACACGGTCTGCGCGGCCCCTTTTGGGAGGGCGAGGCTCCTGCCGAGCCGGAAGCGTCAGCATAGTATTGTCAACTCGGATTATTTGCGGGCTCGCGGCTCGGCAGGAGCCTCGCCCTCCCGTGCCGTTTGCAAACCATGTCGTGCACCCGACTACGGACCTAGGGACTACCGAGAAACTTCGTCTCGACTCAGTTTCGGGGTTTGGTTAGACTGTGGGCGATTGGAAAGATGATGGTGCGTTCCGTCCGTGCCGGGCGAGCGCTAAACGAAGAAAAGGCGTTGAGGAGATAACATGCTGAAGCACACGGGCCGGACGGTGATGGGGGCGATATTCCTGGTGTGGGTTGGGCTGGCGTCGGGGCAAACGCTGCAGGTTCCGATGCCGAAGGTTGAGCCACCGCCGGCGCGGGACGTAATAGCGGCTCGCGTTAACGGACAGGCGATCCCGGAATTGGCCGTCTATCGGGGTTGCATGCGCGTTCCGCCACAACGGCGAGAGGATGCTCGCAAGGACGTGCTCAACTTCCTTATCGACAACACCATTGTCGATCAATACCTCCTGCAACTCAAGATCTCCGTTGATGCCAAGGAAGTCGATGAACACGTCGAAAAAATCAAGAAGGAGGCAGCCGACGAAAAGAAGAACCTGAAGGATGTGCTCAACGAGTTGATGATTACCGAAGAGGAGTTGCGCATCGAGTTGGCAAGCGCTCTGCGGTGGGACAAATTCGTGTTACAGCAGGGGACGGACAAGGCGCTCAACGATTTTTTCAAAGCCAATATTGAAATGTTCAACGGAAGCAAAGTCCACGCTCGGCACATACTCGTTCCTGTGGTCGATGGAAAGAAGGAGGCTGCGCAGATCAAGCTTGCGGTGCTGAAGAAAGAGATCGAAGACGAGGTCGCGCAAGCGCTGGCCAAGGTGCCTCCGACAGCCGACGCAATCACCCGCGAAAAGGAACGGGCCAAGGTCCTAGAAAAAGCGTTCTCCGATCGGGCGGTCAAGCACTCGACCTGTCCGTCGTCGAAGGAAGGCGGAGACCTTGGCCTCTTCCCGCGCGCCGGCGCCATGGTTGAGCCGTTCGCCCGGGCTGCATTCGCTCTGAAACCCTTCCAGATGAGTGACCCGGTCGCCACCGAGTTCGGCTATCACCTCATCCTCAACGTCGATTACAAGACGGGCAAGGAAGTGAGGTTCGAAGACAAGCCGGTGAAGGCGTTTGTCCAGGAAGTCTACGGCGAACGCCTGCGCGAAGCCGTGCTGACCGCGTACCGAGGGAAATCGAAGATCGAGATCTTCGAACGGGCCAAGAAGTAACTGTTTTCGTTTAGCGCTCGCCCGGTGCCGGGCGAGCGCTAAACGCAAGCCATCACGGATACAACCCGCGGCGTTTCTTTTCCTTGGCCACCTTCTGCACGCCGAGGCTCATGGCGGCCAGTCGCATCGGAATCTTCTTTTCTTTCGCCAGGCTGCGAACCTGGTGGAACGCTTTCAGCATCAATTGCTCCAGCTTCTGATTGACCTGGGCTTCGTCCCAGAAGAACTGCTGCATATCCTGAACCCACTCGAAGTACGACACCGTCACGCCGCCGGCGTTGCAAAGCACATCGGGAATGATGAAGAGATCTGTCGCCTTCAGAATCTCATCAGCTTCAGGGGTCGTCGGGCCGTTGGCGGCTTCCGCGAGAATTCGGCATTTTAGTTTGCCGGCGTTCGTCTCGGTGATTTGCCTCTCCAGCGCCGCCGGCACAAGTACGGTACACGAAATGGTCAGAAGGTCGTCGGGGTCGATCTCGCGAGCGCCGGGGAATTCCTTCAGCAGCTTCCCGTCGCCGACGTGCTTGAGCAACGCAGGAACGTCGATCCCCGCGGCGTTGGCGATGGCGCCGTAGCGATCGCCGACGGCGACTATCTTGACGCCGCGCAACGCCAACTCCTGGCACGTGACCGATCCAACGTTGCCAAAGCCTTGCACGACTGCCGTGGCGTTGGCGGGACTGATGCCGATCTCTTGCAGTGCCTGCATGATGCAATAGACAACCCCGCGACCCGTGGCTTCGCGGCGTCCGACGCAGCCGCCCAGTTCGATCGGTTTTCCTGTGACAATTTCGGGACAGGCGTAGCCAACCGACATGCTGTACGTATCCATGAGCCAGGCCATGGTCTGCTCGTCAGTGCCCAAGTCCGGAGCGGGCACATCCATGCGTGGACCAATGATCGGCAAGATCTCCTCGGTGAAACGCCGCGTCAGGCGTTCCTTCTCGCCGATGGAGAGTTTATCGGGGTCGCAGGCGATGCCCCCCTTGGCGCCGCCGAACGGCAGGTTCATGATGGCGCATTTCCATGTCATCCACATGGCCAATGCGGCTACCTCGCCCAGATCGACGCTGGGATGATAGCGCAGTCCGCCTTTCGACGGCCCGCTAGTGAGGCTGTGCTGCACGCGATAGCCGATGAACGTATGCGTCTTGCCGTCGTCCATGCGAATCGGCACCGCGGCGATCATGGCCCGCTTCGGCTTGCTCAGACGTTCCAGAATGTTTTGATCAAGATGAATGTGCTCGGCTACGGAAAGCAGTTGCAGCACTGCCATCTGATAGGTCGGCGATTCGCCGTACACGGGCTTGGGAAGGTTCTTGTGGTTGGCATCCATGTCAGAGTTTCCATCGGGAGAGAAATGGTCCATGTTCTCGGCAATGCCGAGCGTTTCTTGCGTCACCTGAACTTCGAGTGCGCACGCGGCATTCACGTCATACAGATGCTAGGAGGTCCCGCCAGCTCTTGACGTCAACGATCCCTTCCAGCAATAACTCAAGTCGCCCGACGTTGGTGACGGAGTCGAGGTGGGCGCGGATTTCGCCGCCTGGCTCGCCCAAGAGTTTGCGGCCGAGGCGGAGAATCATCGCCTTCAGTTCTTCGAGTCGTCCTTCTTGACGTCCTTCTTCACGTCCTTCTTCCAGGATCGCGATAAAGGTGGCTGAATCACGCATGGCTCGCACTCCATGAAAATACTCACGGGCTTTGTCATTCGACACACGCAATCCCGTTAAAAGGAATGACGCGGTCAGCAGATGGCGCATCTGATCGGGCGCAGTCTCTCGGTTCAATCGATCGATAATCCGGGCAACGATGGCGGCCAACCCTGTGTCGAGATCGATGCCGGCAGGAAGTTTGCCCAGCGTGGCGAGCGGCAGAGCGCCGACATCTCCTTCCAGCAGTTCCTCGACCGGCCGTTCCCACAGGCGAACGACTTCGTACCGAAAGTCCATCTTACCACGATCCGGCCGCGGCGCATAGGTCACCAATCCATGCAGATTTGGATGATCCGCCTTCGGTCTGAGCAGCACAATCAAGCTGTGCACCGGAACAAGGTACTGCCGATGCAAAAGCGCATTGTAAACTGCGAGATCGACATGTTTGGTGGCCGAGTTGCTGGATTGAAAGTCCAGATGCACAATCTACTTCACGGGCTCACCGAGCCCGAACACCAAATCCGCGGAAGTGGTGTTACCGTGGATAGATCGACGTTGAGCAGGGAGATCGGCACGTCCGGCGGCGAGTCAAACGCCGACAGCAATCCGCGGGGTTGGCTTGTCCCAGATCCTTCAGTGTAGCGTCGAATCGCAAGGGCATCGCGTCACTCCACGGTACAACTCGCGCGCAAACCCCGGTCGTAATCAGGATAGGAGAGTTCGACCGTCAATTCCTCCTTCATGCGACGATTGTTGATGCGGCGATGCGCCTTCTCGTGCGGCGGCATCAGATCGCCGGAGGGCGTTACGAAGCGCGGCTCCGACGCGCCCAGCAAGCGCGCCAATGTTGCGTAAAAGTAACGCCGTCGCACCGGATGATCGTCGCACACGTTGTAGACGCGGCCCGCTCTGGCGTGTTTCTCGGCCGACAGGATCGCTTGCACGCCGTCGTCGACGTGAATCAGATTCAGCCATTTGTCGGCGTCGCCCACTATCGGCTCCCCACGCTCGATCGCCCTTTGTCGCAGCAACCGTCCGGGTCCATAGATGCCAGCGAAACGGAGGATGGTTGCTAAGCCACTGGCAGCGAGGATATTCTCCGCCTCGAGCACAATCTGACCTGACGGTTCCAAGGGTTGAGTCGGCGAATCCTCATCGACCCAGCCGCCGTCGGTTTGACCGTACACGCTCGAACTGCTGATGTAGATGAATCGCTCCGGCGGAGGCAGATGTGCAAGCACATTTCGCAGTCCGTCAACATACACGGCCCGCATCGTTGCGCCGCTGGAGCGATCGAACCCAATCGCATAGACCACGGTATCGACGCGTGGCAAGCGCTGTAAGCTTCCTGGCTTGAGCACATCACAAACGATCGGTTCAACGCCCGGCAATGCTAGATGAGTTGGGTCGCGCGTCGTGCCGAACACCTGTCGGCCTTCGCGCAGCCACGGGGCCGCCAGACGCGATCCGAGGTAGCCACAGCCGATGATCAACGCGGAAGACATCGAAACACCAAGAATTGGTTAGCCCACAACGGGGAGCCGGGCTGTTGGCGCGCATAACCCGCCCGCGTCCAAGACGCGCGGCTAGACTGGTTCGGGTTCAACGTTCAAACCTAACTCCGCCAGTCGCGTCAGGAGCAGGGCCACATTTTCTTCCGCGACCACCAATGCCGTCGGACCAAGGCGCTCAGCGATCAGATCGCGCGTCGCCGGCCACTGTTGGAGACCATCGGCCAGGGCGTCACTGTCGACTCGCAACACCAGCAAGCGACGCAACTGGGCCGGCGGCGCGTCAGGGCCCGTTGTCAGTAGGGCGGCCGCCGACGTGATGGGCAAGCCAGTCCGTTGCACGAACCAGGTCTGCAGATTCGTCAGCGACAGGCCGTGCTGCCTCGCTGCCAAAACGGATACCGGCGTCAACTGAAAATACCGCTTTCCCGGCGATCCCGTCTGGTCGATAGGCGTGGCGAATCGAAGCAACTCCGTTTCCAGGAGCAGATCGGATCGCGCCAGATCAACGCTCAGCGTCACGCCGTCCGGCTCGACATCCACGCAGCGTTCCGGAGGCAGCGTGTAGTCGCGCGTGCCGGTCAGACGAAAGTGTTTGTAGTCGATGTCGTTTTCCCGGGCCACGATCGCGAGCCGGTCCGTCAAGCGGTTTGCCGGCAGTCCGCGGGCGATGGCCTCGGTCATATCCGCTGCCGACGCAAACTCAAAGATGGCGCCGGCGGCATATACGCTGATCCGTTCGCGCTTGTTCGACCAGGTCCTGAGCGAATCGAGCACGGCGGTCGGCAACGCCTTCATGCCGTGGCTCTCCAAGAGCTGCACGATGCTCGACAGTGATTCGCCCATCTCGAGCGCCCGGTAAACGCTGCTCGGCTCCAATTGCAACGTGCACGCGGGACCGAGCCCTTTCCAGGTTGCGATCTTGCTCATGCTGGCGATCAGGCTTGGCGTCAAGCCTTGCCGATAGGCTAGCATCTCCAGGTTCGGCTGCACGAGGAGCGTTTGCTTGAACTGAGGCGCCGTCGGCGGCTGATCGCTCAAGCCCAGCGCCCAGCAGCCGAGCGGCGAGAGACGGACGAGCCAACCCGCGTCGGATTTCGTCGCTTGCACCAGTCGCAGCGAATAGGCGATGCCGAGCAGAAAGCTCGCGATTCCGGTGGGCGACGACGGCTTGCCCTGCCAGTACGGATGGCGTGACCCGACGATCTGCTCGATGACGACTGGGTCGGCCCAGGCTTTTTCCGGGAGCCGAGCCAAGAGCGCCATCGCAAGAAGACAGGCCGACGGGTAGGGATTTCCGGGCGTCGCCAAGGGCGCCTGGCCGGTGGCCGGATTCCACCCAGACAGGTGCGGAAGCGCCGCCCAAAAATTGCCGAGCAGCGCCGGCAGCGCGTTGGACCAGGCGGACGGGAAATCCCCCGCGCGGAGCTCCGCTTGCTCGGAACGCAGTAGACCCGACGCCAATGCCAGCGCCGCCGCGAAGAAACCCGGATCGGGAACCTCCGCCAGGACATCGGTCGGCACGCCGCTCAGGAGCGGCTCGGCTTCGAGACGATCGGAATCGCGCTTGAAGAACCCGCCCTGTTGTGTGCGCCGCAGCGGCGTGCCCAAAGCCTGCTGCCACAACACCGCCATCCGCAGCGGCCAGTCCAGCCCGTCGCCTTCATGCACCGCTGAGTTCGGCGGCATCGTCACGCTCGGACACTCGATGCCAAGGTCTTCGCGTAAAACGCGCCGTGTCACCACAGGCGACGCCAGCACCATCGGCATCGGCTCCGATCGGCCAAGCCACACTGAAAAATCTCGGAGCCGACCTCGGCCCGTGTGTTTATCCTCCGGCGGCTTTTCGCCGAATGGATACAACTCGGGCAATAGCAGGCCCGATTCGAGGAGCGTCAGCAGCGGCGCCAGGCCGTCTGCGGCGCCCAGGGCTGTCAGAATCTCGACGAGCGATCCGACCGGCCAGCGCGGTTGCCGGCTTTGAGCGATGAGCGACAGAAGGCGTCGGCACGCGGACGGCATCTCCTTCAGTCGCCGATCGACCATCGCGAGATTGTCGAACGCCGACACGATGCGATCAAGCAGTTCCGCGACGGGCCATTGATTGCGCGGTTTGCAGAGCTTGTGCGCCACCTGACGCAGCAGCGCATCATCGTAGCGCTTGAGCGTATGGCGGAGGTGAAAAGTCCAGCGTTCGTTCGTTCCGATGGTCATGAAAAACCGAAAACCGTTTTTCCCAGCCTCATGGAGGCAGGCCACCAGGGCGTCCGCCCGGGTCTACGACACGGGGCTAAACGCCCTACAGCACCGACGGCGTGTGCCCCAGACGGCGCAACTCCTGCACGACCGCGTCAACGCGGCCCGCACGGACTAAGAGCACGCGGTCCGACAATCGGCCGACGATGTCCGCCGCCAGCTTCTTGTGCGCGAGCAATTCCTCGGCCAGGAGCGCATCTTCGGTCAGCACCAAGGCGACATTGCGATGCAGCTTGACGGGAATGCGCGTCGGAGCTTTTTCGATCATGAGACCTCGACCTCGCGCTCGACGTTCGACGCCGATTTGCCGGCGAGCAGATCGCCGCCGTCGACGATGCCGTAGCTGTAGCCTTGCTCGGTGAGGAACATTTGCCGATGGTGGGCGAAATCGAGCTCGCGCGTATCGCGCGTGACGAGAGTGAAGAAGTGGGCCGACTCGCCGTCGGCCTTGGGGCGGAGGATGCGACCGAGCCGCTGTGCCTCTTCTTGCCGCGAGCCGAAGGTTCCGGACACCTGGATGAGGATCTGGGCGTCGGGCAGGTCGATAGCGAAGTTGCCGACTTTGGAGAGGATGAGCCGCTTGATCTCGCCGCGGCGGAACTTGCCGTACAGGTCTTCTCGCGTCGCGTTGTCGGTGGCGCCGGTGATGAGCGGGATGTCGAGGCGCCGATGCAAACTGCGCAGCTGCTTGAGATATTGCCCAATGATCAGAATGTTCTTGTCGTCGTTGAGTTCCATCAGGCGTTCGACGAGATCTTCTTTGGCCGGGTTCTCGCTGGCGATGCGATACTTGTGGCGCCACTCGCTGACGGCATATTCCATGCGCAACTCGTCCGGCAGCGCGACGCGCACCTCGGTGCAACTCGCCTCCGCGATCCAGCCTTTCGATTCGAGTTCGCGCCACGGCACGTCGTACTTCTTCGGCCCGATCAGGCTGAAGACGTCCCCCTCCCGGCCGTCCTCGCGAATCAACGTCGCGGTCAGACCCAAACGGCGTCGCGCTTGAATCTGTGCGGTGACGCGAAACACCGGCGCGGGCAAGAGATGGACCTCGTCATAGATGATCAAACCCCAGTCGCGCTGGTCGAAGATCTTGAAGTGCGGGAAGTCCTCTTTCTTGTCGGGCCGATGGGTCAGGATTTGGTACGTCGCCACGGTGACCGGGCCGATGGTCTTCACCTCGCCGGAGTACTCGCAGACGTCGGACTCGGTGAGGTCGGTGCGATCGAGGATTTCGCGAATCCACTGCTTGACGGCGGTGATGCTGGTGGTGAGGATGAGCGTCGATTTTTGCATGAGAGCCATGGCGGCGATGCCGACGATGGTCTTGCCCGCGCCGCAGGGCAGCACGATGACGCCGCTGCCGCCGCGCACATCGCCGCCGGCGTAAAAAACGTCGGCCGCGTCGCGCTGATAATCGCGCACATGAAACGGAAGCCCAGCGCGCGTCACGCTGCGCACATGGATCGGCAAGTCCGCACCGGCAGTGTATCCTGCCAGATCCTCCGCCGGGTAGCCGATCGTGATCAACGCTTGCTTCAAGACGCCGCGAAAGCCCGGCTCGATCTCGAAGCTCTTCGCATCCAGTCGAACGCCCAGGTAGGCGCGCAACTTCGGCTGTCGGGCTAGCTCTTCCAGGAGCGGCTTGTCGGCACAGACCAGCTTCAGCTTCTCGCCATGCTTGACAAGCTTGACCCGGCCATAGCGTTCGACTCGCTCCGAAATCTCGGTCAGCAAGTTCATCGGCACAGGGAACTTGCTGTATTTCCGCAAGACGACGATCATGTCGTCCGCCGTCAGCCCGGCGGCCGCGGCGTTCCAGAGCGACAGGTCGCTCAGTCGGTAGGTATGAATGTGCTCCGGAGATTTTTCGAGTTCGGCGAAGGGGGCCAAGGCGTCGCGAGCCTCGGCGTATCTCGGATTATCGACTTCGACCAAAACCGTCCTATCTCCTTGCACGATAAGCGGATTGGTCGGATCATAGTGCAGTCCATCACTCATGCAACATCCTCGGGATGGGGTGGCAATGTTCCGCGCGGAACATTCGTTCACGCCCCGGGCGCTCGGCTCAATGCCGAAAATGGCAATGTATTGCTTTGGAGAGATGGTTGCAAGGCGAAGTCGCCCCGTTTGCCGCTCGCGGCTTCGCGCTCGCGTGGCGCCCAGCGAACGCAAAGCCGCAAGCGGAAAAGACGATCCTTAACGCACGTGAAGCAACTCGACTTCGAAGATAAGGGTCGCGTTGGGGGGAATGCTGTCGCCGGCGCCGCGTTCGCCGTAGCCCAACTCAGGTGGAATGATGAGTTTGCGTTTGCCGCCGACTTTCATGCCAGCCACGCCTTCGTCCCAACCGGCGATGACCTTGCCTTGACCGAGCGGGAACGAGAATGGCCGCGTGCGACTGAGGTTGGAGTCGAATCGCTTGCCGTTCATCAGCGTGCCAATGTAGAGCACCTCGACGAGATCGCCTTTCTTGGCTTCATCGCCGTCGCCGACCTTGATGTCGAGATACTTCAGCCCGGAGGGTCTCTTGACGAGGTTGGGGTTCTCGAGATCGGGGTCTTTTTTGCCTTCGCCGTCGCAGGCGGTCAGAGTGATGAGGGCCACGAATACGCTGACATGCAAGACAATTCTCATGAATTCGACCTCAGTGCGATTGAAAAGATCCACACATGTTTCCGCCCACACGGCGCAATGCGAGCGCTAATCGAAGTAATGCTGGCTCAATGCTGCAACAAGAACTCGCGCGTGTTCAAGAGGCTCCACATCACGCCGCGTAGGCCGTCGCCTTCGGTTGCCGACTCGCGGATGTACTTCAAGCACGCTTCGCGTTCGGCGGGGCTCGGCGGCCGGCTTACCGTAAGCAGGAAGACTTCCGCGATGCGCTGATCGTTGTCCGTGTGCGCTTTCAGGATGCGGACGACATGCCCCTTGTCGTCGGCGATCTTCTGCCGGATGCGCGGGTGGTTCGCAACGGCCAGCACCTGCAACACCGACGCATTCGAGTCGCGTTCGCAATCGCACTGCACGCCGCTGTTTCGCTGCGGCCGTCCGAACTGCTCCAGCATGAACGTCACGAAGGCGTTGCGAGGGGCGTACGGAATCTCGACCGTCTTCCACTCCGGCTTCCAGTGGTAGTACTTCATGTCCATGTCTTCGCCAACGCCGGTCGCCTGGTTGAGCGCGTCGACCAGCACCTCCGCCGGCAGCCGGCGATAGTAGAAGTACGCGTAGTTCGAACGATCGGTGCGATTGGCCGCCAAGGCCTGGCTGCTCGTCTGATATGTCCTGCTGGTCAGAATCGCCCGATGCAGCCATTTCAGATCGTACTTGTTCTTGACGAACTCCCGGCACAATTCATCGAGCAGTTCCGGGTGCGTCGGCGGATTGAGCGGCGACAGGTGATCGGGCGGATCGACGATGCCGCGCCCGAAGTAATGCGCCCAGACGCGATTGACGATTGCCTTGGCGAAGAACGGATTGTCCGGCCGGCGCATCCAGGCAACGACGATGCCGCGCGGGTCTTGCTCCTTGGGCACGTCAATGTTCTTGGTTTCCGCGAGTAAGCGGTAGGTGCGCGATTCCTGCGTGCCGAGCGGGCTGGTGACCTTCGCGGCGGTGTCCTTGGTCGGGACAAGGTGCATGGTCTCCGCGTGCATCAGTCGGCGGCCGATCTCCGGCAACACCTTGCTGCGACGGTCGAGCGCGTTAATCTCCTGTTGCAGCTTCTTGACCTCGTCCGACTTGGTGTCGAGTTTCTTTAGCTTCGTGTCGCGCAGCATCTTGGCTTGGTCGCCGAGCTTCTTGGCCTCGCTGTTGAGGTTCTTGACATACGCGGCGACTTCGGGGAACCGCTTCTCGTTATCCCCCTGAAAGCCCGGCTGACGGACGTGCATGAAGAAGTTGGCGAAGCTCAAGAGGTCGTCCTGCTGCCAAATATCATGCGGATGGCGATGACACTGAGCGCATTCGAGACGCAGACCGAGGAACGCGTGAGCGATCTGCAGCGTGCCCGAAACGCCGGCCGACGCGCGGCGCTGCCAATAAAGATCGAGCGTCTTGCGCTTGGCGTAGAGCGTGATGTCGGTGCGAGGCGTCGCGTAGCCCTCGTTGGTTTCTACGACCTCCTTGCCCCAGGTGTCGATGCTTTTTCCCTCTCGGCTCGTCGCGGTCAGGATGCGTTCGACGAACTCGTCATACGGCGTGTTTTCTTCGAGGCGAGCCCGAATCCACTGCTGGAAGCGCGGCGCGTCCTGCTCCTGGCTCATGCCATCGGCGTAGACGCCATAGTCGCTGGCGTTCAAGATGTCACAGAACTTCAACGTCCATAAGGCAGCGTAGCCCGGACGGTTGAGCAGTTCATCGATCTTGCGCGCTCGCTTGTCGGCGCTCTTGTCGGAAAGGAAAGCTCGAATCTCGTCGGGCGTCGGCAACTCACCGGTCACATCCAGAGTCACGCGGCGAAGAAACGTCGTCTCGTCGGCAAGCGGCGACGGCGGCACGTTCAAGCGCTTGAGCTTGCTGATGACATGTTTGTCGATGAAGTTGCTCGGCGTGTATTCAGGAAACGGATCATTGCCGGGCCGCGGGACGAGCACGGATGCAATGGCCGGCGTTGCACGATAACGAACGATGACGGCGGCGTCGCCCGCGCCTTTGATGTGCACCTGCCCGTCCGCTTCGACGACGGCGACGTGCTTATCGAGCGTTTCATACGAACAGAGTGCGCTGACGTCTTCGCGGGCGCCGTCAGCAAACGTCGCGTCAACCTTGAGCCGATAGCGCTCACCGATCTTCGCAGAATGCTCGGCGGGACTTACGCGAAGTTGAACGAGGCGCGCTGGCCCGGCTGCATCGAGCAGGGCGCCGGCGGCGATCCAAGCACGCAGTAGCTTGTACTCAGGCGAGTCGGCGCTCATGCGCTTGCCGCCGACGTGTGGCAAGTCGCCGGTAGCCTTGCGCAAGAGCAAACTGGCGTCGGGGTCTTGCTGATTGAGGCGGCGACCACTGAACTCGCGGGTGAGGCGCGCATGGTCCAGAGCAGGGTCGGCGCCGAAGAGGGTGAGGCGAAAGCCGTTCTGTCCCTGCACGGCCCCGTGACAGGCGCCGCCGTTGCAGCCGAGCTTGCTGAACACCGCTGTCACGTGCCGATGGTAGCTCGGCGCGTCGTTGACCTGGGCGCTCGCCGTCGCCGTGACAAGGAAGAGACCCAGCAGAGAGAATATCGAGCGGTGCATCATGACGCGACCTCGGCCAGGAATGCGTGGCAGGCGGGTGATGAAATGCTACGCGAAAAACGCTGCATGTGCAATGGGATTCGCCTGGGCCCATGCGGTCGCGGCTCGTATTCCTGGCCGGGTAGATTCCGACGCATAAGATGCTCGCAACGAGCCAGTACCTCTCTGATTCCTCATGCTGCGAGAGTAACTATGCACCGACTCATTATCGTCTTGGTTCTGTCCGGAGTCTGCTTGACTGCACATGCCGGTGACGACGTGCAGAATGAACTCAAGAAGTTTCACGGCAAGTGGGAGGCGCTGGCAGCTCATGGCTTCGACGGCAAGGTGGCCACCGATGTCGAACTACAGCTTTCGAGCCTTGAGGTCGACGGCGACAAGTTCACCATGAAGACCGGCAGCTTGACGATCAAGGGCACCTTTTCCATCGATCCGACCAAGAAGATCAAGACAATCGATGTCTATTTCGGCGACGGCAAGGACAACCCCATGCGCGGCATCTACGAGATCAACGGCGACGTGCGCAAATCGTGTTTCGCCAAGCCGGGAAACGCTCGCCCCGACAAGTACCGCAAGGAGAAGGATTTCATGTACCTCGAATGGAGGCAGGTGAAATAACCACTCCAGTTCCAAATCACCGTCGTATTTTCGCGGCATTTCCGGAGGCCTCATGTTAGACGTCATGTTGACCATGGCACTTCTCGGCGTCGTATCAGCTGATAGCAAGACGTCCGATGACGCAATGAAAAAGGAGTTGAAACAGTTCCAGGGCAAATGGGCCGCCGCCGTCATGATCGACAATGGCAAGCCCGTCGATGAAAAAATGCGCAAAGCGACAACACTGATCGTCGACGGCAACAAATTCGTGCTCAAAGACGACGACAAGGTTATCCTCGAAGGCACCTTCAAAATCGACCCGTTGAAAAAGCCGAAGTCGATCGACGCCACCGTAAGTTTCGGCGCCAACAAGGACGTTGTGGTGCTTGGCATCTATCAAATCGACGGCGACGTGCGCAAAAGTTGCTTCGCCGATGCCGACAAGACTCGGCCTGATCGATTTCGCAAGGAGGAGGGTTTCCTCTATCTGGAATGGAAGCGCATCAAATGAATCGGCGTTCGTGAAGCCCGCATCTCAATGAGGTTGAAACGCGGAGAGCACAACCGCAGAACCCTCCGCGTTCTCGGCGCTCTCTGCGTTTCAGATTCCTCTTGTTTTCGCGTCTTGCCTTGCTTGCCAAAGTGTGCCGACCTGCCAGACAAATAGGGCTGGATTCGGCTCACGTGGGATGCTACATCCCCACGTCGAAAGCAATCCCTGGCACGGAGGCATTCATCATGCGCAATATCCTCGCACTTGTCGGTTTCCTCGTGGTCGGCTTCGCGGTCGCCGGCTATTTCCTCGGCTGGTATCAACTCACGAGCGAGCCGTCGCCAGATGGGCATCGCAAGTTCAATGTCGATCTGAATACGAAGAAGATCGGCGAGGACGTCCAGACCGGCACCCAGAAGGTTGGCGAGGTCATTAATAACCAGACGAAGGGTTCGACAACACCGACGGCCAGCGATCAGAATCCGCAGACACCGCCCAAGAAAGATGGCGAGGTGCAGACGACCGGATTCCAGTTCACGCCGGAAGGAACCTGGATCCGCGTGCAGCCGAAAACCGAGTTCAAGACGTACGATCCGATGCCGAAGTGAAATTGCAGTCACAAGCCCGCAGCGCAAGCAAGGGAACGGCGTCCCTAGCTTGCGCTGCGCGTTAGTTTTGCTTCATCATCTGCAACACCGTCTCTGCCGCGGTTCGCGCGAACTCCGGGTCGTTGATGTGCAAATCGAGTTCGATCACTTTCACGTCCGGGCTGATCCAATTGCGAATGCTCTGAAAGAGCGCCCGATCCGCCTCCGGCCACCAGAAGGGCTGCCCTTCGCGATCGATGGCCGACACGCCTCTTAGCGGCAGGAGAATCGCAGTCGGTCCGCGGGCGGCACTGGCTTTCTCAGCGATCTCTTTGCCGAGCTTGTCGTTCTCCTCCGGCGTCGTTCGCATCAAGGTCACATTCGAATTGTGCTGATAGAATCGTCGATCCTTGAACTTCTCGGGCACGGTGTCGCGTGGTCCGAAGTTGACCATGTCGAGCGCGCCGACGGAGATGACTTGCGGAATACCGCGCACGGCGGCGGCGGTGAGGCGATCGCGGCCGGCGCTCAAGATGCCGCCGACCAACTCGTCGGCAAGCTCCGTGGTCGTGATGTCGAGCACGCCGGTGATGAGGCCATCGGCGATGAACGATTCCATGGTCATGCCGCCGGTGCCGGTGGCGTGGAAGACGAGCACTTCGTACCCGGCGGTTTCGATTTGCTTGCGTGCCGCTTCGACACACGGCGTGGTGACGCCGAACATGGTGGCGCTGACGAGAGGTTTGTCGCTACTCCGCTCTCCCCTCTCACCCCCGACCCCTCTTCCCCGGAGGGGAGAGGGTAAACCACGGACCATCCCCGCCATCGCATGGGCGGCATTCGTAAGCACGGTTCGGCTAATGCGATTGATGCCGCTGATGTCGACGACCGAGTGCATCATCATGATGTCGCGGACGCCGACGAACGACTTGACCTGCCCGCTTGCGAGCGTGCTGACCATGATTTTCGGGATGCCGAACGGCAAAGCGCGCATGGCCGCGGTAGCGATGGTGGTGCCTGCCGAGCCACCCAGGCCGAGGATGCCGGTAACTTTTCCTTGCTGATGCAGCGCGACGACGAGCTTAGCCGCACCGGTTGCCGCCAACTCAACCGCTTTGCCGCGATCGTTGGCTCTGACGACGGCATCGAGCGTAGTGCCGGCGGCTGCGAACACGCTGCCGCGCGGAAGGTCTGGTGTGAAATGCGGCGGTCCCATGACGCCGGCGTCGATCACGAGCGTGTCGAGGCCTTGCGCAATGAGTAGATCACGCACGAATTGAAACTCGATCCCTTTGGTGTCGAGCGTGCCGACGAGAATGATAGGCATGATAATCGACCCAAGAAAAGCTTCCCCGTTTAGCGCTCGAGTGTCGCGCGGCGCGACGCGAGCGCAAAACGAAGACAAAGAAAATCAAACGATCCCGGTTATCTCACGCGTGAGCGCCTCGATCAGAACTTCCAACGATCCCGCCGCGACGCAGGCGATGGCGTCTTGATAGATGCCGTAACCGTATGCGCTGGCCGCGGGAACATAGCCAGGCTGCCAGTCGTTGGTCAGCGTCGCAATGATCAGCGGATGAGCCGGGAATCGCGTGCGCAGCGTCGTTTGAAACGTCTGATACAATTCGCCCGGCGTCAGAATCCAGATCGCATCACCCAGCCGCGCCACGCGAATCTCATACGGAAATACCTTGCCTGCCGGAATCGACGACAGCCTGGTGATGCGGCGATTCATCTGCTCTACCATCGCCCGGCAATCGCGGGACTTTCGCTCATCGCCGGCAGCTCGCGATTGAGCCTCCTCTTGTTGCCAACGGACATGCTCGGCCTTCGTTTCGTCGAGGTCGGGCAGGTCGTGGCGATACGCAAGCTCAACGGTTCGTTGACGAATCTGCCACGATTCCTGTCTCGTCAGGACATCCGGTGCGAGCGACTCGTGGCGCCACGTTCCGATTGTTGTACCCGACACGACCGGGCCGGCATATGTGAAGCGAGTGCCCGGCACCGGCAGCGATTCCAAGGCCGACAGCGCCGCGTAGCCGAGCTGCTTGCCGTTGCGATCGGCAATAGCGGTATCGCCGACAAACCCTTCGCGCGGGCCAAGGTCGCCGGAGGCCCCTTGCAAAAAGATGCACGGCGCCCCGGTCGCGCCTTCGACGATCTCGCGCATGGCGCCGACGTAATCGGGGCTGACCAGCGTATTGTCCCACGCCAGCGTCGTCGGATGGCAGGCATAGTTGATGATAGTTGCCAGACACTTGCTATCAGCGCTGTGAACGCGTGCGACCATCACCGTGTCATCCGCTGTGCCATTCGGATTGAAGCCACATACGAACTGCTTGTTCCTTTCGTCGAAGAAGTCCCGGTGTGCTGCCAGATTGCAGCGGCCTTGGCCATAGATGAATGTCGCGGGTTGCATTGACTTTTTTGCGTCCGTCGCAAGCATTGCGAGCTTGGCCGTTACATCGTCGAGATACGGCCCGATCAATTCGCCGCCGGGGAAGTGCGAGCGGGAGCGCGACATCCACCCGGAGCCATGCGTGTGCGAGAGGGTGATATGAACCTGTGATGCAGCGAGCCCGGAGGCGTCAGCGACGGCATGGCGCAATCGTGTCATCTCCACACTGTCAACGACGCAATGGTCCATTGCGATGAGAACGATCGGAAGCTCCGGGGTGAGGCGCTGCGAGCCCCGGGGTTCGGAGTACCTCACCCCGGGGTTTCTTGGTTCTAGCCACAGCGCCGTCGCCAAGAGCGACCGATGCACGCCGGCGGCGCGGTCGTGCCGAGCGGCGCCCCACATGCGATGATAGATGCCCACCGGCGGCGTGATGTCGCAACGCGCGACGCCGACGACACAGCGCGTTTGCGGGGTATTAACGTGAGTCATGTTCATTCCCAAATTCGTTTAGCTCCGCCTCGCGGAGGCGGGGCTAAGCGGATTGCTCCGGAAACAACGGTTCTTGCGGATTCAGCATCGCCCAGCACAGGGCATCGACGGCGAAAACCGCGGCGATCATGAACACCGCCGCGTCCCAGCTTTGCGTCCGCTGCGCCAGCGACCCGGCGGCCAGGTGCACGATGGCGGCGGCGATGTTGCCCGACATGTTCATCATGCTGAAAACAATCCCGATGCGCTTGCCGCCGAACTCGATGGCAACGGTATAGCCGCTGACGCCGCCGAACGTCGCAATGAAGGCGCCGATGCTGAACACGACGACGGCTATGATCTTGTCCTGGATGAAGTACGTCATCACGATCAAAACGCAACAAATGCTCATTCCGAAGACCGCAATTCCCTGACGCGAGAGCCGTCGCCAGCCGGTGACGCTCAAGAGCCAATCCGAGAAGAACCCGCCAAGGACGCCGCCCGCGAGGGCCGAGAGGTTGACGCATGCCGCGAAGAGCCCAGCGTCGGCATCGACAAATCCGCGCGAGTCCTTGAGAAACTTCGGAAACCAATTGATGAAGAAGATCATGGCCCCGGCGCGAAAGAACTGCTGGCCGCACAAAAGCCACATCGGCGCGCTGGAGAAGAGTCGTCGCCAATCGTCCCCAGTCATTTCGGGCGCAGTCGAAGACGCCGCGTCGCGCTCCGGTATTGTTGTGACGTAGCTGATCGCCCAGACGATACCGAGGATGCCGTAGAAAAAGTAAGCCCACTGCCAGGTCCAGTCCTGATGAAACAGCAGCCACGATGTCAAAGCACTGGCGGCGGCGTTGCCCAGCATCGTAGAACTGCCCAAGAGCCCGGCCGCCATCGCCTTCTGCGTGTCCGGAAACCACGCCCCGATCGATTTGGCGGCACACGGAAACACCCCGGCGAGCGCCATGCCCATGATGAACCACAGGGCCAGCAGCGTTCCGTAGTCCTGGCACAGCCCGATCGCTGCGGTGATCAGCGACCAGAGCAGAGCATAGAAGGTCAGCGTGTTGCGAGCGCCCCAGCGGTCCGCCAGCCACCCCGCGGGAACCTGCAACAGTGCATAGCCTACGAGCCAGGCGAATCCGATCGTACCGAACTGCTCGGTGTCGATTTCGAATTCGCGCATGATCGGCGTGCTGGCGGAATTGATGCCGGTGCGCTGGATGTACGCGATGACGGCAACCAGGCACAGGAAGGTAAGGACGAGGTAACGCATGGGGAATTTACAATTAACAATTAGCAATTGACAATTGCCAATTGCAAGCGAGCGAACAACCGATCGATCTCCGCCGTGGTCTCGGCATCTAGCTCCCACGAGTATGGTTTGCGCCGTCGGGCCGATGGAAAGATGCCGCGCTTGACGAGCAGGTCTTTCTCGATGGCGAGGAAGCCATCGAGCCCTGCTTGCATTTGCAGGGCGACGATGGCGCAGATCGGGTAGTAGATGCGATAGACCGCCTCGTCGTCGCCGCGCTCGAGGGCCTTCCAGAGAGCGACGATGGCGTCAAGCAGTTCCATGCCGGGCATCGTTCCGGCGATGCCGCGGCGATAACTGTCCACCAGCAAGATACCGCCGGAGCCTTCGAAGATGCGCGCCTTGCCGCCGGTCGCGTCGCGCAATGCCGACAGATTCGGCCCAATCGGTGACGCTTCTGGCTTGAAGACTATCTTCTCTGGCCCAAAGCGTTCGAGGAGTTGCACGTAGACGCTGATCGGGATCGACTTGCCGACGTAGCCGGACGCATCTTGCACGATCACGGGGAGCGAGATCGCGTCGGCGATGGCGCAGTAATAGTCGACCACATGCGTCGTTAGTGACGCCGTCATCACTGGCGGCACCGCCATCACGGCGTCGCATCCCGCTTTTTCGGCGGCCCTGGCGTAAACGATCGCTTGCTTGGTAGATTCCGCTCCGACGCCGGCGAACACCGCGCCGCGCCCGGCACTCATCTGGGCGATGTGATGGGTGAGCGCGATGCGCTCTTCGTAGGTTAGGCGCAGCAACTCCGACACCATGCCGGTGCCGAGCCCGTCGGCGCCTTGTGCATACGCCCAGTCGATCTCGCGCTGAAGCGTGGCAACGTCGATCTCGTCGCTATCGGTGAACGGCGTGTGGACGATGGGAAGCACGCCATGAAGTCGTCGTGTCATCAAACCACTCGAAGCCCAGAGGTGAGCGCAGCGAACCTCTGGGATGAAGGCCCCTTATCCCCAGGATTCGCTGCGCTCATCCTGGGGCTTCCCATTGCGTCAACGATACTCCGGCACGTCGTGCACTAGGAGCACATTCTCCTCGACTGCGTTCAAGTTGGCGAGGATTTGCCGATGCTTCAGATCGATCACGCACGAGGCGCCGGCGAAACGGATGCCGCGCTCGACGCCGACGCGATTGGCGATGGCCATGACGATCGGCATCCCCAGCACCGGCTTCATGCGCACGGCCCAATAGTTCAGCAGTTGCGTCGTGCGCTGCTCATCACTGAGGTCCTTGTCCGCTTCCGAACGGAGCCAATTGTTGCACACGATGGCCAGATTCGCCGTGAGCCGGTGCGACTGCGAATGATACGCTTCGAGATACTTTAGCGGCGGATCGAACAGAGACGAAGCGAATTCATAGCGCTCGAACGGCGCTTTGAACTGCTTCGGATTCAGGTCCATGCAGATCGCGAAGCTACATCGTCCCAGCCCAGGCACCTCCAGGCAGGCAAAACCGTCTCCCTCGGTCGCCCACGATTCGTCGGTGACGTACAGCAAGTGTTTGCGATGCACATGGACCGTTGCGCCGGTTGGGTCCACCAGGATCATCGAGTTGTACAAGAAATCAATCTCGCCGCGTTCCGGGAACCCGCAGGCGACGAAACACTGCAGCCGTCGCGCGGTCGCTCGACACCAGGCTGCCGTGATGCCGTGCTGGGCCGACTCGGCGAACGGTGCGATTTCGTCGCGATTCTTGAAGCAGTAGCCGCTGAACGCCATCTCCGGCAGGACAAGCAGATCAACATCGCCCTGCTCGAGTGCGGACAACAGTGCGTCGGCGCGAGAGCGATTGGCGAGCGGATCGCCCAGCTTCGGATCGAATTGCAGGCAGGCGATGTTCACGTTTTCCCTCATGAGCACGCAGCGCAAGCACGTGACGCACTTGCTTGCGCTGCGTGCTCGTAGCGATGTGTGCTCGTCGTCACCAATCCCCCACGCTGCCGTCTTTGTAGAAAACGCGCTGCAGCACTTCCTGCTGGAACGGATGCTTCTTCACTTCCGCTTCGTTGATCGTGATGCCCAGCCCCGGTTTCGTGTTGGGCCTGACGATGCGGCCCTGCTTTTCGACGGTGAATCCCTCCTGAACGACGTCTTGCCGCCAGGGAACATCGGCGTGGACGGTTTCGCAGATGATGTAGCTCGGTTGCGAGAAGCCGAACTCGAGCGACGCGGCCGTGCTAACGGGGCCTTGTGGATTGTGCGGCGCCAGGGCGATACGGTGCGCTTCGGCCAAGGCAGCAATGCGCCGCGCTTCGGTGAAGCCGCCGCAGTGGGTGAGATCGAGCTGACAGATTTCGCAGCCGCGCGCGTTGAAGAGATCGCGGAAGTACGCGATGTTAGTGCCGCGCTCTCCGGTCGCGATCGGCGTCGTCACGGCGGCGTTGATGGCGGCCAAGCCGTCGATGCTCTCCGGCCAGCACGGCTCCTCGAAGAAATACAGCCCGTATGGCTCCAGTGCCTTGGCAAACTTCAAGCCCATCGCCGGCGATGGGCGGGCATGACAATCAACCATGATGTCGATCGATTCGCCCACCGCGTCGCGCATCGCCTTCACCGCCGCCTCGGCCGCCTTGATCGGTTTCAATCCTTCGATCGGCATGGTCGGTGGGACGGCCATCGATTTGAACGCGGTGAACCCGTCGGCGACAGCTTGACGTGCGAGGTCTCCGAATCGTCTGGCTTCATCGACGGCGGTTTCGTAGAAGTCCTCCATCTTGCCGCCGCCGAGATGGCAATAAGTGCGGACGTAATCACGCACGGGGCCGCCGAACAGCTTTGAGCACGGCAATCCCGCAACCTTGCCGAGGATGTCCCAGAGGGCGATATCGATTCCGGCGATGGCGGTGGCGCGCACGATGCCGCCACCGTGCCAAAAGTGCTGGCGAAACATCATCTGCCAAAGGTGCTCGGGCCGTGTCGGATCCTCGCCGACGACAAGTTGGGCCAGGTCTTCGATCGCGCCGACGACGGCTCGCGTGTGCCATTCGAGCGTTGCCTCGCCCCAGCCAAACAGGCCATCCTGATTGGTCAGGACTTTGACGAAGATCCAATTGCGCATGCGCGCGTGGCAGACGTGCGTTTCGATTTTGGTGATTTTCATGGCTACTCTTTCTACGCCCACAGACGACAGGCTGCGGGAATAGGGCGCGCCCGATCGCGCAGCCTGTCGGCTGCCGGCGTCCTAGATGATTGACATTTGGCAGCGATCATGGTAATTCTCAAGTATCGTCCCGCCACGAATTTCACTCTTCGGACTGCATTACGATGATCGCGCGGTCGACTATCTTGCTGTTGTTGGTCCCGACTCTTTCACAAGCGCAGTCCGTCGATTATTTGCGCGACGTCAAGCCGATCCTGGCTGCCAGCTGTTATACGTGCCACGGGGCGATCAAGCAAAAGGGCGATCTGCGGCTCGACACCGTCGCGTTCATGAAAACGGGCGGCGACAATGGATCGGTACTCAAGGATGGTCTGATTCTCAAGCACATTCTGGGCGAGAAGGGTTATCGCCGCATGCCGCCCAAGGAGGACGGCGAGGCGCTCAAGCCCGCGCAAGCCGCCGTCATCAAGCTCTGGATCGAGCAAGGCGCGACCGGACCGAAGGACGAGAAACCCGAACCCGATCCGCGCGATCACTGGGCGTTTCGAGCGCCGGTGCGACCTGCTGTGCCCAAGGCGAGCGGCCAGCGTAAGCTGGCTGGTGAATCGCCACATAATCCCATCGACGCCTTCCTCGCTGCAGAGCACGAAAAGTATGGGCTAATTCCGCAGGGCCCGGTGGAGCCCAGCCTGTGGATGCGGCGCGTGTATCTCGATCTGATCGGGCTGCCGCCAACGCGGGAGGAGATGCAGGAATTCTTGAAAGATTGCGCGAGCGCGAAGCCGCAAGCGGCCTATGCGAAGGTCGTCGACCGGTTGCTCGCCAGTCCACAGTACGGCGAGCGCTGGGGACGCCATTGGATGGACATCTGGCGTTACTCGGACTGGTGGGGGCTCGGCGCCGAGTTGCGCAACAGCCAACGGCACATCTGGCACTGGCGCGACTGGATCGTCGAATCGCTCAACAAGGACAAGGGCTACGACCAGATGCTGCGCGAGATGCTCGCCGCCGACGAGCTTTATCCGACCGATGCCGATGCGTTGCGCGGCACCGGGTTCCTTGCCCGGCATTACTTCCTGTTCAACCGCACCACCTGGCTCGACGAAACGATCGAACACACGTCGAAAGCGTTCCTTGGCATCACCATGAACTGCTGCAAGTGCCACGATCACAAGTACGACGCCTTCACGCAAGGCGATTACTATCGGCTCCGCGCGATCTTCGAGCCCTACCAGATTCGCAACGACATGGTCCCCGGTGAAACGAACATCGACAAGAACGGCATCCCGCGCGTCTACGACGCGAATCTTGACGTGCCGACCTATCGCCACGTCCGCGGCAACGAGGCGCAGCCGGACAAGAGCAAGGCAATGCAGCCGGGCTTGCCGAGCTTGCTGTTGCCGAACGGCTTGCAGATCAAGCCGATCAAGCTACCGATGGAGGCATACAATCCGGCATTGCGAGCATTCGTGGTGGAGAATTATGTTCGCGCTGCCGAGAAGCAATTGAAGGATGGCCAGGACGAATTGGCCAAGGCACGCTCCCGTTTAGCGCTCGCAGAAAAAAACCAGAAACAAACGCCACCAGTCGACAAATCCAAGCGCTTGCTGCACGACGACTTCGCTTCCCTCAAAAAAGACCGTTGGCAACCCTTCGGCGGCGACTGGAAAATCGAAAACGGCAAGCTCGTTCAACAAAAAACCGGCGCCGTCCGCGGCGCCTTGCGTCTGCGCGACGACGTGCCGACCGATTTCGAAGCCCGTGTCAAGTTCGCCACCCTCGGCGGCGACACGTACAAGTCCGTCGGCATCAGCTTTGACGTGGACCAAGATCATGAAGCGATGGTCTACCTGACGCCCCATCCCCCCGCGCGCATCCAGGTGTCCTTCAAGAAAGACGGCAAGCACGTCTACCCGCAAGACGGCGCTCAACAACATGCCGTGCCGCTCAACCAAACGCACGAAGTCATCCTGCGCGTTCGCGGCAACTTGCTCAACGTCAGCGTCAATGGCAAGCCGCCGCTCGTCTATCGGCTGCCGATCGCGCGACGGCCGGGCAAGCTTGAGTTGATCACCTACGATGCGTCGGCACGGTTCGAGGAATTCGTACTCCTGACTCTGCCGACCGATGTCGCCATGCTCAACGTTGGGAAACAAGACGGTCCGGTCAGCGAGAAACTGGCGCGAGCGCTCGTGCGCGTCGCCGAAGCGAAGATCGCTCATGCCGAGGCGACGATGGTGGCGCTACGAGCGCGAGCCGCGGCCGATCGCGCGATTGCCGACAACGCAACCGAGGTCGGCGCGTGGAGGCGGGCAGCCGCACAGGCGGAGAAAAAGCAGGCGCTCGCCCTGGCGGAATGGACCCTCGCTCGAGCCGAGGCTGGGCAAGCCGAGGTGAAGTTGAATTCGGCCCAGGCAAAGGCCGCCGTCGATGCGGCGCGAAAAGCGCTCGCCATTCCGGGCGATGTCTACACGCCGCTGGTGGGATCGATCAAGACGCGCGAGAACAATTTGGAGGCGGATGCGAACCGGATGAAGCCGTTTCCCAAGGAGAGCACGGGCCGCCGCGCCGCCTTGGCGCTGTGGGTTGCCGATCGTGACAATCCGTTGACGGCCCGCGTTGCCGTCAATCATATCTGGGCGCGGCATTTCGGCCAACCGCTGGTCGCGACCGTCTTTGACTTCGGCCGCAAGGGCGCGGCGCCGACGCATCCGGAATTGCTCGATTGGCTCGCCGTGGAGCTCATGGACGGCCCTCCCTCACCCCCGACTCCTCTCCCGGGGGGGGAGGGGAGAAAATGGTCCATGAAGCATATCCATAGGCTCATCGTGCTGTCGAACGCGTACCGCATGACGACCTCGTCCCTCGGGGCATCAGAAAAAAACCTGAAGATCGATCCGGAGAACTGCTCCTACTGGCGCATGAACACGACGCGCATGGAATCGCAGGTCGTACGTGATTCGTTGCTGCACCTGGCTGGCGATCTCGACCTGACGCGCTGCGGTCCACCCGTTGAAACGCCGATGCAGGACGCGTCCAAACGCCGCAGTTTGTATTTCTTCCACTCGGCCATCGAGCGCAACAAATTCCTGATGACGTTCGATGAAGCCGACCCGCTCGATTGCT
>VGZI01000062.1 GCA_016872605.1 Planctomycetota bacterium
TCCAGCGGCTGACCTGGCTCGGAGTTGGCCGGCACACGCACCTTCAGCTTCACCGTCGGAGGCGGCGGGTCCTTCGGCAAGCAGTCCTCCGGGCCGGCCGGCAGCCGACCCGGTTCCGAGGAGATCGAGAACGGCAACGTCGTCGCCGCCAAAAGCGCCACGGTGAACGTCACGCGTCCCAGGAGGATGTGCGTTTTCATGAATGATCGATTCGCAAGAGATGCGCCGGCCTCTCCGCCGCCCGTGGGAGGCGAGGGAGAAAAGTCCCCCCCATTATCCAATCATCAGGCCAGCTTGTCTTGCCCAATCGGCAAAATTTGCCAAAGGAAATGTCTCGCTGATCGGCAAAGTCGGCATAATCGCTGTCTTCGTTTAGCGCCCGGGATGCGCCCTGTGGGCGTTTATCGTGCTTCGAAAAACGACATACCCCCGCGGGGCGCGGTCCGAGCGCTAAACGAAGAAATGAAATCACCGCGTCAGCCGCAACGCCCGGCCCGGCGTCGCTCCGGTGTGCTTGCCGCGATCGAGCACCAGTTGGCCGTTGACGATGACGTACTCGATGCCTTCGCAATACGCGAACGGCTCGGTGTACGTGGCTCGGTCGATTACGCGGTCCGGGTCGAACAGCGTGATGTCGGCAGCCATTCCGGGTCGCAGAATGCCGCGATCATGCAACCCGAGCTTGGCGGCATTTTGCGAGGTCATCTTGCGCACGGCCGTTTCCAGGCTCAGCATCTTTTTCTGCCGCACATAGACGCCGAGCACGCGCGGGAACGTGCCGAAGCTGCGTGGATGCGGATGGCCTCGGCGCAGCGGCCCGTCCACGGCCAGCGCCAGGCCGTCGGACCCGATCGAGCACCACGGCTGCTGCATGGCGAGGTTCATGTCCTTCTCTGTGTGATGATCGTACACCGTCGAGACGCTGCCGCCTTCTTCGATCAGGAGGTCGAGGAATTCGTCGAGCAGATCAGGCGCCGGCTTCTTGCCCTTGACGCGGGCATCGAGGATGCGGTCCATCGTCAGCCCCTTGTAGCCCGAGTTGGCGCTGATGAGCATTCGGCTCCAGTCCCCGCCGACGGCCGTGTAGTGGTTGTACCATCCGGGGATGCCGTCCTGGATGTCTTTTTTGATCTTGGCCCTCTGGGCGGAATCCTTGAGGCGGGCGAGCATTTGCTTCGTGCCGCCTTCGTGCGCCCAGGGCGGAATGATGGTGGCGAGATTGTTGTTGCCTCGGGTATACGGATAGATGTTGGCGCCGACGCTGATCCCTTCTTTTCGCGCGTTGTCGATGAGGCGAACAATCTCGTTCATTTTGCCCCAGAAGCGTTGATCGGCGATCTTGATGTGGATGATCTCGACGGTGATGCCGGCGCGCCGGCCGATGTCGATGGCTTCGCAGATGGCGTCGAACACGCCGGTTCCTTCGTTGCGGATGTGCGCCGCAAAGATGCCGCCGTAACGGCTCACGATCTTGCACAGCTCGACGATCTCCGCGGTGGTGGCGAGCGAATCGGGCGGGCTGGCGAGCATGCACGACAGGCCGCGGGCGCCGTTCTTCATCGCCTGCGTGACGAGCTTTTTCATTTCTTCGAACTGGGCGGTGGTGGGACGAGCATGCGAATCGCCCATGACGTTCCGCCAAATGGTGCCGAGGCCGACGTACGAGACGATGTTGATTGCGGGCCGTGCTTTGTCGACGGTGTCGAAGTAGCCGCCGAGCGTGGTCCAGCTCACAAGCTCCTTGCCGACCCGAATCGACGGAGGCGTCAACTTGCCGAGATACGGCCCGGCCGAGCTGCTTTCGCCCAGCACATCGGTGGTGACGCCCTGAAAGATCTTGGACATCGCCCGGCCGTCTTCGAGAATCGTGAAGTCGGAGTGAGCGTGCATGTCGATGAACCCGGGCGCGACGACGAGACCCTTGGCGTCGATGACCCGTTTGCCGTTGCGATCGATGCGGCCCAGAGCGACGATCTTGTTTCCCGTGATGGCAACGTCGGCGTGGAACCACGGGTTGCCGGTCCCATCCACGATGTTGCCGTTGCGGATAACGAGATCAAACTCCGGCTCGTCCTGCGCGGCGGTTGTGATCGGAATGATGAGCAAGCACAAGGCCAGGAGCGGTAGCATGAGCCAGCGTCGCATGACTTCCTCGTGATGATGGAGACGGGCGCTGACAACCGACAACTGATCAGGCTATCTGGAAAGGGAGGGCGAGGCTCCTGCCGAGCCGTGGACCCTGAGGATTACTGACGCTTCACGGCTCGGCAGGAGCCTCGCCCTCCCGGAAATTGCCCTTTCCAGACAGCGTCTGACATCCAACGTCTATTCTCCCAGCGTCTTCAGAATGGTCTGGGCGACGAGGCGGTTGCCGGCCTCGTTGAGATGAACGCGGTCGCTGGTGAGGATTCCCGACGCTTTCTTCTGCGCATTGTTCGCTTGGAGATGGTCGACAAACGCCTTGCGCAGATCGCACAGATTCAGGTTCATCTCCTTGGCGACCTTGCGGCTGATGTCGGAATATTCGTCGAGCTTCTTGTCGAGGTTATTGGCGCCGCCGGGGAGTTCGCCGATCACGCTCGGGGTGCAGAGGACGACCTGGGCGCCGGCGTTGGTGCATTTGCCGATTACCTCTTTGAGACCCGCTTCGAATGCAGCGGGGGCGGTGCCGTTCTTGGGGTTCTTTTCGCCGTGCCAGACGTCGTTGATGCCGATGTAGATGACAACGATGGTGGGCTTCCTGGCGACGACGTGCTTATCGACGCGTTTCTGCAGATCGGGAACCTTGTTGCCGCTGATGCCCGCGCCGATGCACTCGATGGCGAGGTCTTTTTTCTTGTCGGCGAGGTGGCCGCGGATGACCTGTATATAACCCTTGCCCGAATTGCCGCCGGCGGTGATCGAGTCGCCGAGAAAGACGATGCGATCCCCCTTCTTCAAGCTGATCGGCGTCGGGTCCGCACTCGCAGCCGAAGCGATGATTGCCACGAACAAACAGGCGGCCAAGCGAACCATGTTGCGTCTCCAGGAATGGGAATTCGGGACGATTTCTTCGCGTTGTTGTTAAATGGGACACCGGACCATTCGGCAACGACCGGCGCTCAGCGACATCAAACCTGGAGGCACCCACGACCAGCTTAATTCAGAGCCCTGAAGGCCACGCTTGGTAACAGCTGGCAATCAGTCGTCCGCGATCGCAAAATGCGCGGCGACCTTGATTCGCCAAGTCCGATGCCAGCGCGGCGAGCCTCAAGCAATACGGCATCACGCTGAAGCACGTGCCGACTAAAACGGAATTTGAGCACGATAACACGAAAGAACGCAGGTAATTCCGTTTCCTGGTTTCGCGCTTTCGAGATCAGAAAAAGGAGCGATCATGGGACATGAATTCGAAGCGTTGTCCGGCCGAATCATTGACGCAGCAATTTATGTCCACAAGCAACTCGGCCCAGGTTTCTTGGAATCGATCTACGAGAACGCGATGAAAATCGCCCTGCGCAAGCGCGGCCTTGCATTTTCGTATCAGCAAGAGGTGCAAGTGTTCTATGAAGGCGAGGAGGTGGGTTTGCATCGACTCGATCTGGTGATTCAAAAGGAGATTGTCGTCGAGCTCAAAGCGATCAAGGCCCTGGAGGACGTGCACTTCGCCCAGGTGCGCTCGTGCCTGAAGGCCACCGGGTTGCACGTCGGTTTGCTGATGAACTTCAACGCGCCGACACTGGTCATCAAGCGTATTGTGCTTTGAATTGGATCACGAAAACACGAAAGCACGAAAAATGCGGAGAGAGCGGGCAGTGGTAGAAGGGCTCCCTGCCTGGTTCTTTTCGTGTTTTCGTGCTCTCGTGATCAATAAATTGTCAGCTCCCCTTTGCACGCGGCACCGATCCCTGTTACAACAGATCAAGCATCTCTTGGCCGGTTTGAGAAACGAGGGCGGATCGTTTCATCAGTATCAGATCCATCGCGTAGGGAGGTTTCTTCATGGCGGCGACCACCGGACGTGTGCATGGTTCCAGTCGGCTCTTCAGCATACTCGGCGCTTTGCTGGTCCTGGCTTTCTTCGCGGCAACTAGCATTAGCCAGGACGCTAAGGCGCCGGGGAAGATCGTCGTCCTGTTCGATAGTTCGGCGAGCATGGGCACGGTCGACGGTCCGTTGCCGCCCGGCGTCGATCCGGCGACGTTGCCGAGCCGGCAGGAACGTGTCGTTCAATTCTTGACGGCGAAAGCGAAAAAAGGTGGCCCCGCGTTTCTGGAACAGCTCATGCAACGAGGCCCGGTCATAGCCTATCGCTTCGGCGCTGAGCTCAATGACGTCATCGAACCTGACGCCGACAAGCCGTGGTCGGCCGACGAGTGGCGGCGCTGGCTGAAACCGCAGGACGGCGCCGGGACCAACATCGCCGGGTCGGCCCTACGCATGCTGCGCGAGGAAGCGGGCAACGGCATCCAGGCCATCGTCATCGTCTCCGATGGCCGTAGCAATCGCTCCGCCGCTGACCAAGTGAAGGACCTCCTGGCGCAGGTCAGCGACGCCAAGATTCCGGTCATCACCATCGGCGTCGGCAACCCGAAGCCGGGGCCGAGCCTGCGTATCGGCCAACTTCAGACATCCGAAACCGTGCGGCCCGGGCAGCGTTTCATCGTCCACGTGCCCATCGAGAGCCGAGGCCTTGCCGGCGAGGAGATTCCGCTTACGCTCGAAGCGGTGCGCGTCAGCGACGCCGCCGGCAAGGCACTGAATGCCGCGAAGAGCATCGTGCCTGGACCAAAAAAGGCGAAGCTAAAGGCCGATGGGCCGACGCTCGTTGATTTCGATATCGACCTGGAAGCGCTGCACAAAAACGTGCCGCCGGCCGACCTGCACGGGACTTGGCGCTTTACGGCGAAAGTGCCGAGGCATCCGCGTGAGGCGTTCGCCGGCGCCGAACATGTCAGCGAGCCGGCAGCCGTCGTCGTGCAGGAGCGCAAGCTGCGCGTCTTGCTTTTCGCCGGCGGCGCATCGCGCGAGTACCAATTCCTCCGCACGTTGCTCGTTCGGCAAGTCCTCGACAAGCGGCTCGATCTCTCGGTGCTTCTGCAAACGGGACAGGACGATGGCGTCGATCAAGATGTCGATGGCGACAAGCTGCTCAAACGCTTTCCCGACAAGCTGGCCGGCGTTTACGATGTCATTCTCAGCTTCGATCCCGATTGGACCATCTTGACGGCGAAGCAACTCAAAACGCTCAACGAGTGGGTCGATAAGCACGGCGGCGGCCTTTTATTCTCAGCGGGCAGGATCAACGGCCACCAACTCGCACGGCCCGGCGGGTTCGACCTTAGTTCGGTACAGGCTCTTGTACCGGTGGTGCTCAAGGATCATCGGCTGCACGGGATCGGTCTCATGGAGCCTGATGCGACGCGTCCGTATCCGCTGCGGTTCACTCCCAAGGCCAAAGACTATCCGTTTCTGAAGCTCGACCACGAGTTGCCCGGCCCGACTGCCGGGTGGAACTCGTTTTTCTGGAACAATGAAAAGTTCGACTTCGACCCGGCCAATCCCGCGAAGCCGCGCCGCGGGTTCTTCACGTATTATCCGGTGGAACGCATCAAGGCCGCGTCCGAAGTGATCGCCGGTTTCGCGGGACCGAAGGAGTCGCGCATCGGCGCGGGAACCAACGAATACAAGGACCAGCAGCCGTTCATCGTCGCGATGCCGTTCGGCGTCGGGCGGACGATGTATCTGGGCAGCAGCGAGTTTTGGCGGTTGCGGCAGGTCAAAGAATCGTATTACGAGCGATTCTGGTTTGGCATGATTGCTTACCTGGTGCGACAACGAACAGAGAAGAAGGGACTTGGGCAAATATTGACGCCGCGCTCACCCCTTGCCGGCGCCATTTCGTTCGAAGCGCAGCTTCTTGACGCCAACCAGAAGCCGATCCCCGCCGATCGGCCGATGCGTGCCGAGATACGGGATGCACGTGCTGCGTCGAGCGAGCCGTTAACGGTCGATCTTCAGCCCGCCGCGAATAGAGCCGGCTGGTTTCTCGGAACTGGCCTGCTCAAAAGGGCTGGCGAGTACACGATCCGCATTGCCATCGAGCCCGACGCCGAAATCAGCCATCGCCTGACGATCCGCGAAGTGGCGGACGAACTGGATGATGAGCGCGTTGATTTTTCCCATCTGCATCAGCTCTCCAGCAAAGCCGATCCCGTTTTGCAGCCGCTCAAGGCCGACGCTCGCAAAGCCGTGGAAGCAGCCCTAAGGCGATCGGCAGAACTTGCAAAGGACGCGGCCGACCCAAACTCGCCTCGCTTGTTTTTCCAAATCAATGACGCCGATGCTATCTTGAACTGCGTCGGCAAGTTGCCGACGAGGCTGCTCCCCAAAATCGGCGCCGAGAAACCGCTGGAGCCGATGGAAAGCGTCTTCAAGGAGAAGAAGACGCAAACAGTTCTCATCATTGATGGGGCGGGGGCGGCGGGTCTGAAAGACGGCGGCGACGCCAGGTGCATTTCGGCGGCGTTGCAAAGTGTGCCGGGCGATCTTTACAAGCCGGTATATGCCCACGACCTTCCCTTGTGCCGTGAGGCGCCGTCTCTGGCGTTGGAACGGAATGACCTGAACAAGTTCACCGCGATCTTTCTGCTGAATGTGCCGCAACTTCTTCCGGAACAAATCACCAACCTCGAGAAGTTCAGCAAGGCGGGCGGAGGCGTTGTGTTCTTCCTCGGCCCGCGCGTCGATGGCGCGCGCTACAACGCCACGCTCTACCGCGACGGCAAGGGCATCTTTCCGGCGCCGCTTGCGCCGACGTACTTCCCGCCCGCGTCCGAGAAGCCGCGTGCAAAGGCTGTGGACCAGAGTCATCAACTCTTGTTGCGCGATGACCTATTCCCGGAAATGAATCGCTACGCGATCCTGGGCCCGGTATTCACCGAGCGCAGAATGCGCGACGTGCTCGCCGACCTGCCGATCGGTCGATACTTCAAGGTCTCACGTGATCAATGGAAAAACGCCAAGGAATCGCTTGAATTGGCAACGTTGCCCAACGATGCGCCGGCGAACACATTGGCCAAGCGCGTCGCCGACTTGACGCAGGGTCCGCTGCGGACGCTGATCGCCGATCCGTCTCAAAAGCCGCTTCGCCCCCAGCTCGAAAGGCATCGCGGCGTCATCGAAAGCACGGTCGGCGCCGCTTCGGAAAAACGCTGCATCGACCTGGCAAGCGCCATCGAGAATTGCCTGCTCGACCGCTCGTTGGCCGACTTCTGGAAGAGTGCCGACGTGAAGGTCCGCGCCCTGCTCATCGATCTGGCGAAACTGCGCCACGACGCGCGCTATGGCGATCCGTTGATCGTTGCCGGCGAGTTCGGCAAAGGGCGAGTCGTCGCCTTCATGACCAGCGCCGGCACACAATGGAACCAATTCGCTTTCGGCAGCCTTGGCAGCATCGTATACGCACCGGTCGTCTGGGAAACCGCCAACTACGTGACACGTCAAGACACGCCGGCCTCGGGGTTTGCCCAGCTACCCGCACCGATCGCTCGGGCGCCGCAATTTGTCGGCGTCGATCTTGGGTATTCGGCAACGATGCCCTTCAAGGGGAAAAACGAACTGAAAGAGCTCGGTCCGGTTTATCTCGCCACACTCGATGCGGCGATTCCCTTTGCCGGCGCCCTGCACAGCCCCGACGGCCTCGGGGACTTGCGCTGGGAGGTCGACGTTCGCCCGATGCCGATTCCCGACAAGAAGGCCATCAAGAATCCGCCATCGCGATTTACGCTGACGATTCCGATGCAGGCGTTCCATGATCGCCGCCGACAGCGCTCGCTCGATGAACTCACCCAGCAAGTGCTGCGCGACCCAACGACGACGTCGCTGCCGGCGGGTTATTCCTTGACCCACGCGCTAACCGAGGAGACGTCCTTCGACTTTCGCCGTCATCTCGCTCGGCTGAAACCCAAAGACGGCGATCCGCAGTGGGAGTACCTCGTGAAGGTGTCGATCGTCGCAACGAGCGCCGGCACGCAACCCAAGACAGCGTCACGGGCATTCCATTTCCTGGTGGTTACCGAAAACGAACTCGTCATGCAAACGCAAGGCGCCCAGGAAAACGACGTGGACGACCTGAGAAAAGCGCACGAAACACTGGATCGCTCCCAGGTGCTTCTGGATGAGCAGATCGCCAAGCTGCAGGCCGCAGACGTCGACATTGAAGGCGTGAGCGTGCGCGTGGCCCAGGTGAAACGAGACATCGCCCTGGCCGCCGATCTGGTCGCCAAGGCGAGCCATCGCCTCGACCGGCATCTTACGGAGTTCGACGTCAACCGTGTCAAGCTTTCGCACGTGAAGGCAGTCGAAGCAACGGCGGACTCGCTCCGCAAGCTTCTCGACGACGGCGGGAATTTGCGTAGGTTCGAAAGCGCGCTGCATAAGGCGTCGCTGGCGCTCGAGAAAAACCAGAAGCAGGCCGCTCTGGTAGCGATGCAGGCCGCCCGGCCGGACCTCAGCCGAGCCTGTGGCTCGCTGGGCAAAACCATCGAGTCGATGGAAGAAGGCCTCACCGAGCTCAAACTGATTGCCATGCTGGCGCAAATCGAGCGCAGCCAGCGCGGCGTCAGCGCCGACCTTCGATTCCGCTGGCATGAGCATAGGCGCCTTGCGATCGAAGAGCTGCTGAAAGGACCAGCAACGAAAACTGGCAAGTGACTTCGTCGCCCAACGAATCGCGGAGCGTCAAGTAGAACCGTTGCATGGGCAACGGCAAAGTGTGCGAGATTCCCACTCGTAAGCGGCACTTCATCCTGATCGGTGTACCCCGACAACGAGACACGTTTTAATCAGGTCACCGTCCCAGGAATTAATAGAAAATTAATTTTTTTAATTGATTGACAATTACAAATAGTTATTGATAATAATCAACTAGGACTTATCGAAAGAATCGCCCCCCTGCCGGAGTTGACGTCGCGTCAACTCCATTTCCGGGACTTCGGTCCTGGGGTTTTTTTCAAGACACGCCCTGCGAACCGTTGCGCCCAAACTCTGCCGTGGGGTCGGGATTCCATCATCTTTGGAAAGGAACAACCATGCGATTGCGCCGACGTGGTGCGTTTACGTTGATTGAGTTGTTGGTGGTCATCGCCATCATCGCGATCTTGATCGGGCTGTTGCTGCCGGCGGTGCAGAAGGTTCGCCAGGCGGCCGCTCGGTCGCAAGCTCAAAACAACCTCAAGCAAATGGGGCTCGCAGCCCAGAATCTCCACGACACCTACAAAAAGATGCCGGCGATGTACGGCAATACCGGCGGGCAGGATGGCTCGATCTTTTTCCACTTGCTTCCGCATGTCGAGCGCATGGATCTTTGGCAGCTTGGCCAGAACGCTGCTCGTCAAGCCCAAGTCGAAGTCTTTCGGCACCCCGCGGATGTGACGAACCTCGGAACTTTTCAACTGACCATCGCCTCGGACATCCCGCCTTGGGCCACCGGCAGCACCCAGTGGGGTCTAAGCAGCTTTGCGGCCAACTGGCAGTTCTTCGGCGAAGAGGGCATCACGCTCGACAAGGTCGGCGATGGTACCTCCAACACCATCATGTTCAATGAGAAGTACGCCATCGCCAAGAACGCCGGCAGTGTCACCGGCGCGTGCCTCTGGGGTTATGGCGTTCGGCCGAACTTGTCGGTTGCACAACGATTGAAGATGGCCCCGCCCCCGAAGTTTCCAACGACGTCGGGAGCGTACCCCGACTACGACTACCTGTGGAACAAAGCCTGGTGGGCCCGCACCGGGTACGTCAACAACCCTGGACCGGCCGGAACCTTCGGGCAGTGGCCGAACACGGCGACGACCCTGGTGAACTGGGAATTCAAATGCATGCGCTGTGCCGAGTATCAGCCCCCGCAGGACACGCTGAACGCGTACAAGTCGCAAGGCATCACGCCGGGCGGCATGCTGGCGTGTTTCGCCGACGGCAGCGTTCGCACGATTGCCGCGGGCACGTCCGACCGTGATTTCTGCGCACTCGAAGGTCCCAGCGACGGCGAGACCTTTGCCGTTCCGTGAACAACCATGGTGCATCACCGCCGGCCCGGGGCGCATTCGATGGGACATTGGTCCCGTAGTATGCGTTCCAGGCCGCTGTGACCTTCTGACCTCCGACCAATCCACCTATGGACCAACAAAAGTTACGTCTGACCTGGTGTCAAATGCGCGTGGCATCGTTACTGCTCGGCCTGCCGATTTTCGTGGCTCTGGCCGGCTGCAGCAAGCCGGAAGATCTCAACAAAGCACGGGCCGGCGTTGAGTCGGCATTGGAAGCGTGGAAGAAAGCGCAGGATCCCAAGTCGCTCGCAGGCCAGGACATCGAGATCAACGAGCCCGATTGGCAATCCGGCCATCGGCTGCTGGATTACACCGTGAAATCGTCGGCGTCGCAGCCACAGCAAGGTCCCCGCGTTGTCGTGGTTCTGAACATGAAAAGCAAAGCAGGGAAAACAGTGACCACCGAGGTGGCTTACGAGGTGATTTTCGCGGGGAAGACCAAGATCGGCCGTGACGCCTTTCACGTCGCGTCTCCGTGACGCGGGCCATCTTCCATCGCCATCCCGAGTTGCGTTACACGTTACTGTCACCAATCAACGCAAGAAATGCGGAGTATCTAATGCCCCGGTGGTTCACGATCCTTGGCATGATTGCCACTCTATTTGCAGGCTGCGCCAAGAAAGAGATTGTGGAAGCCAGACCAGGCCCGGGCGACACAATCTTCCCCATCGTGAACTGTCCGAAGTCGTGGACTGCGGGTTCGCCCATCGCGATGACCGTGAAGCTCTGGATGCAGCGCGACGGCGAGCAGAAACCGCAATTGTTGACATTCGAGGAGGTTCCGCACGAGCCGGAGCTGCGGGCGACGTTCACGTTTCTCAAGGACGACGAGGTGGTGAGTACGGTAGCCGACGTCCTGTTGACGCCGGATTGCTGAAGCAGCGGAAAGAGTCCATTTCTCGCTTCGGTCGAAGCGATTCAGGTTCCGAAAGATGCTAATCGCGCCAAACTAGACGTCACGTTCAAGATGCCCGCGCCATCGGGTGTCGCGTTTCGACCGACACGCGGCGTCATGCGCGTCGAGCCTCCGGCCTTGAAGAAACAGCCGTGACGGCCGACGATCGTTGCGACATGGCGATTCACTCGCGTCGAGATATAACAAAGCCAAAGATCAACTCTTATCGGGAGCAGCGTCATGAAGCGATCGATTCTTGCCGCATTCTTGTTGCTTAGCGTGGTCGTTGTCGTATTCGGGAGCATGCAGACCGAGTCGCCGGTCACCCCGCCGCTGGGTCAGGAGCGCATCTTCCCATCGCCGGCGGATGCTCGCAAGTCGCCGCGCGAAAAACTTGCTTACGTCGTCTGTACCTACGTCGGCACCGGGATCAAGAAACCCGACTATCTGGCCACCGTCGACCTCGATCCAGAATCGAAATCCTATTCGCAGGTCGTCCATCGCCTCGAGATGCCGAACGTCGGCGATGAACTGCACCACTTCGGCTGGAACGCCTGCGGAAGCTGCGAGGGCCGTTGCGAACGCCGCTATCTCGTCGTCCCCGGCGTCCTTTCGAGCCGAATCCACATCATCGATACGAAAAATCCACGTGAACCGAAGATGCACAAGGTCATCGAACCGGCAGAGGTCTTGAAGACCAATCTGTCGACACCGCACACCGTGCATTGCCTGGCCGACGGGAACATCATGATCTCGATGCTGGGCGATGCCAAGGGAGATGGTCCCGGCGGTTTCCTCTTGCTCAACGACAAGTTCGAAGTCGTCGGCCCGTGGGAAAAAGACAAGACCGGCATGAAGTACAACTACGACTTCTGGTATCAACCCCGGCACAACGTCATGGTGTCCAGCGAATGGGCCGCCCCAAAGACCGTCGTCCCCGGCTTCAAGCTCGACGATGTCAAAGCGGGTAAGTACGGCCAGCAGATTCACTTTTGGGACTGGAAGGAGCGCAAGATCACCAAGACGTTCGATCTGGGAGGCTCAGGTATGATCCCACTCGAAGTTCGTTTCCACCACGACCCCGCCAGCACCCACGGCTTCGTCGGCGCGGCGCTCTCCAGCGTCATGTGGCATTGGCACAAGGCCGACGGCCAATGGAAAGTCGAGAAGGTCATCGAAGTGCCTGCGGAGAAGAATGTCAAAGGCTGGGACATCCCGGTGCCGGGCCTCATCACCGATCTGGTGCTGTCGATGGACGACAAGTACCTCTACTTCTCCAACTGGCTGCACGGCGATATCCGCCAGTACGATGTCAGCAATCCGTCAAAGCCCAAGCTCGTCGGACAAGTCTGGGTCGGCGGCCACCTCGGCAAGTCGCCTGAGTTCCGCGGCAAGAAGCTAACCGGCGGCCCGCAGATGCTACAAATCAGCCTCGACGGCAGACGGCTCTACGTCACCAACTCGCTCTTCTCCGCCTGGGATAACCAGTTCTATCCGCAGATCGGCAAGCAGGGCTCGTACATGCTGCAAATCGATTGTGACACCGACAAGGGCGGCCTGCGCCTCAACGACCGCTTCCACGTCGATTTCGGCAAGGAACCCAACGGCCCCGTCCGCGGCCACGAGATGCGCTTCCCCAACGGCGACTCGACGTCGGATATCTGGAACTGAGGCCACGATGAGCCGGGCACGAAGTAAGCGGTCGGCAATGCCGCTTACTTTGTGCGCGGCTCTTTCGGTTGGGTGCGTCAGCATCATACAATAGCCGAGTTGCCGACCGTCCAGAGACTCGGTTCATGATCAATGAAACATCGCTATTTCGCTCCGCGGGCGTGCTGCTGCATCCAAGCTCGTTGCCCAGCCCGTACGGCATCGGCGACCTCGGGCCGACGGCGTACGCCTGGATCGACGCGTTAGCGCAAGCGGAGTTGACTTGGTGGCAGATCTTGCCGCTCGGTCCCACCGGATTCGGTGATTCTCCGTATCAGTGTTTCTCTGCCTTTGCCGGCAACCCCTACTTGGTCAGCCCCCAGGGCCTGATCGAGGACGGGCTGCTCAAGGCCGACGAACTGCCGATCACCGTCTTCCCAGCGGACCACGTTGAGTATGGGTCGGTTATCACCTTCAAGAATCATCTCCTGCGGCAAGCCTGGGAGCATTTTCGCAAGGGACGAGCGGCGTCGCTGCGCGAGCCGTTTCAGAAATTTGTTATCGAGGAAGCGGCATGGCTGGATGATTTCGCCCTGTTCATGGCCATCAAGGAATCCGAGCACGGGCAGAGCTGGCAGGAATGGCCTGAACCGGCGCGATTGCGCCGGGCCGACTTCCTCAAAAAGGCGCGCAAGGAACACGCCGACGCCGTCGAACGGCATCAGTTCGCGCAGTTCCTCTTCTTTCGCCAATGGGATCGGCTTCGCCGGTACGCCGCCGAGCATGGATTGAAGATCATCGGCGACATCCCGATCTTTGTGTCGGGCGACTCTGCCGACGTTTGGGCCAACCCGCAACTGTTCGCGCTGGATGACAAGCGTCGGCCCAAGGTCGTTGCCGGGGTGCCTCCCGACTACTTCAGTGCGACGGGACAGCTCTGGGGCAACCCGATCTATGAATGGAAGGCCCTTGAGAAATCCAAATTCGCCTGGTGGGTCGCACGTTTCAAAGCAGCCCTTCGCCTGGTCGACATGATCCGCCTCGACCACTTTCGTGGCTTCCAGGCTTGCTGGGAGATACCCGCGGGCAGCCCCAACGCCATCATCGGCAAATGGGTCGAGGCGCCCGGCGAAGCCCTGCTCAAGACGCTGCGGCACGAACTCGGCTCGTTGCCGATCATCGCGGAAGACCTCGGCGTCATCACACCGGAAGTCGATGCGCTACGGCGCGTGTTCGATCTTCCGGGTATGCGCATCCTGCAATTCGCCTTCGACGGCGGACCGGACAATCGGTATCTGCCACACAACTACGACACCAAGACCGTCGTCTATTCCGGCACGCACGACAACGACACGACATGGGGTTGGTATCGCGCGGTCGGCGAGAAAGAACGCGATCACGTTCGCCGCTATCTGGCCCGCGACGGCAGTGACATCGCCTGGGATCTCATCCGCGCTGCCTGGGCGTCGGTCGCCGACTACGCCGTCGCGCCGTTGCAAGACATCTTGAATCTCGGGACCGAAGCGCGTATGAACTTTCCGGGCAAACCCCAGGGCAACTGGTGCTGGCGATTTCAGGCAAGCCAGTTCAATCCGTGGATTCTGGACCGCCTTGCGGACCTGACAAAACTCTACGGTCGCGGTAAGATAAAACAGCCGGCGAAGTAGTGGTTAGCTGGACGCGCCAGCGACGGATAGGCATCCGTCGCTGGCGCGTCCAGCTAACGATCGAAACGAACAAAAGCAGTGAACAACAAGAACCTTCAGCCCTATATTTGGATTCTGATAAGCGGATTCGCCTTTAGCTGGATGGCCACCCTGGCGCCGCTCGCCGGAAAAGGCTGTGGCTGGCAGGCCGTGGCCATCGTGCGCTGTCTCGTGCCGCTCATCCTCATCTCTGCCTGGGCGAGTTGGGACGGCGTTCAACTCGTCTTCTTCGGCTCTCCGGTGCTGTGGATGCGCAGCCTCGCGGGAAGTTGCAGCCTGGTCGGCTCCTTCTACGCCTTCGCACATCTGCCGCTCACCGACATTTACGCCATCTGCAATATCTTTCCGATCTGGGTCGCGCTCTTGTCCTGGCCGATGCTCGGACGCTTTCCATCGGGCGCGGTTTGGCTATCGATCTTTTGCAGCATCATCGGCGTGGCCCTTTTGCAGGGCCGCGAGATCAACGCCGGCAATCTGACGGCGCTTGTGGTCGTTGGTGTGTCGATCTTCACCGCACTGGCCATGATGGGGCTCAATCAGCTCAAGGACCTCGATCCGCGGGCCGTCGTCGTCCATTTCTCCGCCACGGCCTTGATCTTCTCGGTGGCGAGCCTGGTGTTCTTCCCGCTCGAAACCACCGAAGAAGCCTTCAGTGCCGTCCACCTGGCTGAACTCCTCGGCGTCGGCGTCACCGCGTCGATCGGACAGTATTTTCTCACCAGAGCATTCACCGCCGGCGATCCGGCCCGCATGTCGGTCGCCACGCTGTCGCAATTTGTGTTCATCTTGGTCCTCGACGTCTTCGTGCTCGGCAATCCGCTCGAGCCGATCAAGCTCTGGGGCATCCCCCTCGTACTCGGACCAACACTCTGGCTGATGTCGCAGCGCATCCAGGAACCCTCAGCGATCGCCGACAATGATGCCGAGGATCCTACGAATCCGTCCGTCGACGAAGAACCCGAGGCGGACTGGGCAATGCAGGCAGAACCAGTCGGTTCTAACGAATCGAAGTGATCTTCCTATCGCGCCCGTCCCACCCACTCGGTGCGTCCAAGTGAATAGCCGCCGGCCGCGAAGCGAAAGTGCGTGCGCCACCTACAAATCTGCCACGATCGCCGGCATCGCCGGCCCACGGCGCCGGTCCCTCGTCATTTCCCCTTAAGCTTCCCAGTCTCCGCAGTCGATGATTTCGGTACGACATTGACGCGCATCTGGAGACTTGCGCCGCGGAGGAAGAATGCTTGCATCACTTGCCGTCGCCGGATTCCTGTTTACAGCCTCGCCTCAAGCCACCAATCCTAACTCGTACCTTTTCCACATGCAGACTGGTGCGGACGGCAAGGTCCACCTCGTCGGCAAACGCTACCAGCCCCAGTCGGGCGACCTCATCCTTTTCGACGACCACAACCCGGTCACCGCGAAGATCTACTCGTGCTGCGGCACCGGTCGACCTCTGCACGCCGGCATTATCTTTCTCAAAGACGACGGCAGCCCGGCCGTCCTCGAAGCCGGCACGAACGCGGTCATGAAGGTCTTCGTCTTCGATTTTCATTCGCGATTGAAGAACTTCGACGGCACGATTCTCATTCGCCAACTGAGGACCCCGTTGAGTGTGGAACGTGAAAAGGCGCTGCGCGATTTCGCTTGGGGCCAAGAAGGCAAGGGCTACGCGCTGGGCCGAGCGATTCTACACGCCTCGCCGTTCCGCGCACGCGAACCGGTGTACACGGCCCCATTCGGACGAACGGTGCTCGATCGGGATCGCTGGATTTGCTCGGAATTGGCTGTGGCGGCGGCGACGTCGGCAGGCATCCTGAACCCGGCAACACATCCGGCCAACCTGATGTTGCCGAGAGACCTGTGCTACGACGAGCGTTACGATTTGAGCAAGATGTACGAATCGCCGGCGCTTTGGTCGCCGCGCGCGAAACTGGATGAAGTGGATGGCGGAGTGCGGGTGGGGCCGCGATAATCTGTCGCTTGCGGCTTCGCGCTCGCTTTACGTTTGCAATGAAATCTGCAAGCGCGAAGCGAGCGCGAAGCCGCAAGCGGCGAAGGGTTAGCAATCAAAGTACAGCAAGTACTCGTACGGATGCGGACGTAGGCGGATGGGGTCGACTTCCTTCTTCCGCTTGTAGTCGAGCCAGGTTTCGACCACGTCCTTGGTGAACACGTCGCCTTGCAACAAGAACTCGTGGTTCTTTTCGAGATTGCCCAAAGCCTCATCAAGCGAGCCCGGCGCCTTGGGCACCTTGGCCAATTCTTCAGGCTCCAGATCGTAGATGTCCTTGTCCAGCGGCTCGCCTGGGCGGGTCTTGTTCTTGATGCCGTCGAGCATGGCCATCAGCATGGCGGCGAACGTGAAGTAGGGATTGCTCGAGCAGTCGGGGCAGCGGAACTCGATGCGTTTGGCCTTGGGACTCTTCGAATACATCGGAATGCGGATCGAAGCCGAGCGGTTGCGCTGGCTGTAAGCGAGGTTGACCGGCGCCTCGAAGCCGGGGACGAGTCGCTTGTAACTGTTGGTCGTCGGATTGGAGAATCCGCAGATGGCCGGCGCGTGCTTGAGCAAACCGCCGATGGCGTACAGGGCCGTCTCGCTAAGGGCGGCGTAGCCCGAGCCGGCGAAGAGGTTCGTTCCCTTCTTCCACAGCGACGTATGCACGTGCATGCCGGTCCCGTTGTCGCCGAAGAGCGGCTTGGGCATGAACGTCACCGTCTTGCCGTGCTGCTTGGCCGTGTTCTTGACGATGTATTTGTACTTCATGACCTTGTCGGCCATGTCGACGAGTGGGGAGAACTTCATGCCGATCTCGCACTGGCCGCCGGTGGCTACTTCGTGGTGCTGCATCTCGACGGGGATGCCGGCGTCGATGAGCTTGAGCATGATGTCGGTGCGCAAATCGGTGAGCGTGTCGGTGGGTGGAACCGGGTAATAGCCTTCCTTGTGGCGAATTTTGTAACCGAGGTTCGGTCGCTCCGGCGTGCTTTCGCGCCCGGAATTCCAAATGCCTTCGTCGCTATCGATGAAGTAGTATGCGAAGTTCGAACCGGCATCGACGCGCATGCTGTCGAACACAAAGAACTCAAGTTCCGGGCCGAAGTAGGCGGTGTCGGCGACGCCCGAGGCGACCATGTAATTGACGGCTTTACGGGCGATGTAGCGAGGGTCGCGATTGTAGTCCTGATGGCTCAGCGGGTCTTTCACGGAGCAAATCATGACCAGCGTGGTTTCTTTGAAAAACGGATCGAGAAACGCGGTCTCGGGATGAGGGATCATGATCATGTCGGATTCATTGATCGCCTGCCAGCCGCGGATGGAGGAGCCGTCGAACCCGACGCCTTCTTCAAAAGTGGATTCTTCGATGTTGGCGGCCGGGGTGGTGACGTGCTGCCACGTGCCCGGGAAGTCGATAAAGCGCAGGTCAACCGCCTTGACTTGCTTTTCACGGATGAGAGTCAGAACTTCTTTCGGCGTCATTTAGAGAACTCCTACTTGGAGAAACAGGGAGGGTATGTCAACAGGATATTTTTTTGGGTGCGGGTTTCCACAACAAAACCGTCCTCGTTTAGCGCCCGCCTGGCGCCGCGCAGGCGCTAAACGAAGACGTCACGGTCCGATGGCCTGGCCGCCGCGTTCGCCGGTGCGGATGCGAACGCAGTCTTCGAGCGGCAAGACGAAGATTTTGCCATCGCCGATGTGTCCGGTGTCGCCGGAGCGGGCGGCGTGCACGATCGCTTCGACAGCGGCTTCCACAAACGCATCGTTGACGGCGATTTCCAGCTTCAACTTCGGCAGCAAGCGGACCTTGAACTCGGTACCACGATAAACTTCCGTGTAGCCGCCCTGCACGCCGCAGCCGCGCACATCGCTTACGGTCATGAGATAGACATCGCTTTTGGCGAGGGCGTTCTGCACCTCTTCGAGCTTCTCGGGGCGAATGATGGCGACGATCATTTTCATGAGAATCCTCATACTGCCGCTTGCGGCTTCGCGCTCGCTCGGCGTTCGATGATTCACTGCAACAATCGAACGAGCGTGAAGCCGTAAGCGGTATTACGCCTCGATCTTCACGCGTAGCGGCCGTTTCAGCAACTTCTCAAACAACTTCTGGACGTTCGCTTTCATTTCTTCTTTGTCGCCGCCGCGGAACTGGAATCGGTTGCCCTGGACCGTGGTGACGTAGCGGTAGATCGCCTTGAATTCGGGCGCGGGGGCCGCCGTCGGCTTGCAAAGTTCCGACCAGGCGTGAATGAGGTCGCCGTTGCTCGCGCCCTCGACGACGACGTGGAATCGGCCGACACCGTTGGGCGGAACGATGGCGGCGCGTGGCTCCACGGGGCTGGTGATTGCTGCCACTTCATAGCCGAGGCCGAAGTCGAACCCGGTTTCGCCGTGCTCGATGCGATCGAGGCCTTCGACTTCTTCCTCGTCGTCGGCCATGAAGCCGATCGCGGCATCGATGAGCTTGATCATTGCGAGACTCAGGACAAATGCGAACAGAGCAGAGATAACAGCCGCCGCCAGCTGGATTCCCAATTGCGTCATGCTTCCCTGCGTGGCAATCAGGCCGAGCGCGCCGACGGGGGGATCATCGGGACCGCCGAATTTCCATTCGTAGCAAAAAACGCCGGTGAGAACGGCGCCAAGAAATCCACCGACGCCATGGACGCCGAAGGCATCGAGCGAGTCGTCGTATTTGAAGTAGGGCTTGAGCGTCACTGAGAAGTAGCAGACGACTCCAGAGACGAGCCCGATGGCGCATCCGCCCCAGGGATACACGTAGCCCGATGCCGGCGTGACGGCGACGAGCCCGGCGACGAGCCCGGTGGCCAGGCCGAGCGCTGTCGGCTTGCCGCGGTGCCACCATTCGATGAGCATCCAGCTCACGGCCGCCGCCGCCGCGGCGCATTGCGTTGCCGCAAACGCCGAGGTCGCCAGTGGGCCGCTTGTCAGTCCGCTTCCGCCGTTGAATCCGAACCAGCCGAACCACAAGATGCCGGCGCCGGTCAGCGTCAGCACCATGCTGTTCGGATGCATCGCGTGTTCCGGATAGCCGATGCGGTTGCGCAGCACCATGATGGCGGCCAGGCCCGAGAACCCCGCGGCGATGTGCACGACCGTGCCGCCGGCAAAATCGAGCGCTCCCATCACGCCCAAAAGGCCCACCGGATGCGTGCCCGCGCCCGCCGCTCCGCTCCACCAGTCCATAGCCCATACGCAATGCGCTAACGGGCAATACACGAGCACCATCCACAGTAGCAAGAAAATGCAGTACGGCTTGAAGCGGATGCGCTCGGCCACGGCGCCGCTGATCAGCGCCGGCGTGATGATCGCGAACATGCCTTGATACAGCATGTGCAAGTAGATCGGTATGTTCGTCCCGGGCAATAATGCATCGGCCTTGTAGCCGTAAAGAAAGATCAACTCCTTGCGAAACCCGATCAGGCTCCCCGCTTTGCCGAAAGCGATGGCGGGATCACCGAACGCCAGAGAATATCCGATCGTCACCCAAAAGACTCCGACAATGGCGAGAGTGACCATGCTCTGCATCATGGTAGCCAGTACATTCTTGCGCCGGACCATGCCGCCATAGAAGAGGGCCAGCCCGGGCACCATGAGCAGGACAAACGCCGTCGAGACCATCATCCATGCAGTATCGCCGCGGACTTTGGCATCGTCGATGTCGGCCGCGACTTTCTTGGCGGCGTCCTCGACCTTCTTTGCCTCAGAAGTCTCTTCCGCGCGCGCGATGGATGGCGTTGCACCGACGATGCCCAACGAAAACACGAGGAGTAACAGACGCGTCAGCAAGGCATACCCTCCAGAACTCGCATGAGCCGACGAGGTATCCCAGTAACCGCTCCTTTCACCCTGTTCGGAGGCGGAAAATGGAAATGCAGCCACGAGCCAATGGAACGAGAACGTCCACGGCCCGCCGCAGTCCCACGGAAAGGGATGGAATCAGTTTGTGCGAGGAGAGAATGGCAGGATCGATGCCAAACCGGCACCAATCGGAACAAACGCTACAACCGATTATAGGACAATCAGTTGTGCCACGATCTGTCACGGGATAAGAAACGGCCGAAGGGCCGCGATGCCAAAGGAGCGAGCAAAAACAGCCCGCTTTCCGGGCTATGGACGAAACCAAACCCGATGGATCAGCCACATAAACGTACGACAATCGCCACAACCCGTCTCCAGGCTGTGGCGCGATTGTTTTAGATGTTCGCGTGTATCGGCTGCAAATCCGAACCTTAACGCCGGGCTTCTTGGCCAACGCTGGTGACCTCGGTTTTGTTGGCGTAAATCAGGAACTCGCGAACTTCGTTGACATCGATGCTCCACGACACGAGTCGCTGTTTTTCGTTGAAGGCCGAAATCACGCCGACGACTTCGCCCTTGTCATTGACGAGCGCTCCACCGCTGTCGCCGTGGTTGATGGGCGCCTGCGTTTCGACGACCTTGGCGTTGATCATACCCGTCTCGATTTTTATCTGGTATTGGGCAACCAATCGCACTTGGCCGCGGGTGTAGCGCCACAGCACGCCGTTTTCCGCGCCGGAATTGCCGATGGAGTGGACCGTCTCGCCAGGCCGTGCGCTTTTGGACGCCAGCGGCAGCGCCTTGGCGTTGGCGGGAAGGGATTCGAGCTGCACGAGGGCCAGGTCTCGGGCGACGCTGCGAATGAGCACCTTGCCACCGATGGCCTTCCCGGCGTCCGACATGACGTGTTCAACTTCGCCATCACGGAATGTGGGGAAGGCAATTTTCGCGTCGTTGATATCGCCGACGACATGGTTGTTGGTGATCACGAGCTTTCGTTCATGATCAACAACCCAGCAGGTGCCGACGCTTGGCTTGCCGTCCGCCCGCTTGACACCGATGATTCCCGTGGAAACCACGACTTTGTCATAAACCTCGGTGTTGGCCTTCGCACCTGCGACCAGAGCGGAGAGTGTGAACACCGCAGCCAAAACTACGCGAATGAGGATCGTGGTCATTGTCAGCTCTAGTGTGTTTTTTTGATTTCCGCCACCTTTACACAGTAATTTGGCTGTTTGTGATAAAAAAAGTTTGTCGCCAGAGGGCATTTTTCCTTTGATTTTCAGTGAACCGCGTGTTTAGATCGATCCTGGAGGTGTGCTCATGGCATGGCGTAACATTGTGAGCGTCGTCGTCTTGTCGGGCATCGGTCAGCCATTGTTCGCCGACGCCAATGTGCGCGTCGAAGTCATCAAGACTGGCGGCATCGCGATCTATCGGCCCGACGTGAAGGCGCCGCTCTTCGTCTTCAACGCGCCGGAGGACGCCCGTTCGTACGTTCATCCCATGCTCGCCCCGGACGGCCAAGGAGTCATCACCGAATTCGCGCCCGGTCATCACAAGCACCAGACCGGCATTTACGTCGGTTTCCTGAAGGTCAATGGCCGTGATTATTTCCACAATCGCGGCGCCGATTACTTTCGCCGTCGGGCTTTCGAGTGGAAGAACGACTCCGAGGGGGTGCGTTGGACCTCGACCTACGAACTTTTCGACAAGGACAAGAACGTCCTGCTCGTCGAAACGCAAACCTGGCACTTTCGTGATTTCACCAAAACGTACCTGATCGACCTCAAGCACACGTTCAAGGCCGAGGAAAATGTCTCGTTCGGCGCCCACGATTATGGCGGGCTCTTTATCCGCATGCCGTGGAAGGGCCAGAAAGACGCCAAGGCAATCAACAGCAACGGCAACGTGAACAGCAAAGCTGAGGGCAAGGAAGCGAACTGGGTCGACATCGGCATGAGCGTCGAGGGACGCAAGAATCCTGCGCACATCGCGGTGTTGGCGCATGAGCCGGTGCTGTGGCGGGTCGATGGTCAGCTTGGCGTCGGTCCCGCGCCGAGCCGAGCCGGCGCCTGGAAGCTTGCCAAGGGGGAGAGCAAAACGGTCCGCAATCGGTTCTATGTCTACTCCGGCGAATTTCAGCACGAGCAAGTCGAGGCCCAGTCGAAAGCGTTCAGTGCCATAAGATAAACCGGCGAGCCGAGCCCCGTAAGGGGCCGGGTCATGATGATGGACGCCCGGCTGTTAACCCGGCTCGCCGTAAATAACCCGCGAGGAACCATCCATGCGATCCATTGCTTTTTCTGTCATCGCCGCCATCGTCATCCTTCCCAGCGTCAACGCCGGCGGCAAAGATGTCGAGCTAACTCTCCGCAAACGCATGTCGTTCGATACCCCGGATAAAAAAGTCGAATACAAAGTCGAAACAGCGACGCAAGCGTGGTCGCCCAAAGGCGTCGCTGTCATTGTCGTGGACATGTGGGACACGCACCACTGTTACAACGCGGTCCAGCGCGTCGTCGAGATGGCGCCGCGCATGAACGAGGTGCTCGTGAAGTGCCGCGACATGGGCATGACGATCATTCACGCCCCGTCGAGCTGCATGAACGCCTACAAGGACCACCCCGGACGCATACGTGCTCAGGATGCCCCCCGCGCCGCGAACCTGCCCAAGGACATCGGCGTCTGGTGCCACATGATCGACCGCGAGAAAGATGGCCAGACCAAGAACATTAAGTACCCGATCGATGCGTCCGATGGCGGCTGCGATTCCGATCCGATCGAACAAGAGAAGCACAAGCAAGCCCTCATCAAGATGGGCCGCAAGCCGGGCTCGCCGTGGCTGTCGCAGTATCACGTCCTCAAGATGCACGACATCGACATCGTCAGCGACTCCGGCGTCGAAATCTGGAACATTCTCGAAGCGCGCAAGATCAACAACGTCATCATCCTCGGCGTGCACACCAACATGTGCGTCCTCGGCCGACCGTTCGGCCTGCGCCAGCTGGCCAAGAACGGCAAGAACGTTGTCCTGATGCGCGACATGACGGACACGATGTACAACCCGAAAATGCCGCCGTACGTCAACCACTACAAGGGGACCGAGTTAATCATCGAGCATATCGAGAAGTATGTCTGCCCGACGATCACCAGCGATCAGATCATCGGCGGCAAGGCGTTCCGCTTCAAGGTGGACCCGAATTGATGTTAGCTGGATTCGCAAGCGACGGACGAGTTGTGAGTAGCGAAGGCCCCATTGCTTATGGAGTCGCCGCGTTGGCCAACTTCCGCAGCAACGCTAGCCCCTGTTCGCGCGTGGCGATGGTCTCGTCGAGCTGCGCCTCGCGGACGGCGTCGAGCAGTTCCTTATAGCGCGGGCAGGGCTGGATGCCGAGGGCCATCACGTCGGCGCCCGTTACTAGCGGCGGCGGGTTCAGTTTTTCCGCCGGCCAATCACACAGCGCGCGTTCGCAGAACTCCACGTGCTCAATATTCGCGCCGTCCGCAAGTGCGTCGGCACGGTGCAGGGCAAGCAATTCGTGGATCCCCGGGTGAATCAGCATCCCTTTGAGTTTGCTCAGCCGCAGCCGATGCGCTTCGACGAGCGACTCATGGTGCTCTACCAGCCATACAATGCGGCCGCGTTCCTGGTTCGATAGTTTAAGACGCAGTGCGATCGCATCAGCCGTCGCAACGCTGACCGGCAGCAAGAGTGCCGCGAACGCGAGCGGAACGGATGGCGCCGGCCCGAGCAGGTCCATGAACCGAAGCCAGTGCTCGACACAAGGCGCGTCTCGGTTGGTCATCAACTCCGGCAATATCACACCCGCTAAGCCCAAGTCAACCAAGAGCCGCACTCCCGCGACACGGCGCGGATGCACCAGAAGTTGTCGCAGCTCCTCGGCAATGCGCTCGGCACTGACGACCGGAAGTTCGCTGGCCATCGCTCGGATCGCCGATGCGGTCTGTGGTTCAATGGCGAGCTCAAAGCGCGTGGCGATACGGACGGCACGCAATAGGCGCAGCTTGTCCTCGGTAAAGCGAACGTGCGGATCGCCAATGGCGCGGAGGACCCGCGCGTGCAGATCGTTCTGCCCGCCAACGTAATCGTGGAGCTGGCCGGCGATCGGATCGAAAAACATCCCGTTGATCGTAAAGTCTCGCCGCAGGGCGTCCTCGCGCGGCGACGAGAAGACGACCTGATCAGGCCGCCGACCATCGGAATAGCCGCCGTCCGTGCGAAACGTCGCCACCTGCACGACGAGATGCTGGCCGTCCTGCCGCGGGCCGAGCACCTCGACGACGCCGAAGCTGGCGCCGATCGCCAGCGTTCGCCGAAACAGCTTCTGCACCTGCTCGGGCACCGCGTCGGTCGCGATGTCGTAATCCTTCGGCGTCAAACCGAGAAGCTCATCGCGCACGCACCCGCCCGCCCACAGCGCCTGATGCCCGGCGTCCTGCAGCGTCTTGACGACAGAAATAGCGAAAACGCGTTCAGTCATGAGACGGCCATCACCTGAGTTGCTTAGCGACCGCATGGCGGCGCGCAACCGCTAAACGAGGACCGATGCTTCCCCGCTCGTGATCTCGCGCTGCCAGATCAAAAGTTCGTTTCGCCCGTAGCGGCGAACTTCCCAGTCGTGCAGCGCTTCGTCGAGCGGCGAGCCGCGCTCAGTTTGGACGACGATCACCGAGTCTTCGGCGGCCTTCAATTGCAGCGTCGCAATGGCGTTGAGCAGGTCGTCGGTCTTTTGCGATAAATCGGCGAACGGCGGACTCAAGAAAATGTTCACCGGCTCTTTCGGCGCAATCCACGCGGCGACCCAGCGATAGGCGTCGGTGCGGTACAACTTCGCTTGCCGGGTGAGGTCGAATTGTCTCAGATGCGACTCGATGCTCTTGGCAAGGTCCGGATCGCGTTCGACGAAGTGCGCGCTCGACGCCCCGCGGCTCAAGGCTTCGATGCCGACGACGCCGGTGCCAGCAAAGATATCGACGAACGGCCGATCCGGAATCGCGTTGCCCAGAATGCTGAAATACGCTTCGCGCACCATCTGCGGCGTCGGGCGAAGGTCCGGCGTGACATCGCACGATATCTTGCGCCCACCCAACGTACCGGCCACAATTCGAATCGAGGTTCGCATCACAATCGCCTATCTAACCAAGACGTCATCGCACCGCGCCGATCGCTCGGCCAGCGAGATCGTAGCCATCCGCCGCGGTGATCTTCACAGAGATAATGTCGCCGGGCTGCAAGTTCTTGCCCTTGACGCGGACCATGCAATCGATGTCGGGGGCGTCGGCGTGGCCTCGCGCTTGCACGTGGTTCGGCACTTCGGGATCGGGACCGTCGACGATCACGTCCAGCGTCTTGCCGACCTGGGCGGCGCACCAATTCAGCGCGATTGCCTGTTGCGCCTCCATCAAGCGATTGCGACGCTCGGCCTTGACTTCTTCCGATAGATGGCCATCCAACTTCACTGCCGGCGTTCCAGGCTCGAGCGAATAAGTGAACACGCCGCAGCGCTCGAACTTCGCATCCTTGACAAAAGCGACCAATTCCTCGAACTCGGCGTCGGTCTCACCAGGGAAGCCGACAATGAAGGTGGTGCGCAAGGTAAGGTTGGTGATCGCCCGTCGAAGCTTGCCGAGCAGCGTTTCGATGTCCTCCCGGCGAACGCGGCGCTGCATGCGCTTCAGCGTGCGATCGTTGATGTGCTGCAGCGGCATGTCGAGGTACGGGATGATCTTCTCCGAGGTCGCAAGCGTCTCGATCAAGGCATCGGTGAAGTAGATCGGATACAAATACAGCACACGAATCCACTCGATGCCGTCAACCTTTTCGAGCTCGCGCAACAGTTCCGCGAATCGGACTTCGCCGTAAAGGTCGAGGCCGTAGTAGGTGGTGTCCTGAGCGACGAGGATCAACTCGCGCACGCCGTCGTCGGCCAGTTCCTTAGCTTCCCGAACAACTTCCTCGATCGGCTTGGTGACGTGCTTGCCGCGCATGCCGGGGATTGCGCAAAAGGTGCAGGTGCGATCGCAGCCTTCGCTGATTTTGAGGTAAGCATAATGACGCGGAGTGATGCGCAAGCGCGCCGTGTCTTCGAGTGCACGCACTGGCGCGGGGCGAAACAGCGAGCGCTGGTCCCCCTCACCCCTATCCCCTCTCCCGGAGGGAGAGGGGGAAAGCTTGATAGCGCGATCGACGACGTGGGCAATCTCCTCCCGGCCGAAGACGCCGACGATCTGGTCGACACCAGGCACTTCGTTCAACAACTCATCGTGCTTTCGTTCCGCGAGGCAGCCGGCCACGACAACGGCGCCGACCCGGCCTTGTTCTTTCAGTTCGAGCATCTCGCGGATGACGCCGAGCGATTCCTGCCGGGCCGGTTCGATGAACCCGCACGTGTTGACGACGACGACATCGGCGCCGTCGACGTCGGTGACCAGTGTGTAACCATCCTGCGCGAGCTTGCCGAGCATGCGCTCGGAATCGACGAGATTCTTGGGGCAGCCAAGGCTGACGAAGGCATAAGTGCCTTTGGATTCCATGCAACGACCTCAACAGGACGGAGACAATTGGGACGCGTTATTATACTCAACGCGAAGTGGTTTGTAATAGAAACGTTCAGCCAGAGATCGAAGAACTCGACCGCGGTGTTTGCGCCCGCTACGATCGACGGTCGCCAGCTCAACGTGGCACGGTGAAAACGTGCCCAACGGCGGCGACGGGCGAAAAACCGCGCCGGAGCCGCAAATTCCTTGACCCCCGATGCGAAAACCCCTATCATTACCTCAAACCAAAAACCACAGAGCGGACGGTTGTGTCGCACTGCGCGTACAGGCTTCATCCGGCTCATTTTTCTTCTTTCAAGAGAGGTTATTAATGAAACGTCTCCTGTCTGTGTTCATCCCCTTCGTGGTGGGAATCGCTTTTGTCGGCTGCGATTCCACCACCCATCCAGCTGCCACCGTTACGGGCACTGCAAAATCCGACGACGGAAAGCCGTTGGCCGGGTGCAAGATTACGTTCACGCACAGCAATGATAAGGCACAAGGGAGTTGCGACGTCGACAAGGACGGGAACTACAAAATGCAAGCCCCGGTCGGGCAGTGTAAAGTCACCATCACTCCGCCGCCGAAGGTCGACAAGACCACCGGGGTCAAAGATCCCCTTGCAAAAACTGAATCGTTTGAGTGGATTGATGTTCCGGACGCCTATCAGGACAGAGCCAAGACGGAGCTTAGTTTTGAAGTAAAAACCGGCGCCAGCACTTACAATATCGTCGTGAAATTGAAAAAATAGGCATTCGTGCAGCCGTCCACCCATCGTGGACGGCTGCCATCTTTTGGAGCACAGGGTCAATTTGGGTTGCGAATGCCGGTATTGAGTCGAAGCGTCGTGGTCAAGTCCGCAACCAAGTTAGACCTTCTGAGGAACAAAAGAGCGAAACACGTCTCGGCCACCGTTGAGTAATTGTCAAATTTCCATGAACCATCTACCGCTTGATTGTAGACAAGGATCTGGGCGCCCCAGCCGTACCAGTCCTTACCACCGATCGTATTCTGATCGTAGACCAGCGCAACCCGTTCGATCGACCATAGCAAATACAGATTAACCTTTGGCAATTGGCCAGCTATGTCGTTCGTTGGCTGGCCGATGACGCGAGCCACGGAAAAAAGACTTTTTTGGATTGCTGGGTTCTTCAACGCCGGGCCCGCTGCGGGAGTCACGCCGTGGCCCAGCGCCAATCCGAGCAGGCCGGCACAGGTCATCGTGTCGGACGATTCCTTTCCTGGAGTGTAGCCCCAGCCGCCGTCACTATTCTGATCGGCTGAAAAATATTGATGGGCCAGCCACAACGAACGTTCCGTTGGAACGCCATGCCGACGCGCCGCCCAGAGTGCCAAGACGGCGAGTTGTGTATTCGAATTATCCACGCCGACGCCCGCCAGGGAATCTATGCCGCCGCCTGCGGTTTTGCTCGGCATCTGTGTCACCACAAGAAGTTGCTGAAGTTGTGGAACCAGATTCTGCGGATGCACGGGTTTGATTCCTTTGGCAGGCACATTCTTGGCGATGAAGTCTCCGAGTAGGTCAAACGGGTCGGACAAATTCGCTCCAGCCTTGGCGGCCTGCGCCAGTTCTTTGCGAGGCTGATGAGCGGGCCGGTGTGATTCGAGATAGTAGTAGAGTTGAAACATCTCCTTGATGTCAAGCATGGGATTCCCGTAGGACCATCCGCCTTGGTTCTTCTGCCCCGCCATGAGGCGCATGGCCATGCCCTGAATACGTCCGCGATCGCGCGGATCGCCAAGGCGGTCCAGAAACAGGATTGCAACGGAAAGATCATACGTTTGGTCCGAGAACGCGATCTTGCTGCGCACATACGCTGCTGCGCGTTGAACTGCGGCATCGGACGCCGGCACACCACACTCGACCAGAGTCAGGCCGGCGAATGCCGCGTATCCGATCGCATGGGACGGTCCTTCGTCGTTCTCATGCCACCCGCCTTTGGCCAGCTGCGTTTTTTTCAAGTAGCCGATGCCGCGTTCGATTGCGGCATCGATTTTTTTCTGATCGACTCCTGGTATTTGCCGAGCGGCCTGCGTCACGGTTGTAATCGGATCAAACTTCGGTTCCGTGCCCTGATTGCTTGTCGATTTGCTTCGTTTGAGAGATTGCGTGAGTTCGTCTTCGAGTTTCTTGCGGATGTCCTCTTCTTCCTGCTCGGTCAGTTTGGGCTTCGTGTATTTCGGAGAGTCGCCGCCGACACCCTTTGGCCCGATTTTTCTTTCAGGTTCGCCTGATTTCGGCTTGCCGTTTTCAACGGGTTTGACGTCATTCTTTTTCTCAGTAGAACCATTGCTGCTCTGCGTGCCATCGGCAAAAACTTGAGAGTCACCGGTAGAACTCCCCTGCGTGACCCGCCAAATCCCGTATGTCACTCCGATTGAGAAAAGTATGAACAACACGATAACGATTGACACACCGGCAGCGCCTCCCGAGGCTGGCGTGCCACGGGTCGGGGGAGCCGGCGACGCAACCGGCGCAGCTTCTTCTTCGACGGTCTTGGGGACCAAGGGGCGCGTCGACTCCGTCGGCTTTTCTTCCTTCATCGCCAGCTTCACCGGGTTGGTTGCAGCGAACTCGCGCATGCAGATCAAACATGTCAGCGGAGTTCCCGACGCGATCTCGGTCCCAAACGTGAGCGTCGACTTGCAATGCGGGCAAATAAGTTGCGTGCCACCCATGTCGAGACCTCCGCGCACTTGGAACTACCCGAAAGGAGCGTTTCCCTGCCGTTTGATCCGCCTTATACAGGACGGAATCGGTGCTTCGATTGTATCACGAATCGAAGCGCCAGGCTACGGTCTTCCTGCTCCTTTAGCAACAGCAGGTGCACGACACGGCTTATGAACTGCTCGGGAGGGCGTCGTTCCTGCCGAGCCGAAAGCGACAGGATGCTTGTCCGAAGTTGAGATTTTCGCGGGCTCGCGCCTCGGCATCCCGAAACTGGCCGCGCAGACCATTTCGAGTACCCCACAGCAGCTGCGGCGTTGCCGACAAAGGGCATGCACCGAGCACATGGAATCACAGAAACAAGGAGATCTAGCGCGAAAAAAAACGACTGACAAACGGCGTACCGCTCGCCAATCGTTTTGGTTTCACGAAAAGCGCCCGTTCTCTCACACTACGAAATGCGCTAGAAATCGCCTTGCGGATTTCTGCTGTCAGCAGGCAGCAGCGCGAAGTTCCAGTTGGCTATGGTAACGCCTTGAGCCACATTGACGACCTTGCCGTCACCCATACCGACAACGATAACGCCGGTGTGCAAGCCCTGCGATCTGCGCTTCTCAGGGATAGAGTTATTGCTTGCCGGAACATTAGCTGCGGTCATGTTGAAATCGGGAAGAAGATTAACGGCCGCGGTACCGTGGTTTCGGGTGTTGCCGATAACCGGAGTCCACGCCCACGACCAGTCGATGCCTGGGTACGCCCAAAGGTTGCCGGTCGAGTTGTTTTGCGTCGCGGCGGCCGCTTCCGTGAAGAAAATCACATTGGAGGTTCCATCGGGGATATTCGCAAGGGTATACTGAGGAGCGTCCGAGTTGCCGCCGGCGCGAACCGTGCCGAACACTTGGAAGTTGGCGGCGTACGACGAACCGCCCCAACCACCGACCTGCGCTTGCGACCAGTGGGCTTGCAGGGTCGGGTCTGACGGGCACAGGTACGGGGGTATCGCCTGAGTGCGCGTAGTCGGGTTTCTGTTGCCGTCCCATGTGCTGCCTGGGTTGGCAGTTGCCGACTTGAAGAGAGGCTCTTGTTCGATGTACGGAAGAATGGTGATGAGAATACAGCCCTGATAACTGCCAAACGCCGGTGCGCCGGTCGATGAGGTCAACGCGGGGAGCTTCTTCTTAGCGTCGTGCACATTGTGCGTCGCCAGGACGATCTGTTTCATGTTGTTCCCGCAGGTCATACGCGCCGCGGCGGCGCGGACCTTCTGGACGGCCGGCAACAGCAAACCGATCAAAATGGCGATGATCGCGATCACCACCAATAGCTCGATCAGCGTGAAGCCGGAACTCTTTACCTTTCTTACCTGTGCCATCGAACGCTCCTTTCGAACAAAAAAAGAAAAGGACAGACAGAGACAACCCGAACCAATCGGGCTACGAGTTCCAAAACTTATGAGAGCATACCGCGATCACCAAAAATCAACATGATGAGATATTTCTAATCTTAATATAGGCGAATTGCAGCGCCGTCAAGAAAAAACAGCGCATCTAGGCAAGTGGGACGTGTCGTGGCGGCCGACGGAAGCGGCATTAAACAGGATGTATTACGTGAGATTGCATTGTTTCACCCGATCTGGCACAAAACGGCCTCAATCGGAAGCAACCTTCTCCCCCACTTCAAAGTGCATTGTTTCACCCGATCTGGCACAAAACGGCCTCAATCGGAAGCAACCTTCTCCCCCACTTCAAAGGCTAACGTTCCTTGCTCCAGGCCCAGGTTCCTTTCCCGCCTCCGGTGTCTCGCCTCCACCAA
>VGZI01000063.1 GCA_016872605.1 Planctomycetota bacterium
AGGGCGAAGGCCCCTATTATGCCACGTCGCAGACGTGAACCCATGTGCGCCGCCAAATTCAACCGCCCCAACCCTCCCCCACCGCCGCCGTTTTGAACCGCCCTCAACACTTCTCGCCGTGTCATCGGCCATGAGAGATGACCCCAGGGTGAAAAGAAGCAACGTTGATGGGATGCCAAACCAGGAAAACTGCATGACTTCCTCCTCGATTGTGTCCTCAAGCGTGATCGGTGCGGGGTCTCCCTCTTTTCGGAGGACGCGGCCGTGGGTGGAGCGAGCGGCAGAAACTCGCGAGTTCTGACAGGCTCAAGCCGTGAAAAGTCGCTGGCAGCACGCCCTGGATTGCGTGCTGTAGTGCCTGGCCGCCCACAGCCATAGCCACGCGGGCAGCAAGGGCTTGATCGTAGAGTTTGCGGTACTCTGCAAGGAACCGCTTTGGGTCGGGAAGGTAGCAGGCAGAAAGCCACACAAGACGTGGCGTCGTCTCGCGGATGGCCACGCCGAAAGATGCCAGCGGCGTATTGGGACCCAGGTTGATCGCGTCCCACCCGGCATCAAGGAGCATCAACTGAACAAGCAGGCTTGCCAAGCAGCTGTGGTCCCCTTCTGGGTTGCCGCCGACCGCGACCGGCCGATCCGACTCGGCGTTTGCCTCCAATGCGGGTCGCAGTTCGTGCAGGACCCCGGCACAGAGGAGCGTTCCCCGGTGTTCATGCATGACGTCAATTCGACCTTCTTCCCAAGAATGGCCCAGGCGCGCCATCGCGGGAGCGATCACTTCGTCACCGAGGACTTCCATCGGCAGGCCAGTAGCGTACGCCCCATGAATCACGCCGCGGATCGACGTGATGTCGCCGCGCTGCAACCCATCGAAGAGATGCTCGGCGAGAGTGCCCGATGCCACCTCGTCGAGTTTCTCCGGTAGAGCCAGCATGGCCAGGTCCAGGCATGGAAAGGTTCCCTCCCGAACGAGGCGAAGCACATCGGCACGCAACAATTTCCGGTGCCCGCCAGGGGTTTTGTGCGCTGGCAACACACCCTGATCGACCCAGCGCTTGATCGTCGAGGTGCTGACGCCCAGCGCCTGGGATACCTCGGCGGGACTTAAGAATGGCGTGTCTGTCATAGCGGTCACCTAAAAAGTCCAAAACGTCCATATAATCTTTAGGCCGGACCGCTCGACAAGTCCAGCCGTCCGGGCCAAAAAGATGCGTACCGCGGATGACTTTGAACGCTTTTTCGTCAGCCACCGCATGCTGAATCTGCTGCCGATCGGCGCATCTACATGAGCGACTTGGAGTAACGCCATCGGTCGCGGGTCGCCAAAAAAACGTCCAAATCGACCGGTTTCTGTTGACTTGCCCAAAGACGTCGCTAGAATAATTTTGTCGTTTTGAACGTTTCTGTGCGTGCCTGACCGCACCAAGGTTTTTCGGCCATCCAGGCGGGACCACGACATGAATGCCGTTTCAACGAAGTCCTCAAGTGCCGGTACTAACCGTCTGCATTTCCTTTTCCATCCATCCTTCGAGGCTGGCGATGGGGAAAGTCTCTACGGAGCCCCAGTCATCGATGAGTGCGATCCACGTGGATTCATGCCCGACGACGTAACGCGCGATTTTTCCAAGCGCATGCACTACGCCGCCTGGCGGGCCAGCGAGGCGACAACCGGGCGCGAGGCGACGTGCTGGCGTCGGGCCTACATCGAGGTCCGCAACGGCATCGTGCTCGGTAATCGGAAGTTGATCTTCAAGGCGGTGCAGAAGTGGGCGTCGTGCGGCCTGCTAGCCGATGACCTCGTGAGCGAGTGCCAGCTTGTGCTGATCAAGGCCGTCGCGGCGTACAATCCTTGGCTCGGCGTTCGCTTCAGTACATACGCCTTCACCTGCTTGATGCGTGCGCTCTCCCGGCTGGCCCAGCGCCATGCGGCGGATCGGCTGTCGCGGTCGCGGTCCCTGGAATCGTTGCCGTACGACACACCTGCGTCTCACGATTGCGCGGGAGCCATCGATCCACGGCTCGACAGCCTGGGCCAGTTCCTCCAAGACGATGCTCCGTTTCTGACCGCCCGGGAAAAGCTCGTCATCAGTAGGCGTTACCTTTTGACCAAACAGAACCAGGAGACCGAGACGCTCGAACAAGTGGGACGCGACCTGGGGGTGTCCAAGGAACGCGTTCGCCAGGTCCAAAAGTCTGCCTTACTGAAGCTGCGCGAAGCCTTGACCGACGGAGTGTCGGCATAGGCCGCTCAGCTTGACGACGCACATACATGAGATGATCAAGAGATGAACCACAAAATCCATTTCTTGAAAGCTAGGGGCTTGGAGATCCGTCTCCATTCTCGACCGGTCAGGAATGGCTTGACCGTTCGTGTGCAGCCTCGAGCCGATTCCCGAACACCATTGGCAAGACCTCCGCCGCCTAGCGAAAGTGCGGATTCGCCTGGAGACGAGAAGTTGATGGAATGAATACCAACTTCGGGAGGTTTTTGTGAAAATCGGGATCATAGGCGCTGGCATCAGTGGCAACCTGGCGGCGCGACTGCTGTCCCAGGAACACGACATCGAGGTTTTCGAGGCGAGTCCCACCGTGGGCGGCCACACTCGCACATTGGACGTCAATGCGTTTGGCCAGACATGGCGCGTGGACACCGGCTTCATGGTGTTCAACGACTGGACCTATCGCAACTTTTGTCGCCTGCTGCGCCTACTGCGGGTCGATGGAACCGACACGGACATGAGTTTTAGCGTGACCTGCGCCCGCTCGGACCTGGAATACCAGGGCAGCTCGATCTGGGGCTTGTTCGCCCAGTGGCGCAATCTCTTTCGTCCCCGGTTCTTGGGAATGCTGTGGGACATCCTGCGCTTCAACCACGAAGCGGAGGAACTGCTGCAAAACGACCTCGGCGAGAAAACACTCCGCGTATTGGTGGCCGAAAGGGGTTATGGTGCCTGGTTTGCCGATAAGTACCTGGTGCCGATGTCAGCAGCCATCTGGTCCTGTCCGCCGGACAGCGTGTGGGATTTCCCAGCGCACTTCTTGCTGGCGTTTCTGCGAAATCACGGCCTGCTGCAGATCTGCAATCGGCCACAATGGAAGACGGTGGCGGGTACCGCTCGCACTTACGTCGATCGGCTGATCGCCCCCTTCCGCGACCGTATTCGCACGAACTGCTCTGTCCTGGCAGTGCGGCGACATGAAGATCACGTTGTCGTTCACCCGCGCAACGGCGCCCCGGAAGTGTTCGATTTTGTGGTCCTCGCCTGCCACGCGGATCAGACGCTGGCCCTGTTGCAGGACGCTGATGAGGAAGAGCGGGAGATTCTGACAGCTCTACCGTACCATTACAACACGGCGGTTCTTCACACGGACATTTCGATCCTGCCGTGGCACCGTCGGGCTTGGGCAAGTTGGAACTACCACATTCCCATGGACGAAGGCAAGCCAGTTGCGGTCACTTATGATCTGTCCCGTCTACAGAAACTCGACACACCGACGCCCCTTTTGCTGACGCTCAATGCAGGTGAGCGGATTGATCCGACAAAGGTGCTAAACCGGCATGAATTCCATCATCCCGGATACACCACGCGTTCCCTGCAGGCGCAGGAGAGACTTCAGCGGCGCAACGGCCAGCGCCGCACTTTCTATTGCGGCGCGTATCGTGGCTACGGGTTTCATGAAGACGGCGTGAGGAGTGCCCTGGACGTAACGAAACATTTTGGACTGGGACTGGACCAATGGAAAGCTGTCTCTACGAAGGTGTCTTGCAACACGAGCGTTTGACGCCCGTGCGTCACCGCTTTGATTATCGGCTAAGTCTGGACTATCTGGATCTGGATGAAATTCCGGGCCTGGCGAAGTCGGAATTGATTTCGACGTGGCACTTCGGCTTGGCTTCCTTTCGGCGCACCGACCACTTGGGGGATCCTCGGCAAAAAATAGCGGACCACATTCGAGATCTCGTCGAAAGAGAGTCGGGCGCCCGGCCATTGGGTCCGGTTCGACTTTTGACACAACTGAGTTGCTTGGGCTATTACTTCAGCCCTCTCAACCTTTTTTACTGTTTCGCTCCAAACGGAAGTTCCATCGAGGCAGTTGTTGCCGAGGTGCAAAACACGCCGTGGCTCGAACGTCACGCGTATGTACTCTGGGACGGAAATCGCGAAGCCTGTCGTGGTGAAGGCATCTATCGGCATGCCAAGAATTTTCATGTTTCGCCATTCATGGGAATGAACGTCGAGTATCGTTGGCGCATCAAGAAGCCGGGCGAGACGATGGATGTGGGAATCGAGAATCTGGTCGAAGAGGCGCCGGTGTTTCGTGCTGGCTTGCACCTTCGTCGCGTTCCGTTGACACCAGCAACTCGCAATCGGTTGCTCATGCGTTATCCGCTAGCGCCCTTCCGCATCACCGCGGCGATTTATTGGCAAGCGTTTCAGCTCTGGAGAAAGAAATGTCCGTATTATCCACACCCGAAGGATGCGAAGCCAAACCAGGCCGCGCCGACTATCGCAAATGCGGCCAGCTGACCTTTTTGCAGCGAGCTTGTCGCGATGCCCTCATGCGATCTCTGAGCGCCATCCGCAACGGATCAATATTTCTGCGCGACCCAAATGGAACAATCCTGTTTGGCGACGGCGCGGCTTATCCAATCGAACTTCGAATCGCCGACGCACGCACCTACACGACGCTCGCGACAAGGGGCACTCTCGGTGCCGCCGCCGCCTACATAGATGGCTGGTGGGACTCCGACGATCTTGTCGGCCTGTTTCGACTGCTGACGAGAAACGCCGACACGATGGCAAGCTTGGATGGAACCTTGTCACGCTGGGTCACGTGGGCCTTGTCATGGATCCATCGATTTCGCCGGAACACGATTGCAGGAAGTCGCGAAAACATCCGCGCTCATTACGATCTGAGCAACGAGTTCTTTGCCCTGTTTCTTGATGAGACCATGGCGTACTCTGGGGGAATCTTTTCCACTCCCCGAACAACGCTCGCGGAAGCCTCGACTGAGAAATTTGACCGTATTTGCCGATTGTTAAACCTGACATCGCGCGATCACGTACTCGAAATCGGCACTGGCTGGGGTGGCTTTGCGATCCATGCGGTCCGAAACTACGGTTGCAAAGTCACTACCACGACGATCTCTCGCAAGCAATACGATTTTGCGCGGCAGCGAGTTGACGCGGCCGGTCTGAACGATCGCGTCACCGTGCTATGCGAAGATTACCGCAGTCTACATGGAGCCTATGACAAACTTGCGTCCATCGAAATGATCGAGGCCGTCGGCCACGAGTTCCTCGACACCTTCTTTCGCCAATGCTCGAGATTATTGCGATCCAACGGCGCGATGGCGCTACAAACCATAACGATCCCCGATCAACGGTACGAAAATTATCGCCGTTCGGTCGATTTCATCCAGCAGTACATATTTCCGGGCGGATGCATCCCGAGCCTTTCGGCGATCTCTGTTTCTCTTCGCAGATCCAGCGATTTTGGTGTGACGCGTCTTGACGATTTTGGATCGCATTACGCCGAGACGCTGAAACACTGGCGAACTCACTTTTGGCGAAACGTCGACGCTGTTCGCGGACTGGGGTTCGATGAGCGTTTTGTCCGGATGTGGCATTATTACCTCTGTTATTGCGAAGCCGGATTTTTGGATTGTCAAATCGGTCTCGCCCAAATCTTGTTGACGAAACCGGGTGGGCGACTCACGTCGCCAATCTGAGGGTCAGGCTAATGAAAATGCTCTTGACGACCGTGTTTGCAGGCATTCTGGCGCTGATGATCGGCGTCACGACGTGGGCGTCTTTGGAGCGAAGCGTATTCGACGCAGGTCATCTATTTGCGGATCGCTGGTTTGTGGCCACCTTCTGTGATGCGTACTGTGGCTTCATAACCTTCTATATTTGGGTCGCGTTCCGGGAAACCAGCTTCTTCGCTCGCCTGGTCTGGTTTGTCGCCATCATGGGGCTTGGAAACATTGCAGTGGCGCTGTACGTGCTCATCAACATTTGGCGGCTTGAGCCTTCCGACGCTTGGGATCAATTGCTTCTGGGTCGTACTGCCTCTAAGTTCGCTGAGGGATCATCATGACACTAATCGATATCGTGGAACGCGGTTTTGTTCCCGATTGGCTTGTCCGCATCGGCATTCGGAGGATGTTGAAGCAGCGATTGCTCGATGCAGGCAATTCATCGGCGCCGGAGTTCGCGGCCTGGCTTCGACAACAACCCGTGGCAATTGCGGCGGAACTTGCTAATTCCCAGCATTACGAAGTGCCCGTCGAGTTCTTCCGTGCCATCCTTGGCCCACGCTTGAAATACAGCTGCTGCCTTTTCGCGGATGGTCTCCGTTCGCTCGCGCAAGCAGAGGAGGCCATGCTCGATCTCACCTGCCAGCGGGCCGAGATTGCAGACGGGATGGACATCCTGGAACTAGGCTGCGGTTGGGGATCGCTCTCCTTGTGGATCGCGGAGCGCTATCCGAATTGCCGGGTCTTGGCGGTTTCCAATTCGCGAAGTCAAAAGGAACACATCGAGGCCAGCTGTTGTGAAAAACATGTGTGTAACATCGAAGTCGTGACGGCGAATGTCGCCGACTTCTCGGCGTCTCGACATTACGATCGAGTCATCTCGGTCGAGATGTTCGAGCACATGCGAAATTACGAGAGGCTGCTCGAACGCGTGGCCGATTGGTTAGTTCCGGGCGGAAAGCTATTCGTCCACATCTTCTGCAATCGCGACTTTGCCTACTCGTTCGAGATCGACGGCGACGGCGATTGGATGGCACGCCACTTCTTTACGGGAGGCATCATGCCGTCATTCGATCTATTCGACCAATTCGACCGCCACGTGGAAGTTCATCGGCGCTGGTTTATGGATGGCCATCACTATGCTCGAACGTGCGAAGCGTGGCTCCTCAATTTGGACTCTCAGCAAGCAAACCTAACGAACCTCTTCTCGAATGGAATCGGCGCCACCGCGGTATCTGTCGCTTTACAGCGTTGGCGGATCTTCTTGATGGCCTGTGCCGAACTTTTCGCTTTTGGCGACGGAAAGCAATGGGGGGTCGGACATTACCTGTTCGAACCGGTGCGTCGGTTTGCTAACGCCAGCTCGATGGGAAGCGTCCTATGAACTGTCTCGAATTGCTCGCTCTAAATATTGTTCTTACGCTTGCACTCATGACCGTACTTTGGGGCGTCAGCTTAGTGCTACGCGACGTAAGCATCGTGGACGTTTTTTGGGGATTGGGCTTCGTCGTGATCGCATCGCTCTGTTTTTTCCTCACCGAGGAGATCACCGTCCGAAAGACGCTTCTCCTCCTACTTACCTCGATTTGGGGGCTGCGGCTGTCTATTTATCTGGCTCTGCGCAAATTTGGCACTCCAGAGGATTACCGCTATCAGGCGATGCGGGCGTGGATCGGGCATCAGTTTTGGCTCGTGAGCCTCTTCCTTGTGTTCGGGTTGCAAGGGATTCTCATGAATATCGTGGCCCTGCCGGTCGTCATGGGACAGCTAGACACGTCCCCCATTGGCTTCTGGGCCGTGCTTGGCGTTGCTTTATGGACGGTCGGGTTGGTTTTCGAAGCTGTGGGCGACTACCAGCTCGCCCTCTTCAAGGCCGATGTTAACAACCGCGGCAAGGTACTGGATCAGGGCCTCTGGCGATACACGCGCCACCCGAACTATTTTGGCGACTTTCTGGTCTGGTGGGGAATCTTCTTTGCTGCTCAGGGCCAGGGATCCTGGTGGACAGTCATCGGCCCTCTGGTCATGTCGTTTCTGCTCATTCGTGTTTCAGGCGTGGCCCTACTCGAACGGTCTTTGAAAAATAGCAAGGAAGGGTACGAGGACTACATGGCCCGGACTAGCGCATTCATACCATGGCCACCGCACGGCCCGAAAACTTAACGGGCGACATCCACCCTCTTCTTGCACATCCTTCTTACGACGCGCGCAAGTTATTCCGTCGAACTCGGTCCGGTCCGCCCCACCGAGGTAAATTCCCTTCAAGCCGTTCTCGGCTTCTGTGCGAAGTTCAAGGGCTAGTCGCAGAAAGCGCGAGATTGCCCACGACCAAACGGTCGCCCCAACCGGGCGCCCAGTTTTTGAACGCCCCGCTAGGCCGTCTCCGTACCATTTTTTGGTTCGACAGCGCACCTTTGATTCTATGGTGGGATACAGGAAGACATGCGGCTCGAGAAGAAGCCCAGGTCGTGGAGCTGTCGGCGACGAGTCTTGTAATGAGAGTGGCGGGCTTTTTGATTGCGCAACTGGGCGCGCTGAAGACTGGCGGCGATGCGCGTGAGGTAATGGCGGCGGTGGTCAGCATCAAACCATCGCGTGCTCACCAGTGCGTTGGCGGCGTCGCGGACCTGGCTCAGCGTGATCAACGGATTTCTCCCCCCGCAGACGTTCGGTTTGGCGTGCCAAGAACAAGTGGCTGACCATCGTGATGTACAGGTGACGCATCACGGCTTGATACTTGCGGACTTCGAAATGCGATTAGCCCAGTTCGCTTTTCTTGTCCTGAAGCGTGCGTTCGACAGGCCAGCGTGCGAAGGCCCCTATTATGCCACGTCGCAGAGCTGAACCCATGTGTGCCGCCAAATTCAACCGCCCCAACCCTCCCCCACCGCCGCCGTTTTGAACCGCCCTCAACACCATTGTGATCCCGATGTGCTCGACCCAGAGATGGTCGTGGTCAAGGTGCAGGAGACCGATACCTGCCGTAACCTCGACAGTCCGGTCGAAGTGTTCATCGATTCCGAAGGCTGGCACACGCTCCTGGTCTACGACTCGCGAAAGGAGCAGACGCCATGAACACCGAATTGAGCAGCTTCCTGACGCAGTTGCAGTCGCGAATCAAGAATGAAGTTCGGCCGCGATTTGAAGACGAAGAATGGCCGGCGCTCATCGAGCGCATCAGCGTCCCCGGACGAATCGTGGAGATCGGCCGCGAAACCTATGGGTACTTCGTGGAGGTGTTGCCTCCAAAGCACCAACTCGGCAGTCTCTTCGCCTTTGCCGAAGGCGCTGAAGCACTCCGCCTCTTTTGGCGAGTAGCCAATCGCTACTTCTGCCGGCAACTGACGTGGGACGAGACGGCGACTTTCTGCCGGCTCGCCCAGATTCCACTTCCTCATTAACCCCCAAACTCGAAACGGAGGCTCTATGGACCCCCAGGCAACTTGGGAACAGATGCTGGCTGCCTACGCGGCCGGCGACTGGGACCTGATCGAAGAACGTGCCACCGACTTGCTCGCGTGGCTCGACTGCGGCGGATTTACGCCGAAGGTGCTGTCGCAATGTGCATTCGGCGAGGACGGCAATCGCGTCCTGGCGCGCGCCGGATGCCTGTTCGCCCTCGACGCCGTGCAATCCGCATGGCGCATCCCGTAACAACCTTCGCCCGTTGGAGAACCCTATGACCACCAATTCGAAACGGCACGGCTGCAAGGGCTGTGGCTCACGTTGCGCAGTCCCAATCAGCGCAATCTGCAAGCGCCGCATCCTCTGCTCGAAGTGCCGGAAAAGGAGGACCGATGCGCGTTGATCTCAAAGACGGCCGATGTCGCACGTGCGGTAGTCAACTCGACATCGTCGCCGACGACGACGCTACCATGACCGTGGAGTGCCTTGAATGCGGCGATAGCTACGACGTGGAGACCGATGCCTTCGGCGACGGCTGCATGACGTACTATCCCGCCGCCCTGGCCGAACTCATGGAAAGGGGCGACGACCCATGAAGCGGCAGCGTCCGCGCAAGTCGCAGCGAGCAAGCCAAACGAGATACCGCTTCACGAAAGAGGACTGCCAGCGCGGCTACCAGGCCGCCCTGGCGAAAAGTTCCAACGATTGGCAGCTCTACGCCTGGCTCTACCGCCGCCTTCGCGGCCATTATCGACGAAAGGAGTGATTCGTCGCACAGATAGATAGTCGAGGGCTCAGACCGTGCCCTGCGCCATCCGGCGCAGGGCATTTTCGTCGGGCTATTCAAGGTGCAGCCCTTGATGATTCCAGACCTAACTTGACATCGGTTGGGCGGACCGAAACGGGTTGACCACATCGGCTCGGGTGCCTCGGTGTCAACGACTCAACGGAGTCGGACGCTCGCAATTCCTCCCCGAGAGCAACACTCTTCGTAACAATACGCTTGCACGAGAGCGAAGCCGAAGTCTGCCGAAGGATCTCAGTCACCCGATTGGTAGAGGTCCCGACACTTCCGGTATGCCTCCTCCACCGGCGGGAGTAGCTCCTTGGCCTTGTCGAGGTCGTCAGCCAGCAGGGCGTCGCGCAGATCCTCCAGATGCTCGCGGAGATCCTCCGTGGCCTTGCTCGTTTCCGGGTCCATCCTGCCGGTGCGGATGAACACGCCAACCTGAACCTTGCGCGTCAGCAGATCCCAGTGCTGAATCTGCCGGATCGCCTCCTCCTTGCGGCCGGAGCGGACGGCGCTGATCGCGTCGGCCCGGACGCGGACGATTTCCTCGAATGCCTGCTTCTGGTCGGGGTAGTAGATGTACAACGCCACGACGCTGAACACCACCAACCCGAGCAGGGCGACCAGGCCCTGAACCGGCCCCGGCACGTCCAGATCCCAGACCGCCTTCGGGGCATCCGAGGTCGGCGGGGCCGCTGTCATCCAGGCGTCGATTTGCGCGGCCCGGTCGAACCGCGCGAACAGCCCGCCCGCCAGGGCCAGCAGCGCCAGGGCCGCGAGGGCGACAGGCTCCAGTACCTCGACCTTGTGGAGCAGTTTGCCCCGCACGGTTTCCCAGTTCGCGCCCGACCCGCCCGCGAACGGACTCGTCCATTCGTCGAAGGCATGCGTGTGGCTGGCCTCCTCCTTGGCGAAGTACAGCGGATGCTCGATGGCGTAGGCAACTCCCAGGACCAGCACGACTACGACTGCCAGCCAGGGCAGCACCCGCTTCCAACCGAACGAGATCATCAGCCAGACAATCAAGCCCAGGTTGAAGCCGACACCCAACTCAAACAACACGAACCCCGCGCCGACGCTGTTTCCATGCTCGAAGATCAGGCCGATCCGCATCATGCCCGGCAGCACGCCAGAGTAGGCCGGCAGACCGATCAACGCCATCAACCATGGCGAGCGCCAGTCGTCGTGGCGCATCGACATGCCAAGGATGCCGTGCGGCAGCAGCCCAGCGAGCAAGCCGGTGAACACGACACCGATCAGGACGTAGAGCATGGTTGGGCTGACCGCCTCTCGGCTTGCCGCCACGAACACCGACGCCAGCCGCTTCAGGCCTGGCGCGGGCGTCGACTCGTCGTCCGGAGGCAGTGTGTCGGCGGGCCACTCGAAGCCGCGTTTCCAGACCTCGCCGCCCGTGATGGCGAGGGCCATGGTCGCGATGACGAAGCAGACGATGACGACGGGTTCGGATAGGGTCAGGCCGTAGAGGAAGGACAGCGGGTTGAGTTGCGGCGCAGCCAGCACGAACGCCAGGATGGTGGCGCTGGGGACGCCGGACCGGCGCATCTCACGGGCGACAGGGATGACTCCAAACGAACAGACCGGCAGAAGCGAGCCGATCACCCAAGCGCGGAAAAGCCCGCCCAATCCCTCGCCGCCGAAGAGCTTGCGAGTGCCTTCCGCCCCCAGCATCACCCGCATCACGGCGGCGACGAAGAAGCCGACCACCAGTGTCGATGAAGCCTCGATGGCGGTTTGTCCGGTACGGAGCAGGACGCTCCAGAAGATGTCCATGCTGCAAGACTCCAGGGGTCGGGCCGGTCAGACCGGCACCGCGACGGATTCCATTAGTTGATCGATGACGCTTCCGGCGGCACCGGGCGCGATGCCAAGGCGCGCGCCGAGGACGGGGCCGGCGATCTCCTGCACGTCGTCGGGCGTGACGAACGGGCGGTCCTTCAGGAACGCCCACGCCTGGGCGACGCGCTGCCAGATCAGCATGCCGCGCGGGCTGAGGCCGAGCGTCACCTTCGGGTGCGCCCGCGTGGCCCTGCCCAGATCCACCAGATATGCCTGGACGTTCTGAGCGACCGCGATGCGCGCGATTCGCTCTTGTAGCGCGGCGAGTTGGCCTTCGGCCAGCATCGCCTCATGCCCCGGCATGTCGGCGACGTGTCCGACAGCGGCGGCGAGTAGGCCGAGTTCGTCGTCGCGCTCGGGGTAGCCGACGGAGAGCTTCATGGCGAAGCGGTCGAGTTGCGCCTCAGGCAGTGGGTAGGTGCCGTGATGCTCCACCGGGTTCTGCGTGGCGATCACGAAGAACGTCGGTGTCAAGGTGTGCCGCACGTTGTCCACCGTCACCTGTCGCTCGGCCATCGCCTCCAGTAGAGCGCTCTGCGTGCGCGGCGTGGTGCGGTTGATCTCGTCGGCGAGCAGTACGTCACTGAAAACCGGGCCGGGGAGGAACTCAAACTCGCGCGTCTTCTGATTGAAGACACTGTACCCGGTGATGTCGCCGGGCAAAAGGTCCGGGGTACACTGCACGCGAGAGAAACGTCCCCCGACCGCCACGGCGACCGCCTTGGCCAGCGTCGTTTTGCCCAGTCCCGGCAGATCCTCCAGCAGCAGATGTCCTCGCGCCAGGAGGCACGCCAGCACACGCTCGACCACGTCCGCCTTGCCGCGCAGCGCCTTGTTCAGGGCGGCGCGCAGGCCATCGATGTGGCCCGCGTTTGGCGCAGCCCTAGCCAGGGAGTTGTCGGTCAAGGTCTGCGTCACGGTCAGGCTCCCAGAGCGGGGGTCGGGTTCGCGTCTTGCCATCGCCTCAGCGTCCAGCTGCCGAGGACTCGATGGCAGACGGCCAGCACTTCGTCTGCCGACCAGGGCGGCGGCGCGTCCGGCGCGTATGCCGCCCACTCGGCCATGCGGGTCAGTTGGTCGAGATCCTCGTCCGTATGGGTGGGCATCGCCAGCGCAGCCCGCAGCCAGGAGAGGACCGTTTGCCGACGCGGTCGCGCCTTGCCGGCCCAGTGACCCCGCCGTTCAAGGATAGCCACGGCACCGCGCACCTGATCGCGCCACGTCCGGCCCGGAAACCACACCCATATCCGGACGGCCAGGGCATCAATCAGTTCGCGCCGATAGAACCAGGCGGCGACCAGCGAGAAGAGCAGGACCGACAGTTCGATGACGTGCCGCCAGGCCCATGCGGCGACGGTGGTGAGCGTGTTCAGGATGCGTTCGGACAGCGGGAGCGATGGCCCAAGCACGTCGTAACCGGGCGTCGGCTCGACCACCAGCCAGTGGCGATCCCGTAAGCGCACCTCGGGCCAGAAGTGGAGGTCGGAGGACTTGACAGGCGTGTGCGCCGTCTCCGGGTCGTAGGCGTCCGGGGAGGCGTAGTAGCCCAGGCAGACGCGCGCCGGATAGTCGAGCGAGCGCAGGAGTATCGCGGCGGCTGTGGCGAACAGGTAGTCCGGGCCGCGCCGCGACGTGGTCAGGAACCACAGCACCGGCACCGGGTGGTCTGCCGAGGCGGCGGCGTTCCGGTCGAGAGTGTACTGGGTGCGCAACTTGGTGAGGATAGCGGACACCTGCGGCCAGCCGCGCGGTTCGTCGCCAGCCCATTCCCGTGCGATCCGCTCGATCGCGGGGCGGATCGCGTCCGGAACCTCGGTCAGGGCCGGCGGCGCACCGCCGGACGTCCCGAACGCGGCTTCGGGCAGCCGGCGCGGATCGAGGGTGCGGCAGTCAGTGGTGACGACCACGCCGGGCGGGGTGCGATTCCTGCCGGCCAGGGCGAGGACTCCCTCGTAGTCCCACTCGTAGTATTCCGGCCTGTCCACCTTGTTGATGCGGAGGCGGGTAACCATCGCCGGCGTGGGGACGAGATTGCTCTTCATGTCCGCCGCCTTGAGCTTGTGCCGCTCGTCCCCCAGGTACCAGCCGGCATCATTAAAATGCCCAAGTTTCATCCAGTCGCCGCCCTCGGCGTCGAACAGGCGGTCGCCCGGCTTGCGGGCCTCTATCCACTTCTTCTCGACCGCGTCGTAGCTCTCATAGACCACGACACGGACGTGCAGCGGGGTGCGGCCCTGTACCTCGAACAGCCCGCGCGCCTTCTGGCTTCCCGGCCTCTTCGCGTCCTGCGGCCCCTGGCGCGCGGTGTCGAAATCACGGCTGGGGCGGCGATTGTCTGGCAGCTTGCCGTGGTTCTCGATCACCTTCGCTTGACCGGCGGCGATCATCTTCTCCTGATTCTTGGGCGGCTTGTGCGGGGGGCCGTATGTGTCGTTGACGGCGTCGATGAGCGATTTCCTGTTGTCCTCGATCACCCTGTCCGTCTCGACCATGCCGGCGGCTTTGGCGTTCTCGCCCGCCGTCTCCTCCGGCCCGTCGCCGATACCGTAGCGCGCGAATGGGTCTATTTCACCCGTGCCGCCCGAGGTGGGCAGCCACTCCCCCAGCGACAGCACCGCCCTTTTCGGACCGATGACGACCAGGGCCACAGCGCCGCCCAGTGCGAGGACGAGGAAACTCAGTCCCAGCCACGGCACCCGCTCGCCGCCCGCCTCAACCTCGATAGCCACAGCCTTGTCGGCGGCGACGAAGTCGGACCTTAGGCCGGCCCAGTAGGCTAGCATCAGCCAGACACTGCCGGTCGCCGTGTAGAGGCCGAGGACGACCATGACGACGGGGTGGTTCGTCATGGCGGCGGCGAACAGGATGAGGAACAGGCTCACCACGCAGGCCAGCCGCAAGCACAGGACCCAGCCGGCGCAAGCGGCCAGCCCGAGGCCGACGTTCCGCAGGCCGCACACCATCTGGAGTTCGAGCGGATGGCCGTCGCCGGTCCAGTCGCGACGCATCGGCTCGACGGCGAACGACGCGGCAGCCATCGCGAGCAACAGCAACAGCACCCACAAGGGCGGCTTGCGACGCGGGTCGTCGGGGGGCGGCACGAACCAGCCGACGCAGGCGGCGACGGCGACCCAGGCGGCAGCCAGTCCGACACTCTGCAGCACGGCGCGCCCGTCGCTGGCGGCGATCTCCACCGCGACTGTCGCGAGAGCCAGCAGCACGAACGTTGCCCGGCGCACCATCGATGAGAACTCAGGAGCCATGTCGCGCCTCCCGCCAACCGCCCCGTAGAAGTGCTGGGACCGCTTCCGCCGACTCGATCAGCAGCCAGGGCGACGGACGGTCTCCCCACGCCGGGTCCCAGGCCGACTCGCCGAACGCTCCGGCTTTTAGCACGACCCAGCGCTGGTCTTCGGCCTCGCACACTCCGCAGCCCTGGCGGGCGTGGGTGCGGTCGGTGGTGACGATGACTTGCAGCCCGTCTCGGAAGCCCCGGCACTTCGGGCAGGCCAGCACCTCGGCCAGCGGTGTGTCGCACTCTTCGGGAAGAGCGGCCAGGGCGTCGAGGATCTTATGCAACTGCGCCTGCCCCGCCGCGGGCGGGATGTCGTGACCGCCCCAGGCCAGCCCGACCTGCGCCCCGTCTTCGAGCCAACCCATGGCGAAGCTGGCGACGACACGGATGGCCCACTCGCGCGAGGAGTCCGGCCCCGTGCCGGCGTGGACGCGAGGGTCCGCGTCGAGAACAATCTGGATGACGGGGCGGGATGTGGCCTGTAGTTCACAGACGATCAGGCGGTCGTGCCGCGCGGACTGCCCCCAATGGATGCGGCGCGGCGAGTCGCCCCGCCGGTAGGGCCGCACGCCCAGCACGTCGCCGTTGGTGCCGACCTTGGAGCGCGAGACGTTCCCCTCGACCTGTCGGTCGCCGCTGACGGGAGGGATGGGGCCGACCGGGAAGGTGCGGGGCCAGACCACCAGCAGCGTCTCGACGGTCACCTCTCGGCTGTTCTCCCACAGGCCGAAGGGGAACCCGGTCGTCAGCTTCAGCGCGGCCAGCGGATATACGCCCCGGCAGAGGGGTTTGAATTCCCAACGGCACAGCGCCGTCCGCCGGCTCGGGGCCGACGCGATGCCGGCGACCGCCTCCGCCGACTCGCCGAAGCCGCCGCGCACCGCCAGCCCCCAAGCCGACCAAGGCAGCACGTTGCGGAGCGTGAGACGGACCTGGACGGTGTCCCCTTCCGAGGCACGGGTGCGGTCGAAGGCGACAAAGCCGTCTAGCCCACGCAGCGACAGCCACGGCCAGATGACTCCGAGGGCGATTACGGCCAGGACGCCGCCACACAGCACGAAGCCCTGCGCATGCAAGAATAGGCCGCACAACAGTGAGGCCAACGCCGCGAGCGTCAGCACGCCCAGCGGGTGGCAGACGAACCGCCGGACGTGGGCGCTGAACACTGGGAAGCAGTCGTAGGCGAAAAGGGCGCGCAGCCACTCGCGGAGGCGGTCGGCAAACGTGTTTGGAGGCGCTTCGGTCACGGATCGTCCCCTTGTGTTCATCACGTGTCGTGCACCACGACCTCGCCCGAATCGGTGCCGACCGCGAGCCGCGCGTCGTCGCCCGACCACGCCACCTGGGTGACGCCGGCGTCGAGCCTGGACTCGGCGAGCGGTCGGTTGCCCTTCTCGGGCTGCCACAGGACGAGTTTGCCATCGCCGCCGCCCGACGCCAGCAACGGCCCGGCTTTTTGGAAGGCCAGCGCGTTCATCGTCGCCTCCTCGTCGTGGCCTTCCAGTTGCAGCGGCGTCGTGCCTTCCGGCCCCTTGCCCGAGCAGTCCCAGACCGTCACGACCGGGCCGCCGCCGGTGGCCAGGAAGCGGCTGCCCCTGTCCCAGGCCAGTTCGCGCACCTTCATCGGGTAGCCGAACATGTGGAGATCCTGGCCAGTCGCGGCGATCCAGAAATGCACCGTCGAGTCCTGGTCGCCGGTGGCGAGGTACTTGCCGTCGGGCGACCACGCCAGCCGTAGCACCGACCCCTTCCACGAAAACTCGCGCACGGGTGCATCGACGGCAGGCGACCAGAGGCGGACGCCGCCGTAGGCCGACGAGGTGAGTTCCTTGCCACCGGGCTTCCACACGATGTCAGTCACGGTGCTGGCGTGTTCGGGCCAGTCGCGCAGAAGTTTGCCGTCGCGGCCCCACAGACGCACCTTCCTCCCCGCCGCCGAGGCGATCCAGGTGCCGTACGGGCTGACGGTGACCCGCTCGACCCACTTCGCCCCGGCGTCGAGTGACAGGTTCTCGGCCCCGGAGGCGGCGTCCCACAGGCGGACTCGGCCATCCTGGCCGGCGCTGGCGACCGTGCCGTCATCCAACCAGGCGAGCGAGGTGGCCCCGAACCCGTGGCCGGGTAGCAGGTGCTGCACCGCGCCGGTGGCAGCGTCGAGGAGCGCGACCGGACCTTTGACCGCAGCGGCGGCGATGTGCTTGTTGTCCGGCGACCACGCCAGGGCGATGACGTGGTCGGGCAGCGCTGCTCGCCACTGGCGCGTCAGCCTTGCTTTTCGACCTACGCCAAGCATGAGCGGAAGCCCTCCGTCAGCTTCTCGCGGTCGAGGTTGCGACCGATGAAGATGAGCTTGTTGGTGCGCGGCGTCTTGCCCCACGGGCGGTCCGGCTGGCCGTCGAAGAGCATGTGGACGCCCTGGAAGACGAAGCGGTTGGCGTCCCCCTTGATCGCCAGGACGCCCTTCATGCGGAAGATGTCCTGGCCCTGCGTCTGGAGCAGTTCGCCGAGCCACCTGTTCAGCTTCTTCTGGTCGAGGTCGCCGGGGATGGTGATGCCGACCGAGGACACCTCGTCGTCGTGTTCGTGGTCCGGCTTGTAGGCGCGCGATTCCTTCGCCGCCAGGAGGCCCGCCCTGCCGCGCAACTCGGCCCTGAACTCGTCGGGGTGATGCTCGGTGAACAGGGCGTAGTCGCCAGCCTGGGTGATGCGGATCGGGAAGCGCACCTCGCCGCCGGGCAGGACCGCCTCCAGCAGGCGCTTGCCCGGCTCGACGGGGCCGGTCACCGTGGCCGGTTCGCGCTCGCTGAAGCACCACACGGCGTCTTCGACCGAGGAGGCCAGCCCATTGGGGGCCGAGAGAAGGGCCAGTTTCATCGCCGGGTCCGGCCCCTCCTGCATGACGAGGGCGTAGTCGCCGGCCTCCAGGGCGAAGACGCCGCCCCACTCGAAGGGGTACTCCGGTTCGAGGAACTGCGGGTCGGTGACCATCGCGCGGTCGAGGTCGAAGCCGCCGACGTTGAGGATGCGGTCCATGTCGATGACGCTGTTCCGCGTGCGGTAGACCTTCGCCGCCGCGTTCATCGCCTTGATGCGCGCCTCCAGGGCGTCGAGTTCCTCGGCGGATACGAGGTCGGTCTTGTTCAGCATGATCACGTCGGCGAAGGCGATCTGCTCCTGCACCTCGTTGGTGTCCCAGTGTTGCTGGACGTGCTTGGCGTCCACCAGCGTGACGAGGCCGTCGAGCTTCGTCCGCGCGCGGATCTCGTCGTCCACGAAGAACGTCTGCGCCACCGGGCCAGGGTCGGCCATGCCGGTCGTCTCGACCAGGATGTAGTCGAAGCGGTCGCGACGCTTCATCAGGTTGCCGAGGATGCGGATGAGGTCGCCGCGAACGGTGCAGCAGATGCAGCCGTTGTTCATCTCGAAGATCTCTTCCTCGGCGTTGATGACGAGATCTTGATCGACGCCGACCTCGCCGAACTCGTTCTCGATGACGGCGATGCGTTTGCCGTGGTTGGCCGTCAGGATGTGGTTGAGCAGCGTCGTCTTGCCCGAGCCGAGGAAGCCGGTGAGGACCGTCACTGGCACCCTTTCCGCCGTCGCCGTCATGGTGGTTGCTCCTGTTGAGGTTCGCACGAAAGGCGATTTCGTGCCGACAATGTAATACCTATACTGGTAATACCAAGTTATACGCCACCCGCATTCCGCGGCAACCCCGCCTTCAGAGGTTTGACAAGTAGCGCCTACTCTGCTATTTAATAGAATCATCGAATAGTGGAACGGAGGCTCGCCGTGAAGGAAGTCATCCCACCCTGCAACGAGAGCGACCACGGCCATGTGGAGGAAGCGCTCCCGCCCGCCTCGCTGGAGCGCGCTGCCCGACTGTTCCGCGCGATGGGGGACGCCGCCAGGCTGCGAATCCTCGGCGTCCTCGAGAACGGCGAGTTGTGCGTGACCGAGATCGTGGCGGCGGTCGGCGAGAAGTTCTCGACCGTCTCCCAGCGGCTCCGCATCCTCCGACAGGAAGGGTTGATCGCCCGGCGGCGGGACGGCAACCACATCTACTACGCGCTCGCGGATCGGCACGTCGCCGACCTGATCCTGAACGCGCTGGCGCACGCGAACGAGTTGGACGCGGCACCGGCGACGGCCACCCAAGAAGGGGAGGATTGACATGGCTCACACCCACGAAGGTCACGACCACCAGCACGGCCCGGCCTGCGGCCACACGGCCATCAAGCACGACGGCCACACCGACTACTTGCACGACGGCCACCTCCATCACCAGAACGGCGGCACGGTCGAGGAACACACCCTGGCTGTCAGCAGCGCCAACCCCGCCGACTGCACGCCGTGCCACGACTGCGGCGCTCACGACAAGGGCCACCGCCACGGGCCGGGCTGCGGCCACGAAGCGGTGCCGCACGGCGACCACGTCGATTACCTGGTTGACGGCCACTTGCACCACCCGCACGGCGACCACTGCGACGACCACGGCAAGATCCAGTTGGCGTGAGCCAAGGCTCGCGCCGGGCGGGTCAACGAGCGGCAAGAACCTTGTGTCGGGTGACCCTGAGTGACCCGCCGGGCGCGTGAACTTCGGCCAGCACGACGTTCCCTCCGACTCGGCCCCAGACGCGCTGCGGCGGGCGGGCGCGATCGTCCCACCCCTCCGAGGGAGTGGGTTCCGGGCGGATCACCCCACTCACCCAGCGGCGGGCCTGCTCGTCGAGGTGTTCGAGGTGGACGCAGCCGTCGGGCGTGACGATGATCCGCCCGTGGCGCGTGACGCCGCCCAGCGTCACTTCCACTTCGGCGTCGTAGCCGGATGCGCCGCGGCGACAGGCTTCACCCTTGTTCCGGGAGGCGGGGTCCGGCAGCGCGTCGGCGCGGGCGTTCGCCGCGATCAGCAGAGCGAGACAACAGAATGAGCGGGTCACAGGTGTTCCTCCGTAGTTGTCGGATCGTGGTGATCAGGTCGATTGACGCAGGGCAGTCGCGAGGTCGTCGCGCGTCACCTCGGCCAGCGGCTTCAGCACCTTGAACTTGCGCTGGTTGCCCTGCTCCAGCACGCCGACGACCGTCTCCACGTCGGGGCAGTCGTCCTCGGCGCAGTTGAGTTGCATCACCGTCACGGCCACGTCGTCGCCCAGGCCGAGCAACTCCCTGGCCCAACCCTTGAGCCGTTCCGCGACCGCCGGATCGTGCGCCGGCTTCTGACTGAACAGGTTCATCACGCTTCACCTCCGTCTTCTCGTTGTGCCGCCAGCGCCTGCTCGGGCGTCGGCCACTCCGGCAACGGGTCGGGCAGTGTCGCCCATGCCTCGGGGCCGCCGGACATCTCCGCGTCGGTCAGCAGGCAGGCGTCCAGCGCGGCGCGGACCTTGGCCTCGTCCAGCTTGCGCCCGATGAACACCAACTCCTGGCGACGGTCGCCCCACTCGCCCTCGAACTGGCAGACGATGCCCAGCCGACTCTCGGGGTCGTCGGGCCACTCGCTTTCGGGGACGCTGTCCCACCAGACGGCATGCGGCGATAGCTCGGCCACCTTGCCGGCCTGCGACCACAGGCCGATCCAGTCGGGGCGGGTGGCGATCCAGCAGAAGCCCTTGGAGCGCACCAGCCCCTTGAACACTCGCTTGTTCTGGATGAACTCCCAGAACCGCTCCGGGTGCAGCGGCCTGCGGGCGCGGTAGACGAAGCTGGTGATGCCGTACTCGGCGGTCTCGGGCTGCTCCTGGCCGCGCAGCACGGCCATCCAGCCGGGTGCCTCGGAAGCCCGGTCGAAGTCGAACCGCCCGGTGTCGAGGATCTCGCCCAACGGCACCCTGCCGCGCTCGGCGCGGACGATCCTCGCGGAGGAGTTCAGCGAGCGCAGGATGCCTTCCAGTTGATCGCCCTTTTTCGGCGTGAGGAGGTCTGTCTTGTTGATCACGATCACGTCGGCGAACTCGACCTGATCGACCAGCAGTCCGACCACCTCGCGGTCGTCCTCCTCGTTGATCGCCAGGGAGCGGTCGGCCAGGGCGTCGGCGGAGGCGTAGTCGTTCAGGAAATTCACCGCATCGACCACGGTCACCATCGTGTCGAGCCGGGCCACCTTCGAGAGCGACTGTCCTTCCTCGTCCTCGAACGTGAACGTCTCCGCGACCGGCAGCGGCTCGCTCACGCCGGTCGATTCGATGAGCAGATAGTCGAATCGCCCCTCCATCGCGAGCCGCGCCACCTCCTTCAGAAGATCCTCGCGGAGGGTGCAGCAGATGCAGCCGTTGGACATCTCGACCAGCTTCTCGTCGGTGCGCGACAGGGCCGCATCGCCTGTCTTGACCAGCGCGCCGTCGATGTTGACCTCGGACATGTCGTTGACGATGACGGCGACCTTCCGTCCCTCGCGGTTGCTCAGGACGTGGTTGAGCAGCGTGGTCTTACCCGCGCCGAGGAAGCCGGACAGGACGGTGACCGGCAACTTGTCGCGTTTCTTGCGTGGCGTCTTCATGCTTTCCTTTCTTACATGAGGTTCACGCCGCGTCCCAGGCGGCGAAGGGGTCGTGCAGGGCCGCCCAGGCTGTCTCGCCGCCGGCCATCTCTCCGTCCGTCAGAAGGCAGGCGTCGAGGTCGCGGCGGACCTCGCCCTCGTCCAGACCGATGCCGATGAAGACCAGTTCCTGCCGCCGGTCGCCGAACGGTTCCTGCCAGTTGGCGGTGATGCGTGCCAGGGCGCGTTCGCCGGTCGGCCAGCGCTCGCGCGGCACCGCCGCCCACCACAGGCCCGTCTTGCCCGTGTGGCACATCCGGCCAGCCTGCTGCCAGAAGCAGACATCGCCCATCCGGTTCGCCAGCCAGAGGAAGCCCTTGACGCGCAGCACGCCAGGCCAGTCTCTGCTCAGTCGCTCAGAAAGCCGCATCGGGTGGAACGGCCTGCGGGCGCGGTAGACGAACGACGCGATGCCGTACTCCTGCGTCTCGGGCAACTTCTCGCCGCGCAGTCCCGCCGCCCAGCCCGACATGCGCCGGGCGCGCTCCATCGAGAACAGACCGGTGCCGATCACCCGATCCGGCGGCAAAAGGCCGTTCGTCGTGCGTTCGATTCGCGCGACGGGGTTGATGCGGCGCAGAGCAGCCTCCAGGCAGTCCAGTTGCTCGGGCGAAGCCAGGTCGCACTTGTTGATCACGATCACGTCGGCGAACTCGGCCTGATCGAGCAGCAGGTCAGCCACGCCTCGCTCGTCATCGGGAGTCGCGGCCAGGCCGCGTTCGCGCAGCGTTACGGCGTCGGTAAACTCGGCGAGAAAGTTGGCCGCATCGACGACCGTTACCGTGGTGTCCAGCCGGGCGAGATCGGCCAGCGGCGTCTCGCCCAACTTGGCGTCGAACACCTCGGCGACCGGCATCGGCTCACTGATGCCCGTGGACTCGATGAGCAGATGGTCGAAGCGGCCTTCCGTGGCCAGTTTCGCCACTTCCTGCAGCAAGTCCTCACGCAACGTGCAGCAGATGCAGCCGTTGCTCATCTCGACCAGTTTTTCGTCGGTCCGGCTCAGGGCAACAGCGTCACCAACGAGGGCAGCATCAATGTTGACCTCGCTCATGTCGTTGACAATGACCGCCACCTTCATGCCGGCGCGGTTGTTCAAGACGTGGCTGAGCAGGGTCGTTTTGCCCGCGCCGAGGAAACCGGACAGGACAGTGACTAGCAGCCGTTCCTTTGCCATTACTGCGGCTCCTTGGTGTCCCGGAATTTGCTGTACTTCTTGTTGGAGTTTTCGACGCGGCCGGTCGTGTCCATGAACTTTATCTTGCCCGTGAAGAACGGGTGCGAAGCGCTCGATATGTCGAGTGAAAAGAGCGGGTACTCCTCGCCATCGGTCCCGACGATGGTCTGGGGTGTTTTGACAGTGGACCGGCACAGGAACACGAGGCCGGCCGACTTATCCTGAAAAACGACGAGGCGGTAGTCGTGATGAATGCCCTTCTTCATGGATCTCTCTCAAGTCTAGCGATTGGTTGGAGTGCGATTCTCATTGGTGGTCATCGGTTGCCCTCGCGATAAATCACATGCTTGCGCACGATCGGGTCGTACTTGCGAAGCTCCATTCGCTCCGCCATGTTGCGGCGGTTCTTATGGACGTAGTAACAGTCGGAGCTCTCCGAGCTTTGCAACTTTACGTAGGACCGCGCGGCCTTGTTTCCGTTAGCCATTGCTCTTTACTCCTGGTTAAATGCTTCCATCAGTTCAGAAATCCAGAACCACGCACAGCCTCTTGCTACCCGGCGGTACATCCGGTGAGCGGTGATGAACGGCATCGCCGTGGGTGCGGTGCTTTTGTCCCTTCAGGAAAACCAGGGCGAACAACGGCGCGACCTGCACGTCCTTTGGGGAGTCGATGCGGACGTACTCGGTGGTCGGGCCATAGTAGGTTGTCACCAGCCGCACTCGCACATTGTCGCAGTGGAAGTCCGGGCAGGACTGCTTGTCCACCACCTCGACTCGCAACGACGCCTCGTCGACGTCGAACTGGCCTAGGAAGCTGCGGCTCAAACCGACGATGTCCGCTGCCAGCACCGGGTGTACGATCCGCAAGGCGCCGAGCGCCTCGGAGGCGTGCACTTCGGCGACTGCCTCCGTGACCGTATACCTGCAGGAGAGCGCGCAGACCGACTGGATGGCATCCGCAATGCCCGGAACGGGTGGCCGCTGCACGACCAAAATATCATCGCGATCCATGTCGAACGTGGCGACCTCGGCCCCATCCCATGCCGTCACCTGTTGCGGGCCGCCGAGCGTGCTTACTGTCATAACGCAACCTCCTCCGTCTGGAACCTCTCGAACCGGAGAGACTCCAACTCCTCAGGCAGCGGCAGCACTCGCCCCGCGGCGTGACACGATCGCGCCCAGGTGACCAGCCGCTCGTACACTTCAGCTCCCTCCATGCCGCCGAGCCAGACGTTGCCTTCGGGTAGCATGACCAGGGCCACATTGGCCAAATCGCACGGACCCAGGCAGCCGCTGATGGTCAACCGCACCGTGCGGTTGAGCTTCTCGGACTTCCAGATCTCCTTGAGCTGCTCCACGGGCAGTTCCGGCCTGTAGCGATCCGTGCGGCCGCAGCAGCAGCCCTGACAGAACACAAGTTGGGCCAGCGGCATCCGCTTCGTCGTCAGTTGCACCGGGACACCTCCTATGCCGGAGCGACTTCGCTCGGCTCGTCTTTTGTCACCGGAATCGCGGCAGTCGGTCGAAGCCGATGCCACGCCGAGCGGGCCGCGTAGGCGGCCATGAACGCTGCGGTGCAGCAAAGGACGATGGCCGAGCCCGACGACGTTTCAGTGACGTAGGACGCCGTCAGCCCGGCGACCGAGCAGGCCGTCGCCAGCAACGCCCCGAGCAACATCCGCCGGGGCATCCGGTCGGACAGCAGTGCCGCCGTCGCCGCCGGGGTGATGAGCAGGGCGCTGGTCAGGACGACGCCGACGGTCTGGATGCCGGTGACCACGGCCAGGGCGACCAGGCCCAGCAGAAGGAACCGCATCAGGTCGGCGCGCAGCCCGATCACCTCGGCGTAAATTGGGTCGCACGCGGTCAGTTCCAACTCCTTGTGGAAGAGCGCCAAGCACGTCAACACGACCGCCGCCACGCCTCCGATGAACCATAGGTCTTCCGTCGTCACGCCCAGGACGTTGCCGAACAGCATGTGCGTCAAGTCGCGATAGGAACGCGTACGGCTCATCAGCAGCACGCCGAGAGCGAACATGCCCGTGAATACGACGCCGATGGCCGTGTCCTCCTTGACCGCATCTCGGCGAGACGCCCAGCCGATCAAGAGCGCTGTCGCTAGGGCCGCGCAGAGTCCGCCCAGTGACAGGCTCCAGCCGAACAAGTGCGCGATCACCAGGCCCGGCAAGGTCGTGTGCGCCAGCGCCTCGCCGATGAACGCCATCCGTCGCTGCACAACGTGGACGCCGAGCACGGCGCAGGTGACGCCCACCAACACCGCCGCCAGGATCGCGTTCTGCATGAAGCCGTAGCGAAACGGCGCAGTCAGGTAGTCCATGCCCGCTCCTTCCCGGCGACGCCGTTGAGAGGTTTCGTCTCGACTTGGCCGTCCCGCAGGCGGACGACTGCGTCGAACGCGCCGTCCAACCGGCTCAGGTCGTGCGTGGCGACGACCAGCGTCTTGCCGCCGTCGCGCAGCGAGCGCATGGCTTGGTAGATCGAGTCCTGCGTCCGGGCGTCCACGGCGTTGAACGGCTCGTCGAGCAGAAGAAGGTCTGCTTCCTGGGCCAGGGCGCGGGCGAGCAATGCCTTCTGCTGCTGACCGCCCGACAGCATTCCAATTTGCCGGTCGGCGAGGGACGACAGGCCCAGGTGGTCGAGGGCCGCAGAGGCGATCTCTCGGTCACGACTCCCCGGCCAAGACAGCCAGCCCAGGTGAACGTAGCGGCCCGACAACACCAGCCGCTCGACGGAGATCGGGAACGCCCAGTCGATCTCGCCCCGCTGTGGCAGGTAGGCGAGTCGGTGGTGGCATGCGCCGACCGGGTTGCCGTGGACGCGCACGACGCCCGAAGCAACCGACACCAGCCCGGCCACCGCCTTGAGCAACGTGCTCTTTCCCGAACCGTTCGGGCCGATCAGCGCCGCGCAGGTGCCGCAGGGGACACGCACGCTCACGCCGCGCAATGCCAGTCCGTGCGCGCCAGGGTAAGTCACGAACAGCGACTCCGCCAATAGCGCAGGAGCGCCTTGCACCGGTTCGGCGTGTCTGCCTCGGGAGTAAGGGAGCCAGGGGTCGTTCATTATTTCAGCGCTTCCACGATGATGGTGACGTTGTGGCGGACCATCTTCTCATAGGTGGCGCCCTCGCTGCCGGGCTTGCCGAGAGCGTCGGTGAACAGCGGCTGGGCCAGTCTGACGCCCGCCTCCTTGCCGAGCCGCTCCATGAGCTTGGGGTTGTGGACGTTCTCGGCGAAGATCGCCGGCACCTTCGCCGCCTTGACCGACTCGACCAGCCTGGCGAAAGTCGCCGGCGACGGGTCGGACGCCTCGGTCGAGACGGAGGTCAGCATCGTGCCGACGATCTCGAAGCCGTGTCGCTCGGCGAAGTAGCCGAACGTGTCATGGCTCGTCACTAGCTTGCGGTTCTGCTTCGGCACCGAGGTGACCTTCTCGACCACCCAGGCGTCGAGCGCCTTGAGCTTGGCGAGGTAGGCGGTGGCATTGGCCTTGTATGTCTCAGCGCTCGGCGGATCGGCCTCGGCGAGCTGGTCGCGGATCACGCTGACCATGTGGATCGCGTTCTTCACGTCGTGCCAGACGTGCGGGTCATCTTCGTGCTCGTGTTTCTCGCCGGGCTTGTGGGCGTGGTTGCACTCGCCCCCTCGCAGCTGCAGTCCCTCGGTGACCACGATCCGCTTCGCCTTCGACTTCGAGGACTTGTGCAACTTGTCGAGCCATCCCTCGAAGTTCACCCCGTTTTCGAAGACGATGTCCGCCTCGGCAAGCGAAACGCCGTCCTTGGGCGTCGGCTCGAAGGTGTGCGCATCGCAGTCGGGGCCGACGAGCGTCGTCACCTCCGCGCTATCGCCGGCGACGTTTTGGACCAGATCGCCGAGAATGCTGTACGTCGCCACGACGCGCACTCTGCCCGGTCGCCGGGCGTTGTTGGAGCAACCTCCCAGGAATATCGTCAGCGCCGCCAGGGCGAGCAAGCCTATGCGTCCGAATCGCCTTCTCATGAGTCACCTCCGCGAAATGTCGATGATGTTGTCTTCACTGTCACTTCTTGCCGCCGACTGTGCCAGCCTGGATGTCGGCGACGTTGCCCATCTCCCTTGCCACGCCGATCGCCAGTACGTCGTCACCCCACGGCACCAGGCGCTGGACGATACGCGGCGTCGGCGCCTTCCCGGCCGCCTCCCAGCCGTCGCCCTTTTCCTTAAACCGCTGCACGTCGCCGACGACACTGTGTTCGACGCCTGGCACGCGAGTTTGGACGGTCACTCTGCTTCGCGAGAACGCCGCCTCGTCGGGCCGGACCACGCAGTACGAACAGCCCTTCTCGTTTAGGGCCGCGACGACTTCCTCGGCCATGTCCGCTGGCCTTGGCAGTCCTTCGAGCGGCGCGCCGCAAACCTCGTCAGGGCCAAACGTCCGCGTCGGCTGGTCGGGAAACACAGTCTGGTGGCTGAACAGGAACCCATACGAGCGGTAGAGCAGGACCCATGGAAGCAGGAACAGCCCGAGGAACAGGTGCAACCGCCGAACTTGGTGCATGATGCGCCGCGACAGTGGTCTCGGGCGTGAGGCCGGCGCGGGAGTCGGCACGCCGGTCGAGGCTGATCCGCAGTCGATGCTCATACCCATTGACCCATCGAGTAGTTTTCGCCGTTCCAGGTATGTCTTTGTTATACTTCCTGACTGCGCTGGCAATGTTAATACGAAGTAATACCGGAAATGGTTTGGCGGGGGATTATCGCGCGGCGTTTCGTCGAGAATGCAGGTCGCCAGCGCGGTCGGTCAAAAGGTGGCTCCGAGCGCGACGTGTTGACAGGATTTACGTGGACCAAGAGCGGAGAAACTGCGTACGGAAAACGGGTCAGACGCCCAGACGGATGTCCCGCGCGATCGACCCAGGATGCAGGCCAATTAGCCGAGAGATCATGAGGCGCATATCATTGCCAGGATGCTACTTACGAGCGTCGATAACGGCACGCTGCGGCTCCCCGGCAAGGCGGTTCACAAGATCCGGATGGATGTCGCCAGCTGGCAGACCACACGTGCCCACGGTGGCGATGCGGAAAAGGTCGCTCGGGTGGGCCCGGTACACCTTCGAGAATGCGCCGAAAACGGCCGGTACCAGGATCGCGCCGCGGTCATGGAGTTCGGGCGTCGACTCAATCGGAATCGGATCCGGTATTACCGGCTTCCATTCGTCGGCGACACGCTCCATTACTGTAGCACCTATGATTCGATTCGCCCGACCGATTTCAAGGCGCTAGGGAATTTCGTTTACATCGCTTGGAAGCGAGTGAAGAAGTCGCGGGCCAAACACTCATCATGGTCCGCATGTCAAGAGCGCGCACGCTGATGATTCCCCTTTTTCGACACTTCTCGCTGGACGCGACAGCCCCGCGACCCAAGTAGCCATAGGACTTACGTCGAATGCGAGGATGAGCATGCGAATACAGCCCATTTTATGCGGGTTTCCTGTTCATTCGCTGGTGGTCGCTGCGTCGCCTGCCTGGAGTCGGCTCGATTGATTCCCTGGGCAGCGTCGGACAGCATCAAAACGCTTGTGTGGCTTGCGGTTATGTAAAAAAGCAGTCGCGTCGAGCGAGAAGTCTCCCTTTTTCTTGAAGTTTTTTCAAGGACACTTCGCACACTTGATGAGTCGCGAAGCGATGATGCTTCGTTAGGCGCCGCGAGGTTCGGTTATTGCGGTTGTCGCTGGTGCGGCCAGCGGCACCAAACACAAATGGGGGGGCACGCTGCGCGCTCCTGCCAAAGCCTTTCGGCTGCGATCCCTCACCCCCGGCCCATCTCCCGAAAGAAGAGGGGAGGAATGCGGATCGCGTCCCAGAAACTTCACCGTGCCCCCGCCTGGCCTTTCCAAGCGAGCAGGCTGACCCGGGCGAGCGAAAAAGCGGCGCGGTCACGCACTTTCGCGGGTCGCCAAGTTATGTGTCGGCTCAAGCGGAGGGCCGCGGTCGCATCTTCTCTTCAGACAAGTCGTGCTAATAAATTCCCCGCGGCCATCGGCCGGCCAAACAATCGCAACAAGGTCGGGATCTTGGCGTATAGATTAAATAACCTATACGGCTGACGCATGGAAGCATCACGGAATCACGCTGCAGGGCGCGTTCCAAAAAATCGCGTTTGTTCGCGGCTTCCTTGGTGGCGTTCCTCCCTGGCGTGCCTCAGTTCGCCGTCCGGCTCAACCGCACGGCGCGGGGTGATCCAGTAGCCTTGGCCAGTGCCACCGGCGATGTGATCACGGATCTGCTTTGGTAGCTGCCTTTTCACGAGTTTCCACTTGGTGCCCACCAGTCCCTCAGACTTCGTCTTTTCCAGGTTATTGATGTCAGTGGAACTAATCATGCTCCCGTTTTGTTCGATTAACACTGAAAGGAAGAATTTCGCTGCTATCGCTCCATCCATTGTCGATCCCGCCAACGGAACCGGCACCCCCTCGACGTATACCATGCCATCTTTGATCGCCAGCGGACAGATCTGTTTGCGCGTCGCGCGAGCTTGAGCCTGTGCTGGTATTGCGCTCGCGTCCACCAGGGCCTCGTCCACTATCATTTGTTGCTCTGCAACACTTGCGTTGAGCAATCGCTGAGCCTGTTCGAGCTGGCTTAAATCCGGGAGCCGCGACCTTCGGATGCGAAGTATTTCCGGTCGAATTGGTCGCCGAAACTCGAACACATCTGCTTGTTCTTTGACGTCCTGAACTTCCGCTGCGTCAAGCCGATTTTTCTCTTCCTTCAACGCCCATTCCACGACCTTCTCGGCGCGCTGCCATAATTCTTGATGCGCCGTCAGGAGCTTTTCCAATTTCCGAAACCACCACTCCCCAAGGTAAGTAGGCATCTTTGCAGTGGCTTCGATTGCAGATGCATAGTGCCTTCTTATTTTCTTTTCTTCTCTCTGGAGGGTGGTGTTGGCTTTGTTCCAGCTCGCCAGGATTTTGGAAGCCACCAATGGCGCCGCCTCCCTTGTGGCACAACATGCTTCACTCACTCGCTCTTGTTGAGCCGAGAGTGCATTGAGAAAGACGTGGATCGGTGACCTTGAGGCTCTGCCCCTGTGACTGTTCGTTTCGCCTTGACTCATGGCCGTGTCTCGCGGCGTCTCAAAGTAAGACGGCGGCGGGTGGGTGAGACTGACCCATTTTTCGGCTCGCGACTTCCTAGCCGCCGTGGACCTATTCTACGCATCCATGTTCATCCGATCTTTCTCGCAACATGCTTAGCGAGCTTTTCGTCGATGCCGGCATAGTGGGCGCTGACCTGTACGGTTTTCTGGCCGAGCATCGCGCGAGCAGCTTCAAGGCCATGCTGCCTGCTCACTTCGAGAGCCGCGGTGTGGCGTAACTGGTGGGTATGCCAAGGAGAAACTTTGGCTCGCCCGCATGCACGCTGAATGGCCGCGTTGATATCTCCGGACAAAAACCGTTCCCCGAGTTTTTTTCTTGGGTGGGCTTTTTTTCGACAAAGCTGCGAAGGCTGCACCTTTGTCTTGCGTCCCGCTCTTTTCTCCGCGTTGATCAGCACTTGCTGTTGGCGGGGCGAAAACACATAGGCGTCAACCTTGGGCGTGAGGTACTTTCGGAGAATGAGCTGGCCGCGTGGTCCGATCGCGATTTTTCTGGTGTGGCCTCGCCACAGATTCTTGTGGTATCGGGGCTTGTACAACCATACCTTTCCGGTCATGTCTAGATCAATCGCTCGCATGATGACCGCCTCACCGACTCGCATCCCCGTTAAGACAAGCAGTTCGACAATGTCCTGAACTACCGGGGGCAGGTGTATTTGCGTAAGTTTCACGAAACTGAGCGGAACGGGCCGAACGTCCTCCGTGTCCCGCGCGGCCGACCGTCCAGTCTTCAGGCATGCCACTGCTAGATGACCATTTCACAAATCGCTTTGCAGCTGCAATTGGCCTGGACAAAACGGGACGTTTGCGTCAAGCTGGCAAGCCGCCCCAGTCTTCCGGCAAGGATGTCGATCATGCCAAATC
>VGZI01000064.1 GCA_016872605.1 Planctomycetota bacterium
CACTCGGTTGGCGTCCACTTCGCCGAACACAGTGAACTGGCGGATGAGGTTCGTTACGAGCGGGCAGCAATAGTCATCGTAGAAGCCGTTCCAGACATCGTTGGGCGCCCGCAGGGCGAGGTAGAGATAACCTTCGACCGGTTGATCGCGGTAGTACTTTTGCATGATGGCCCACTGGCTGTCGTTGACCGCTTTTGGGACGCCGCCGCCACCGTGCATGGCGATGAACAGCGGCCAGCCGTTCGCCGGCTTCTTGCCGACAATCTTCAACACATAGGGGCTGACCAGCTTTTCGTGCGTCACCTGTTTCTTGTCGAAGTCGGCCTTGAGCCCGGCGTGCCTTTTCGACGCTGCATACGATTGCCAGACGAGCTTGCGCACTGCATCGTCGTTGGACTTGAGCGCCGAGTCCATCTCCGTGCCCGGTTTCTTGCCGGTATCGAAAAACGCTTGTGCCGCTTCAAGAATGCGCTGCGATTCCTCATTCGAGAGACCGGCCTTCTTTTCCGGCGGCTTCGCTTTGCGCGTGTAGCGTTCGGTGACGTTCTCGGCAAAGACGTCCTTGCCGCCCGGCGACCAGACGAGTGGGAAAGTGCTGCCCGTGCGCTTGAAGCTGACGGCCCAGATGGCGCTTTCGACGGTGTCCTTCTTGGCGAGGGCGGCGTCGCCGGTGAACCACGCGCGGTTCAGACCGTTCTTGTCGTACTCGCAGGCGCCGGTGAAGTGCCATGCGCCGTCCCAGATTTCGACCCAGGTGTGGTTGCCCGGTTTGTTCGGCCATTTGGCGATGCCGACGAGCCGAGCGGGGACGCCAACGCTTCGGCACGCGTCGACGAGCAGGATCGATAGCCCGGTGCAGGACGCCAGGCCGGTCTTGATGCTCTCGCTTGGGCTTTGGTCGGGGCGATTTCGCTTCGTCGAGTAACGAACATTGAGCTTGGTGTAGATGGCTGCGTTCAGAGATTGCGCCGCCTCGGACGGGGTCTTGGCGTCTTTGACGATCGGCACACACAAGTCCATCATCTCCTTGCGCCATGGTTCGCGCGTCTCCGTGACGCTGGCGTAGGGAAGCACATCGTTGAGAAATAGCTCGTCGGGAATCGACTTGCCCCACGGCATCTTGGCCCGTGCCTGGTAGGCGAGATCGAGGTTCGTCAGCAAGAAGTCGGCCTTGAGTGCCGTGAGGTCCTTGGGCGGCATGTGAGCGATGAGGAACGCGATGCCAAGCCGCTGGTCTTTTGGCGCGGCATGAAGGGCTCGTTCGAGTTCGGCGCGGTTGCCGCCGGCGCGAATGAGAGCATCGGCGACCTCGCGATTCCACCACGGCATGCCCTGTGCAGAGGCCACACCACAATTCGCGCAGATAAAGACGAGAATGCTGGCTAATCGCAGGCTTTTCATGACGTTGCCTTTCAATTTTTTTCGGATCCCGAAGCGTAAGTGAGGGATTTCGCCGTATCCTTCGCTTTCGCGTAGACTCTGATCGCCGATCATTTCGGCATCAGGTCACAGCAGGCCAAGGCCGTCTTGTCGCGCACGAAACGGCAGTTCCGTCATCTGAGCGCTCTCCGTGTTACATACCTCAGAATACCACCGGCTTGTTCAACGCTCGGCGGACGACCGTGAACTGGCCGCCGTGCATGAGCGTGTGGTTTGCTGTCAGGATGAGCAACGAGCCAAGCGTCGGCGCGTGTTTTGCCATGACGTTCGTAGTCGCCTTGTCGAAGTCCTTGTCGGTGAGCTTCTCGACGGCAATGATGGTGGCGGCGCGCATCTTGCCGAGAAAATCGACATAGTTCGACTTGGCAAGGTACCCTCCCGGCGGATCGGCTTTGCCCGTGCGTTCGTTGCCTAGGTCCGCGATCGCTTTGGGCACTTCCGGATACTGCACGCCGGGAAGTTGATCGCCGAGCAAAAAGCTCTCAGCAACGACCAAATGGGCGAGTTGCCAGGCAATGTGATTGGCGCCGGGCACGGGCCGCACGGTGATGTCGACATCGGACAAATCGCAGAGAAACATGTTCAGCGTGTCCAACGAGGAGGCGAGGGCGTTTTTGATGGCGTCTTTCGCTTGCATGGGGTGGTCCTTTCGTCAGGGGGTGGTCCTTTCGTCAGGGGGTGGTCTTCGTTTGGCGCCCGAGTGGCGCCGTGCAATCGCATGGCGCCGCTCGTGCGCCAAACGAGGAAACTACGACAACGCTTGCTTCAACCGGGCGAGTTCTTCTTGCTTACGGTATATCCAATCGGGGGCGGCAATGCGGTGCAACTTCCAGCCGAGCCGGCCGAGCACCTCCGTGCGCAAACGATCGCGATCGCGCGCCGTTGCTGCTTGAACGTGCATTGGGCCGTCGAACTCGATGCCGAGGATGAACTGCCCCGCGTTCTTTGGGTCGCGCACACCGATGTCGAGCCGGCATGGCCCGCAGCCGACGAAGGGAACACCCTCAAAGCCAAGCTTCTTCAGCTCCGCCATGACGTCCTCATGCAGGCTGGTGACCGCGGCGGGCGGCGTGTCGGCTTCGTCGATGATGGCGTGCATGCCGCGCTCGGCGAAGTCGAGATAGCGTTGTAAAAGCGCGATGCCCTTGGCCTGGCTGTTGCCGAGGTTTATGTCGCGCGCCTTGATCGAACTGACGACGATGAGGCGCTGGCGAGCGCGGGTGACGGCGACGTTGAGCCGGCGCTCGCCGCCTTCGCGATTAAGCGGACCGAAGTTGAGGGCGATCTTGCCTTGCTCGTCGCGTCCATAGCCGACGCTCAGGAGAATCACGTCGCGTTCATCGCCTTGCACCGTCTCGAGGTTCTTGACGAAGAATCCTTCGAGGCGGTCGCGTTTGAAGAAGCCTTCCAGATCGGGATGCTCGCGCAGTTGGCGTTCGACCTCGTTTTCGATGGCGTCCATCTGGGCGTAGCTGAAGGCGATGACGCCGAGCGTTTTGCTTGGAGTTTTGCGGAAGTGGTCGAGCACCATGCCGGCGACGACTTGCGCTTCGCGTGGATTGTCGCGCCGGCCGCCTCGATCGTAGACGCCGTTCTCCACGTAACGAAGTTGCACCCCCATGTCTGGATGCTGGAAGCACGCCGAGGGAAACGTCACCAGCCGGCCATCATAAAAGCTCTCGTTCGAGAACGCGATCAGGTGCTCATGCTGGCTGCGATAATGCCAGCGCAACATCTTGCTCGCCAATCCCGCCCCCATGCAGGCGTCGAGAATGCTCTCGAACAGCGGCGATTCCTCCTCTTCCGCGTCGTCGTCCATGCCCTGCTGAAAGAACGTCGTGGGGGGCAACTGCTGATTGTCACCGGTGATCACGAGTTGTTTGCCGCGATAGATCGCGCCGACCGCATCTTCCGGCAAGATCTGCGACGCCTCGTCAAACACGACCAGGTCGAACTTCAACTTGCTTGCGTCGGCCGGCAGGAATTGGCTCACCGACAGCGGGCTCATCAACATGCATGGCTTAAGCTGCAAGAGGAGCGACGGGATCGTGTCGAACAATTGCCGGAGCGGCAAGTGCTTGGTCTTCTTGTGCGCCTCCTTCATGAGCAGGGCGACTTCGCGATCGTCGCCGCCGCGCTTCGATTGCAGGGGATCGAGGATGGCGGCAATGCGGGCGCCGCCTTGCTGCAGAACCTTTCGGTCGAGCGCGCGGAATTCCTGAACCAGCACATCGTGCTCGCCGCGGCGGTATTTGGCGAGCACCGGATCGAGCTGAAACATGGCGTCGACCCATGCGGACCAGAACGATTTCAAGAAGAGATCGACGACCTGCTCGCGCACAACATCATGGTGTTGCAGATGATCCCAGAACGACTTGAGGCCAAGATGGCCGAAGCGTTCGGGCAGGTAGCGCCAGTCGACCCAGTCGGCCAATTCGCCGACGCGATCGCGGGCCTTGGTCAGCATGTCAAGCACGATCTCCGGCGTGTGATCGCGGAGCGGCTTGCCGTCGAGCTGTGGCCCCGGCGCGTCGTAGCGCAATTCGAGGCTGTGCAGCGCTTGCTGGTATTGTTCGAGCGCCTGCCGCAATTCGCGCGACGACGGAGGCGTTTCCGTGGCGGCTTTCACAACGGCTTCGGTAAGGCCGCCCTGCATCGAGCCGACGCAATCGCGAACGCGCTTCGTCCAGGTGATGGCCCGGCGAACGCTCTCCCAGTCGGTGCCGACACCCTGGAACGCAGTGCCGAGCGCCGCCATCCAGCGTTCCGCTTCGGTCGCTTGCGTCGCTTCGAACGCCAATAGTTCCTCGGCCTGCTTCAGCTCGGCAATGAGCGCGAGCATGTCGGCCGGCAGCGTTCCGGCGAGCACCGGATCGGCAAGGCCGGCGAACTGGTTGAGCGCCGACTGCAAGTCCTTCGCATACTGCCCGAGAGCCGACAGCGAGCATTCGTCCAACTTGACGCCTACGTTGGGCATGAGGCTCATCGGCAAGATCGCTTGCACTTCCTGCGTGAGCTGGGTCCAGGCGACGAACGACTCGTTCAGGCGTTTGACGGCGGCGCGCACCTTTTCTGGCGCCGAGGTCGACGCCAAGGCTTCCACGCACTTGGGCGGGAAGCGATCGCATTCGAGGATGGCCGCCATATCGTGCGCCTCGGCGGCGTGCTTGGCTGCCCGTTCGGTGAACTCGATGTCGGTGTCGAGCCCTTTTTCGTAGCCGCCCAATAAGGCGGCTCGCTGCGGTTGATCGGCTTCGAGCTTCGCCTTGTCCTGCTGCACCCGAGCTCCACGCTGCATGTCCTCGACGACGGTGTCGGGGATATCTTCCATCGTGCGGCACTTTGCGATCGCCCGTCGATCGGTGCGATATTGCCAGCTGAAGATGCAAAGCCAACTTTGATACCAGCCCGAGTACGCTTCGCCGATGCGGACCAAATCGAGGTCGAACAGCTTGGCGTCGTAGATGCGGAGCAAGTAGGCGCGATTCTGTTTGTAGCGGAGAAACGCTTCTTTGGACGACGCGATGATGGCCAGCGCCTGCTTGGTGCGTTCGCGGTCCTCGAGCCAGGAGCGATCGGGGGGCGCGTCGCCGATGCCGAGGGTGGAAAGACGCACGAAGGCCCGTAAGCCCGCGACGGACGGATCGATTTTCAATTCGCCTGCCGCCGCGGTGGCCGTCGACCCGGCGCCGGTCGGCAAAGGAATCGCGAGCCATTTGTCGATGGCGCGAATCTCGGTGATCCAGTTCGGTATTCGCTTTTGCGTCTCTGCGACCCAGGCGCGAAGCTTGCTCTGGAGCCTTAAGAAATCGGCGCCACGCGTATCGCTGGGCGCGAGCAATGGCGCGGCATTCTTCCACGCCTGCTCGATCTTCGCCGCCGAACCCGCGGGAAGCTTCCACAAGCTCGGTCCATAGCGCTCGGTCAGCGGTTTGCGCGCGTCGCCGAGACGCTGGTATTGCTCGGCGCATTTCTCGAACTCGGCAGTGAATGCCGCGAGGTCTGGCGTCGTCAGCCAGTTCGCCATCGTGTTGGCGGGCCGTTTTTCAAGAAGATCGCCGAGCTTGAGCAAATCGGCGATCGATCCGCGCAGGCCGAACTGGGCCGCGTACTGGTCCGCCGCGGCGCGGAGCTTGTCGCCGCGCGAACGCACCTTGTCGATCAGGCCGACGACTTCGTCGCGTAATTGCAGCGAATAGCGGTCCGCCTTGAAGCCACGCCACGGATAGTCCCTTTCCGACCGGATATGCCAATGATGCTGCAAGCGTTGCAACAGTTGCTTCAGCTCGTCCAGGTCCGCCGGCACGAATTCGGAAAGCGTCTTGGTCGCGGTGTCGCCCGGCTGACGGACTGTCGGCAGACCGAGCGGGACCATCGGCAGCGCCTGCCAGGCGGGCAGTTCTGAGAGCGCGTCCCACACGGTCTTCTTCATCGGCTCGCGAACCACGTGCAACGCCTGAACATAGGCGTTCAGATCATTGCGGCGTTTCTGCAGCTTGGCGAAATCCTCAACCGTCGGCACGGGCTGCGGCGCCAGTTTCTCTTCGTAGCAGCGTCCCAGTTCCTTGATGACTTCGCGCTTGTTGGCCTTGTGGCTGTGGAGTTCCAGGCAGAACTCGCCGAGTCCGACCGCGCAGAGGCGATTGTAGACGACTTCAAGCGCGGCCATCTTCTCACTGACGAAGAGGACCTTCTTGCCGTGAGCAATTTGATCGGCGATGAGATTGGCAATGGTCTGGCTCTTGCCCGTGCCCGGCGGTCCGATGAGGACGAAGCTCTCGCCGCGCGCCGCCGCCTCCAGGCACAGGCGTTGACTGCCGTCGGCGTCGAGAATGTGATAGACCTTTTGCGGATCTTGCGAGGCGTCGAGTTCTCTCTCGGTTATGGGCGTCGGCTTGGCCAGCGGCGACGGGGCGCCGGCCAACACCTGCAAGATCGGATGCCCTTCCACCTGGCCGGCGTTCTCTTGAAGGTCCTGAAACATGACCCCCTTAAAGAACGAAAACAGCGTCAACACGACCGTCGGCTTCACATCCCAGCCTTGCAGCCCGGCGATGGCGGCCTTCACTTCCTCCAGATACTTATCCGGTTTCTTTTCATCCCAGTCGGCCGGCGCGGCGGGCAGCGCGAAATTGAAATCTTGCTTGAGCCGAGCCGCCAGCGCCGGGTTGGCAATCGGGTCTTCATCGACGCCGCTGAGCTGAAATGGATCCTTCAGCGTGTGGCGATCGAGCGTGACCGGGAGCAACACCAGCGGCGAGCGAAACACTTCCTCGTTCTCGTCGCGCCATTCCAACAGGCCCAATGCCAGATGCAGCGTGTGCAGGCCGCGCTCGCGGTAATCGGTCAGCGATCGGCGATACAGGTTCGTGAGTGTTTGCAGCAGCGCCTGACGATCGCCTTCGGTTGTCAGGAGCTCATTGGCCTTCGGCGTCGGTACCGGTGCCGGCGCCGTGGGGAGATCCGGAGAGGGGGAGACAGGGAGAGAGGGAGTTTGGGAGACGGCCTCCCCTTCTCCTCCTCTCCCCTTCTCCCCCTCTCCTCGGTTTCCATTCTTCTTGTCGGCCTTGGGCTTCTCCGGTGGATAGCAAAACAGCCAACGTTTCCCCGCCGCCTGTATTTGCTCATAGACCTTCATCATGTCGGGTTGCGTGATCTCAAGGTAGGACGACTTCGTTGGCCGTAGGTGAAGAAGCGGATTGCGGCGGGTCAGATCGATGAGGTTATTGCGCCAGCGCTGCAATGCCGACGCAACGAGGTTGGCGGGGTTAGCCATAGCGAGTCTCAAAACGCGAAACCGGTGGAAAACGGACACGATTGTTGTAGTCAAAACCCTGTAATTTTGCCGATCCTGTTTAGCCGCTCGCCAAAGGCGAGCGGCTAAACGATTCACGGAATTCACCATGTTGCAGTCTCTCCGATGCGTCCCCGCCAACGCGATCATCACCGGCTGGGACTTCAGCACCAGCGGCGTCAAGTGTCTGGCATTCGACATCAACGGCGCAACCATCGCCGACGTGCGTCTGCCCACGGACCTGTGGACGAAGGGGGGCGTTTCGGAGCTCAATCTGTTGCAACTCGAAGGACAGGCACGTGGCAGCACGCGCGGGATCGCTGACGCCCTGCGACGTCAGGGCCGACTCGCCGACTGGATCGCCGGCGGCATCTCCGCGACGCATCATACGTCGGGCCGCATCGACGCCCAGCGGAACCAGGTTCGCCGGGCCATCTGCTGGAACGATCAAAGCCTCGCCAAGTATCACGCCATCGGCCTGAAACGGCTGGGCGGCCAGAAGCGCGTCCGCGAACTCATCGGCGGTCCCTGGGCCATCCGATACAGCCTCAGCCATCTCGTCAAGGACGAACGCAAGCTCGCCAACACGGACTGGCAGCGCACCGCTCGCATCCTCTCGCACGGCTCATTGGCTGCCGGGTATCTCACCGGCAACTTCGATGTGACCAGCATCTCCTGCGCGGCGTCGACCGGGCTCATGGACTTCCGCTCATGCCAATGGTGCCAGCCGATGCTCGACGCCATCGACTGTCCCGATTTTCGCGAACTCGCCTGGCAGCACTTGCCGAACATCATTGACCAATTCGAGCCGATCGGCCCCGTGCAGGCTTCGCTGGTGCAGGAGGCAGGGCTGGCAAGCGCGCCAATGATTTTTCCGACTTCGGACGATCAGCAGGCGGGCCTCATCGGCGGCGGGGCGGTGGATGCCGGGCAGATGGCGGTCATCCTCGGCACGTCGGCCGTGGTCAATTCGTCGTCGGCGCAGCTTCCGGAAACGAACGACCTGGATGTAATGCGGCTCAACTGGGGCCCGTACCTCTGGATGCGCTGCTACACCAACGGCGCGGGTTTTCTCAACAAGATTGTCGGCGACGCTCCCGACTGGGCCGCGCTAGAGTCCGCCGCTCGCAATGTGCCGCCCGGCTGTGGCAAGACGATGGTCGCGCCGTTCTTAGCCGCCGAGCCTTCGATTGGCGTGAACAAGCCATTCTTTCGCTGGGCCCCGAAGCAGCCCAAGGACGACGGCGTCCGCTTCCGCGCCGCGCTCGAGGCGCTGGCTTATCTCATCGCCCTGGGAGTGCAACAGCATAAAGCTTCAGGCCAGACGATCACGCGCATCACAGTGTCCGGCGGCATTGCCAAGAGCGCGTTGATGTGCGAAATTCTGGCGAGCGTGTTGGATCAACCGCTCGAATTGCTTGTCTCGGACGAAGGCCCGGCGCTCGGCGCCGCCGTCACCGCCCTGGCCGCGATGGAGAACCACCTGCGCAAGCAGCGCGGCGAATCGGCCGACTACTCAGTCGCCGACGCGGTGGCCCAGATGGTCAAGTTTCGCGGCTCGGTCGCGCCGAATCCGGAATGGACCGCCACTTACGCGAAGGGGCTGCGCAAGTTCGCCAAGTTCGTCGGCGTCGGCAAGAAAGGAAAATAGTTGGAAGCCCGGGGAGGAGGCACTCCGAATCCGTGGGATTCGAGAGTGCCCTCACCCCGGGGCTGCTGGCTCAAGCTTAGCGCCGATAGATCACGCCAACTTCATAGCTGACGGGCGGCGGAGGCGGCATGTAGTAGGGACGCGGTTCGTACACGACCACCGGCCTCTGTGGGACCACGACCGTCGCCCGACGCGGGGTCTGCATTGCGAGGATTACTCGGCTGCTGACATTGTGGTTCTGTAGGTCGAGGATGTCGTTGCTCGTGAGTTGGAAAACCGAGCCCGTCGATTCGATTTGCCGAATAATGACGTCGTCTGCCGTACGCTGTTGCGACATCTGAATGATCTCGGCGACACTCATCTGTCGAGCGGCCTGAGCGTTGGCGACAGCGACGGCATGGGCCGCTTGATCCCGCTTGCGTTCTTCCCAGCGATCGCGATCGGCGCCGATGCCCGCGCCGGCGATGGCCCCGACGCCGCCGCCGATCAGCGCGCCGGCTGCCGCATGGCGTGGTCCGCCGGCCAACGCGCCGATTCCCGCGCCCAGCAAACCGCCGGTCAATCCGCCCTGCTGCGTATTATTCATCCCCGTGCAGCCGCACGCCGGCAAAAGCATCAGCGCTGTGATGATCCACTTCGTTTTCATAACACACCCCACATTCGTTGTTTAGCCGCTCGCCTCTGGCGAGCGCGAATCGCCGCGCCCGCCAGAGGTGGGCGGCAAAACAAGATCGCGACACGCAGATATGCCCCCAAACGCATTCGGCGTCAAGGCAAAATGAGCGATTCTCCCCACCTTCACGGCGCTCTACAATGCTGGAATCGAGTTCGCCGTCTTACCTATCGGCAACGAGGAGGCATGGAATGAATCGTATCGCCAAGGCTGTGCAAGTTGTCACGTATGTAGCGATTGGATGGGCCATTCTTGCGTTCGCGCCAGCCGCCTGGTCGCAGGAATATGAAAAAGTCGTCAAGATCGAAGGCATCACCGAGTACAAGTTCAAGAACGGCCTGCGTTTCCTGTCTTACCCCGATCCCTCATCCCCCACGATCACCGTCAACATGACCGTCCTCGTCGGTTCGCGCCACGAAGGCTACGGCGAAACCGGCATGGCCCATCTCCTTGAGCACATGCTCTTCAAGGGCTGCAAGCTCTATCCCACGTCGCAGGCCATGGACGCCGCCATGCAAGGCCACGGCGCAGTCGACTACAACGCCACCACCTGGACCGATCGCACCAACTACTACGAGACGCTTCCCGCCTCCGACAAGGCGCTCAAGTTCGGCATCGAACTCGAAGCCGATCGGCTCCTCACCAGTTTCATTCGGCGCGATGATCTGGCCAAGGAAATGACCGTCGTACGCAACGAATTCGAAATCGGCGAGAACCGACCGGCCAGTATCCTCAACCAACGCATGATGGCCGTCGCCTTCGAATGGCATAACTACGGCAAGTCGACGATCGGCAACCGCGCCGACATCGAACGCGTCCCCGTCGAACGCCTGCATGACTTCTACAAAAAGTTTTACCAGGTGGACAACGTCGTTCTCATCGTCGCCGGAAAGTTCGATGAAAAGAAAGCACTCGAATACGTGAGCACGTATTTCGGCAAGCTCAAAGCGCCCAATCGCGTGCTCGAGCAGACCTACACGGAGGAGCCCGCGCAGGACGGCGAGCGCAGCGTCGTGTTGCGCCGCGTCGGCAAGACCGCCATCGCCGGATTGATGTATCACATCCCGGCCACCGCACACGAAGATCATCCAGCCGTTGAGGTGCTGAGCATGGCTCTGGGCGCCACGCCGTCGGGGCGGTTGTACAAGGCGCTGGTCGAAAAGAAGAAGGCGACGTCGGTCAGCTTCGACGCAACCTCCTGGTTCGACCCGGGCATCCTTGAGTTGACCGCGACGGTTGCCGACGGCACGACTCCGGAGATGGTTCGCGACATCATGATTGCCGAGACGGAGAAGCTTGCCGATCGGCCAATCACGAACGACGAAACGCAACGGGCCGTGCGAAAGTACCTGGCGATTCGCGAGCAGCGCATGGCCAAGAGCACATCGACGGCCCTGGAGATAAGCGAATGGGTTGGCGCCGGCGATTGGCGGCTCCTCTTCGTCCACCGCGATCGCGTCGCCAAGCTGACTGCCGACGACGTCAATCGTGTCGCCAAGAAATACCTCAAACAGTCCAATCGCACCGCAGGCATGTTCATACCCACCAGCGAATCCGACCGCACGCCGATCCCCGCAACGCCGAATATCGCCAAGCTCGTCGACGAGTTCAAGGGAGGCAAGGCGGTGGCCGAAGGCGAAGTGTTCGACGCTACGCCCGAGAACATTGAGAAACGCGTGCAGCGATTCACGCTATCGAACGGCCTGAAGGTCGCGTTCTTCCCCAAGAAAACCCGAGGCGAAACCGTCGTCGGCAGCCTGACGCTTCGCTTCGGCAACGAGAATTCGCTACTGGGCAAGGGCGTCGCCGCTGGTTTCGTCGGATCCTTGATGATTCGCGGAACCAAGAAGCTCAACCGCCTCGAAATCCAGGATGAACTCGACATCCTGAAATCCAAGCTCGCCGTCTCAAGCGGCGCCGGCACGTTGAGTGTCGGCTGGGAAAGCAAGCGCGAAACCCATGCCGATCTCTTAAAGCTCATGCAGCAGGTGCTGCGCGAACCGACTTTTCCAGAAGGCGAGTTCGATGTGCTCAAGCGCAACGCCAAGCAATCGATCGAAGAGACGATGGTCGATCCGCAAGGCATCGCCTTCAACACGTTGACGCGCACGCTCAATCCGCATCCGAAGGACAGCATTCATTACGTTCCCACGTTCACGGAATCGCTCGATCGGCTCGAGAAGGTGCAAATCGGCGATGTCGTCAAGATCTATCGCGAGCAGGTCGGGGCGACGCACGGCGAGTTGGCGATCGTCGGCGACTTCGACCCAGATACCACCAAAAAGGCGCTCGATGCCATGTTCGCCGGCTGGAAAAGCGACGTGCCGTACAAACGCATTCCCAGCGTGCTCGTGGAAGGCGTGAAGGCGTCGAAACACACGCTCAACACGCCCGACAAGGAGAACGCCGTTTATTTCGCCGCCCATCGCTTTCCGATGCTCGATACCGATCCCGATTACGTCCCGCTCGAACTGGGCAACTATGTTCTCGGCGGCAGCTTTACGTCGCGGCTCATGGATCGCCTCCGCCAGAAAGAGGGTTGGAGCTACGGTTGCGGGTCGCAGTTCAATGCCGGCTCGCAGGACAAGGTCGCTGGCTTTACGGTTTACGCCTTCTGCAATCCGGAGGTTATTGACAAACTCGACAAGGGCGCTGTCGAAGAGGTCCAGCGCATCCTCAAATCTGGCGTCACCGAAAAAGAACTGGAGCTCGCCAAAAAAGCAATCCTCGAAGAGATGCGCGTTGAGCGCGGCAAGGACGACGGCCTCGTCGCCGGCCTGCGCAACGGATTGTACCTGGGCCGAACCTTCGACTATGTGACCAAACTGGAGAAAAAAATCGAGGCCGCGACGGTGGCCGACGTGAACCGCGCCTTGGCGGCGCATCTCCATACCGATAGGTTCGTGATCGTCCGCGCGGGCGACTTTTCGAAGAAAGCTGCGCCCGAGAAGAAGTAAATCAGAAGGGGAGAAAGGGAAAGAGGAATACGGGGAGAGGGGAGGCCGCCTGTCGTCTCCCCCTCTCCCTTTCTCCCCCTCTCCGTCCTCGTTCTGGCCAAAAAAGTAAGATGCTCGACAACGCTCCCTTCCTGTCACACAAGCACGGCGGCCTGACCATCGAGGGCTATTCGCGCGCCGCGGTGCAAAGCTACTGGCGCATCCCGGAACTCAAGCTCGGCTTCGACCTCGGCGCCCAGCCGTGGGACTTCATGGGCACGCCGAACTGGTTCATCACGCATACGCACCTGGACCATGTCGCCGCCTTGCCCGTCTACATCGCCCGGCGGCGCATGATGAAGATGGAGCCGCCCACCGTGTATCTCCCCGACGAAATGATTGAAGACGTCCGCCGGCTCCTGCTCATCATGCAGCGGCTCGATCGCGGCCGGCAGGTGTGCAACCTCGTCGGTGTCAAACCGGGCCAGGAAATCGAACTGTCGCGCGAGCATGTCGTCACGGTCTTCGAAACGACGCACACGATTCCGTCGGTCGGCTATCTCGTCTGGGATCGCCGCAGCAAACTCAAGGAGGAATACCACGGCCTGCCCGGCGAGCAGATCCGCGATCTGCGTCTTTCCGGCGTCCAGGTGACGCGCGAGATTCGAACGCCGATCCTTGCCTACACCGGCGACACCAGTCCCGCGGGCCTCGACGGTTATCCGCCGACCTTCGAGGCCAAGGTGCTGATCACCGAGATGAGCTTTATCCGCGCCAAGCATCGGCGCGAGAAGATCCACAAGTTTGGCCACATGCATTTGGACGACTTCGTGGAACGTGCCGATCGCTTCAAGAACGAGCTGATCGTGTGCGCCCATTACAGCACGCGCTACAACGCCCCGGAGGTCCGCCGTGTCGTCGACGCCAAGTTGCCCGCGTCGCTGCGCGAGCGGGTGTTGGTGTGGATTTGATATCCTCGTTTAGCGTTCGCGCGGCGCCGCGCGAACGCCAAACGAAAACCGGGATGAGCGTTTTTTCCTTGCTCTTGGAGCGCGCATTTCGCATCTATTACTTCGCTGCCCGATATTCTCTTCAAGGAGTCCTGCCATGCTGCACGTTCGATCGTTCGTGTTCGCTCTCGCCATTGCTGGTGTCGCTCTGCTGACCGGCTCGGCCCAGTCCGACGACAAGAAAAATCCCTGCACCACTCCGGTCCCGCGCGACAAGGGCTGGGTCAAGCGCCACGACGGCTTCGTCGAAATCGCCAAGAAGGGAGGCGTCGATGTCCTCTTCCTCGGCGATTCCATCACCGACGGCTGGCGCGGCTTTAACCCCAAGAACAAGTCCGGCGGCAAGAACGTTTGGGAGAAATCGTTCGCTCCGCTCAAGGCCGCCAACTTCGGCATCGGCGGCGATCGCACCGAGCATGTGCTCTGGCGCATCCAGAACGGCGAACTCGACGGCATCACCCCCAAGGTCGCCGTCCTCATGATCGGCACCAACAACACCGGCGCCAACTCCGCCGAGCAGATCGCCGACGGCGTGAATGCCATCGTCGAGACCATTCACAAGAAATCGTCAAACACTCAGGTGCTCTTGCTCGCCGTCTTCCCGCGCGGCAAGGCGATCCCGAATCCGGGCAACACCAAGATCATCGCCATCAACAAAATCCTCAGCACGAAGTACGCCCAGGCCAAGAACGTCAGGTACCTCGACATCGGCGAGAAGTTCATGAAGGACAGCCAAATCCCGGCCGACATCATGTACGACTACCTTCACCTCACCGAGACGGGCTATCAGATTTGGGCCGACGCCATCACGCCGACCCTGAAAGAAATGTTGAAGTGAACGAGCCACGCGACGAGAATGCCCGGTTTAGCCCCGCCTCGTAGAGGCGGGCGAATGTGGCGCCAAGAACGCCCGCCTTTACGAGGCGGGGCTAAACGGCATCGCCGAAACGATGGGCTTGTTGGCGCTAATCATCGTCCTTGTCCAGCTTCTTCAAGAACGCCAGCATTTCGTTCTGTTGCACACCAGGTCCCGGGACAGAAGACCAACGCCCGATCAGCCGCGGGCCTGACGACGTCGATTCGATGCGGTACAGGTTGACGCCGCGCACCAGACCTCGTTCGGTGGTAATGCTCCAACTCGCGGCCAACTGGTTGCCCTGACGGATGGCGATGCCGTTGAAGTTCGACCCGGTGCCGACGACCCAGGAGATCAGGTAGACGTCATTCTTCTTGATGAGCGTGACGATGCCGGTGTACTTCTTGCCGCCGGCTTCCTCTCCCTTGCAAGTGTAGTACCCGGTAAGGTCGACCAGTTCCGGCTCGACCAGGGGGCGAACGTTCGGGGGCGTGCTCTTTTTCTCAAGGAACGGGTTGGCGCTGGCGCCGATAATCTCAAATGCGGAGAGGAGGACGAACAGGGAACCGTACATGCACGACTCCTTCGTGGAATAGAAGAAAAACTCCCGCTTGCGGCTTCGCGTTCGCTGGGCGGCGAAAATGACTTCGACGCTTCAACGCGAGCGCCAAGCCGCAAGCGACAAGGCATCCTTTCACGCAACAACGATTTCCTCGGTCTGAGGATTCATCTTCATTTCCTCACGCAGCAGGGCGCGATTGATCACTTGCAAATACGCCAGGGCGCTGGCTTCGATGATGTCGGTGCTGACCGATCGGCCGCGCAGGATTCGGCCCTTGTGCTCGGCCTCGAGTTGGGCTTCGCCTTGCGCGTCCTCGTCGCCGGTCACGCTGGAGATCGAGAACGAGCGCAGTTTGACGTAGACGCCCGTGATGCGCTCAATGGTTTTGAAGACGGCGTCGATTGGCCCATCGCCGGTGCAGGCGTCGCGCTCGATCGTGCCGTCCTTGTGCCAAAGGACGACCGCGGCGCAAGGGACAGTCCCCGACCCGGCATTGCAGGTGACGGCTTCGAGCGTCCACACGGCCGGGCCCGTGTGCAGGACCGATTCGGCCAGAGCCTCGATGTCGGCGTCGTACACCGTCTTTTTGCGATCGGCGAGCACCTTGAAATCGTCGAACAGTCGATTGAGCTGCTGATCATTCAGGTGATAGCCCAGATCGCGCACGCGCTGACTGAGGGCATGGCGGCCGCTATGTTTGCCGAGGACGAGCTCGGTGCGATGCACGCCGACGTCTTCGGGGCGCATGATTTCATAGGTCGCGGAATGCTTGAGCATGCCGTCCTGGTGGATGCCGGCTTCGTGTGCAAAGGCGTTTTGGCCGACGATCGCCTTGTTGCGCTGCACGTGAATACCGGTGACGCGCGAGACAAGCCGGCTGGTGGGCCAAAGACGCTTCGTGTTGACTCCGATGTCCAGGCCGAAGTAGTCGGCGCGGGTGCGCAAGGCCATGACAACTTCTTCGAGAGCGCAGTTGCCCGCCCGTTCGCCGATGCCGTTGATCGTGCATTCAACTTGCCGGGCGCCTTCGCGCAGAGCGGCAAGACTATTGGCGACGGCCAGGCCGAGATCGTTATGGCAATGCACGCTCAGGATACACTTGTCGATGCCGCGAACGTGTTTGCGCAGATGGCTGATCGCCGCCGCATACTGTTCCGGCACCGCGTAGCCCACCGTGTCCGGAATGTTGAGCGTGGTAGCGCCGGCCTCGATGACTTTCTCGACGACTTCCGCAAGGAAATCCAGCTCAGTGCGAGCAGCATCCTCGGGCGAGAACTCGACGTCCTCGCAGTAGCCACGTGCGCGTTTGACGCCTTCAACGGCGCGGCGCACGATTTCTTCCTTGGCCATCTTGAGCTTGTATTCTCGATGGATAGCGCTCGTTGCGAGGAAGACGTGAATACGTTTGCGCGGCGCTTCACGCAGGGCTTCCCAGGCACGATCGATGTCGGTCGGGTTGCACCGCGCCAGGCCGCAAATAACGGGGCCGTGAATCTTCCGAGCGACCGCCTGCACTGCTTCGAAATCGCCCGGCGATGCGATGGGGAAACCGGCTTCGATGACGTCGACGCCAAGCTCGGCAAGCGCATGAGCGATCTCCAGCTTCTCGGCCAGGTTCATGCTGGCGCCGGGCGACTGCTCGCCGTCACGCAAGGTGGTGTCGAACACGATCAATCGATTGTCGCTCATGGAAGGCATATCCTCGTTCATGATGTCCGGGGCGATAGCACGAAAAAACCCTGGGACATTTCACATGTCCCAGGGTCCGTTATCTCTCACACATGCAGGTAAGCGAATGGCGGCGCACCTAGGACGATTCTCCCCACAGGAGAAGCAACAGTCCCAAAAGGATCATTTCGCGTTGGTGCATCATGGCGGGTGCAAATCCTCTCTCTTTTCAAGTGTACGCCACCTTGGTTTTTTTTGCAATGTGAATTTGGCGAAGATTTCGTTTCGGCGTGATTAGGCCCGCCTCGCAGAGGCGGGCGATGTTGGCGCCACGCGCACCCGCCTCTACGAGGCGAGGCTAGACGATGCGAACACATCGGCCAACTCGGTCGCCGCGCGGTCGCACTCGTCGCCGGTGATCGACAACGGCGGCTGCAAACGCACCACGTTTCCGAAGATGCCGCCCACGCCGATCAGGATGCCGCGCTCGCGCATCTTGGCGCGAACAGCTTTGGCGACGTCCGGCGCCGGCTCCTTGGTCGCTCGATCGCGCACCAGCTCCAGGCCGAGCATCAATCCTTTGCCACGCACGTCGCCGATCCATCGGCAATGCTCTTGCATCGCCTGACATCGCGCCATCAGCTCGGCCCCTCGTGCCACGGCGTTTTCGATGAGCCCTTCCTCCTCGATGACGGCGAGATTCGCCAGCGCCGCGGCACACGAGATCGGATTGCCGCCGAACGTCGACAAGTGATCGCCCGGCTTCATGGCGTCGGCGACGGCGGCGCTGGCGGTGAAAGCGCCGAGCGGGAAGCCGTTGGCGATCCCCTTGGCCATGGCGACGATGTCGGCGTTCACGTTCGTCGAATGGTCCATGCCGAACATCTTGCCTGTGCGTCCAAAGCCGGTCTGGACTTCATCGACGATGATCAGCGCGCCGTGTTCGTGCAGTATCTGGGCGGCCACCGTGAGATACTCGGTCGGCGGCGTGATGATTCCTCCCTCGCCCAGGATCGGCTCGACAACGAACGCCGCCACATCGCCGGACGTTTGCTGCCGGATCGTGTCGCGCAAGGCATGAGCGCATGCCAAGTCGCACGATGGATACGACAGCGTGAGCGGACAGCGATAGCAGTACGGTGTAGGCCCGAACGCGACGCCGGACAGGTACGGCCCGTTGTTCTTCTTGCGTCCCATGTTGCCCGTGATCGACAGCGTCCCGATGGTTCGGCCATGAAACCCGTAAGCGAGAGCGACGACCTCGCGTCGGCCGGTGTGCTGCTTGGCGAGCCGCATCGCCCCTTCGATGGCTTCGGCGCCGGAGTTGCCGAAGAAGCTCTTGGGGTCGGCGAGGCGAGTCCCGTCGGGGGCCGAGTTCCGTGCAACGGGAACGATGCCGGCCAGCTTCTCGGCGAGTTCTCCGACGACGGGAACGTGATAGACGCATGACGCGGCATGGACGAGCTTGTCCATCTGCTCTCGGGCCGCGGCCAGGATGCGCGGATGATTGTGCCCGGCGTTGACGACCGAGATTCCGGAGAAGCAGTCGAGATACGTGTTGCCGTCGATGTCGGTCACGGTCCGTCCCGACGCCGACGCGACGACGATCGGCTCGAGACCCTGGGAAACGACGGGGAGAAGAAAGCGAGCGGATTGAGTTTTCGCATCCACGAGTCTGCCTCATCGATGGTGGCGGCAGCAGTGATGCTATGCCGAGCGCGCGATGAATGCAAGCCGGGCCACCGTAGACCTCACGCTCCGCGTGACGAATCCGTCACGCGGAGCGTGAGGTCTACGGTAATTCGTATACTCACCCTATGCCGGCCCCTGATGGATTCTCCTGGATCGACAAGCCTCACCTCGCCGCCCTGGCCCAGCCTGCGTCGCTGGAGGATTATCAATGGCTGCGCGCGAACGACATTCAATTTCTGATCTGCCTGACCGAACAGCCGCCGGATCGGGCGTGGATCAATGACGCGGGCCTGTTTTCGAAGCATATCCCCATCGAAGACATGCATCCGCCGACGCAAGCGCAGATTGACGTGTGCATGGCCGCCATCGACAAGGCTCTGGGCAACAAGCTCGGCGTGGCGATACATTGTACAGCCGGCATGGGGCGAACGGGAACCATGCTGGCCTCGTGGCTGGTTCATCATGAAGGCCTGTCCGCCCGCGACGCCATTGCCCGCGTTCGCCGCTTGCGTCCCGGCTCTGTCGAGACGCCGGAGCAAGTCGACGCCGTCACCGAGTTCGCCCGCCGCCGCCAAGCCCAGGGTGAAGCCGACGTGCCGTGACAATGACGATTCATTCGTCATCGATGGCAGTATTTTGTTCAACGATCGTGGATCAGGCCGAAAGTAGCCAATCGCTGACCGGTAATTCTGCTACGGCATCCCATTTGCTTCATGGCTCCCCTGTCCGGCAATATGCCTTCCAACTTCGAGGATAACCATGCGCCGACGCGGATTCACGCTGATCGAGTTGCTTGTCGTTATCGCCATCATTGGCATCTTGATTGGTCTATTGCTTCCCGCTGTGCAAAAGGTCCGCGCTGCGGCCGCGCGAATGCAGTGCCAGAACAACCTCAAGCAACTGGCGCTGGCATTTCACAACTACGAGAACACCAAGAAGGAGCTGCCGCCCGCAATCGCTGGGCTGCACAACTGGGTTCCGTTCGTCTTGCCCTACATCGAGGAAGGGGCACGGCTGCAAGGGTACGACTTCAACGTCGGCTGGTGGTTGCCGCCGAACCGGGCGATCGTCATTCAACCGTTGCGGCTCGTACAGTGCCCGGCGACGCCGAATCCGGACCGCATTCAGGACAAGCCGGAAGCGACGCCGCCGAACAAGACCGGCGCCGTGTCCGACTATTTCGTGACCACGGGCGTGCACATTGACATTAACCTATCGCTGCCGGCGTCGCAGCAATTTGCGACCAGCACGGATCTCCGCGGTGTGCTCATTCCGAACCTGCCGACGCGAATGGCGCAGATCGGCGACGGCGCGTCGAATTCGATCCTGATCGGCGAATGCGCGGGTCGCGAAGATGTCTGGCGCGGGCAATTCATGACGCCGGTGAATTTCACGAGCACGCCGAAGGTGCGGGCCCGCGGCGGCGCCTGGGCGACGACCGATAACCCCTATTCCATCGGTCAGCGTGTCGCGTGGGATCCGGCTTTCGGGCCGATCCCCGGCCCCGTGCGCATCAACAACTCCAACGAATGGGGCCATTGCTTCTATAGCTTCCACTCGGGCGGCGCCAACTTCGCGTTCGCCGACGGCGCCGTGCGCTTCCTGGCGGAGTCGACCGATCTATGGATGCTCGGGGCGTTAGTCACTCGCAGCGGCAGCGAACCAATCAGCCCGGAGTGGTAATTCTGATTTGACGCTCACGAGCACTCGAGGTCTTATCGGATGCGACGCGGTAGTTTGGCAAGCGTGTACATCGCTGCGGTGCTGGCAGGGCTCGTCGGCTGTTCGCCGGCGGGCGTGCCCACACATCCCGTTCACGGCGAAATCTATTATCGCGGCCGCCCGGTCGCTGAAGCAATCGTCGTCTTTCATCCACTGGGCGACAACCCGGCAACGGCGATCAAGCCCATGGCCCACACCGACGCCCAGGGCCGCTTCACGCTCACCACGCTGACGCCAGGCGACGGCGCCCCGCCTGGCGATTACGCGATCACTGTGGAACTGCGCGAAGCGGTTCTCGTCGGCGAGGAGAAGACGCGCACAGGCCAATCGCTCCTCGCGAAACGCTACAGCTCACCGGACAAGTCACCGCTGCGATTCCGGGTGATGCCGGGTGATAACACCGTACCTCGCATCGAAGTGACGGATTCAGCGAAATAACTTGCGTGCAGTTCATTTCGAGCGCGAGATAGCCAATCGTCACGTCTCATTCGGCGACAATTTTTCTTTACCGTCGTCGCGATCGAGGGCATTCGGCAACTGCGAACGGTAATGGTGGAGGCTGTCATCGGCCCAACTCGATCGAAACGCCGGAGCAAATGGACGCCGTCATCGAGTTCGCCCGCCGCCGCCAGGCCCAGGGCGAAGCCGACGTGCAGTGAACGCTGACGATCGCTTGGTTCATCTTTTCCACAGATGTGGAGCAAGCTGCCATACGTGCCCGACAGGGAGGAGCAAGCTCGGCAGCTTGGTTTCCAAGTACCCCAAAACAGGCACGCCGATTTCTTCACCTTCGTACATTTGCACTGCAAGAAGAAAATCGCCCGAGCCCAACGCTGGCCGGCCGCATCGGCTGGCGGCGCGACGATTTCTCTGATTTCGTACGTTTGCCATGATTTGCTTGCAATCGCCGACCGGCTTGCGATAATACGTCCATCCTTCATCAACAGGAGATCAGCGATGGCCAAGCAATTGAGTCGGCGAACGCTTCTGCAAGCGTCGGCCCTGACGGGGGCGGGATTGTTCATTAACCCGATCGATGCCGCCGAGAATCAACCGGCGAACAATGAGCGAATCCGCATCGGCATCGTCGGCGTCTCGGGCAAAGGCGGCAGCAACCTCGGCGAGATCGAACGCACCGGACTCGCTGAGGTCGTCGCCCTGTGCGACGTCGACGCCACGCGCGCCGCCCCGGTGCGCCAGCGTTTTCCCAACGCGCGCTTCTTCGAAGATTATCGCCGGCTCGTCGAGCATCGCGACCTCCAAGCGGTCGTCGTCTCGACGCCCGATCATCATCACGCCTTCGCGGCCCTGGCGGCAATGCGAGCGCGCAAACATGTCTATTGCGAGAAGCCACTCGCGCATTCCGTGCAGGAAGTACGACTCATGATGGAGACGGCCGCCCGCGAACGCCTCGTCACGCAGATGGGGACGCAAATCCATGCCGGCGACAACTACCGCCGCGTCGTCGAGATCGTGCAGTCCGGCGCGCTCGGCGCGGTCCGCCGCGTCAAGGTCTGGTGCAACACGCAACTGCAGCCCGGCTTCCGCGTCAACGAACGCATGCCCGTCCCCAAAGGCCTCAACTACGACCTTTGGCTCGGCCCCGCCCCCGAGCGCGGCTATCCACCGTTCCGCACAGGCAACAACACGTCCGTCCACTTCCACTGGCGCTGGTGGTGGGACTTCGGCGGCGGCGTCCTTGCCGACATGGCCTGCCACTACATGGACCTGCCCCACTGGGCCCTCAATCTGCGCCATCCGACAAGCGTCAACGCCGTCGGCCGCATCACTTATCAGGGCGACAACGAGATCCCCGACAAAATGCAGGTTGACTACGAATACCCCGCCCGCGGCAACCTCCCCGCCGTCCAACTCACCTGGTATCACGGCGTGAACGGACCCGACCTCGACGGCCGAACCACCTACGACGGCTATTCCTCCGGCGTCCTCTTCGAAGGCGCCAACGGCAGCCTGCTCGCCAACTACGGCAACCACCGCTTCCTGCGCGAACCGCAAGGCTTCGTCCGCCCCGCCCAAACCATCCCACGCTCCGTCGGCCATCACCGCGAATGGCTCCAAGCCATCCGCACCGGCGGCACAACCACCTGCAACTTCGATTACTCCGGCGCCCTCGCCGAAACCGTCCTCCTGGGCAACGTCGCCTACCGCGCCGGCGGCCGCATCACCTATGACGGACGCACCGGCCGCGCCATGGGCAACGCCAACGCCGAACGCTACCTCAGAAGGGAATACCGCCGCGGCTGGACGCTGTAGGTGTGTGTGACAACCACGCGAGCCGGAAGCGTATGCGACGGATTCGCAAGCAAGGCCGCATGTGCATCTCGACGTCATGCCTCTTACGAAGCCGCGGAGCGGCGGAAGCTAATAGCCAGGGGCGAAAGCCCCTGGTGCGATGGAGCGGATCGGCCAGCCGCGGAGCGGCGAAAGTGACGTGAGGCCACCGGCGCCCTTGTGTCGCCGCGCCGCGGCTCGACACCTGCCGCCGACATTTCAGAGGCTTGCACCCCTGGCTATTGGCTATCGCCGCTCCGCGGCTTGCAATGCGCCACGGATAAGTTGCTCGCCTTGCCGAAGATGATCGGTGATCTGCGTCGGCTGCACACGATTCGCCTCGATTTGCTGACCACTCTGTGTCAAGCCGGCCGCCGCCGAGGCCGCATCCAGCCGCTCTCAAACACTTCGCCGACACCTTCAGCCGCATCGGCCTGCCGCGGCTGTACGAGACGATGTAGAAACGGGCGCCGCTTCCCAGCGCAGGCGAGGCTCGGCTGATCGCATGGGAGGCCGACTCTACTTTATTGCGTTAATCGCAGCGAATTGCATTGCATTTCGCGAGGGGGTGTGTGAGTGTCTGCATGCAACGAATCCTCCCAGGACCATTGACGCAAAGGAGTTAGGGCGAAAAAAATCGTTGCACGCTGATTTCGGGACGCCTCACAGAAAGCGCTGGTTTTTCGCCGCCTGCCGCATACATTCTCAAGCATTCCACTCTCTGCATTCGAGGAAACGTCATGACACGCAGCCTTGGCATCACGATTGTTTGCTTCCTATTGGGCAGTTCCGGTTGGGTCGGTGCCCAGGATTGGCCGCAGTGGCGAGGGCCTAATCGCGACAACAAGCTCGTTGGCTTCAACGAGCCGAAGACTTGGCCCAAGGAGTTGACCAAGAAATGGCAGATCACCGTCGGCGTCGGCGAATCGTCGCCGGTACTCGTCGGCGATAAAGTGTACGTCTTTGGCCGACAGGACGGCAATGAGGTGCTGACGTGCCTCGATGCGGCCAGCAACAAGGTGATCTGGCGGCAGGCGTATCCGGCCGCGTTCCAGGCACGCGGCGATCAGGCGTATCCGGGGCCGCGCAGCACGCCGGCGGTCGGCGAAGGCAAGATCGTCACGCTCGGCGTCAACGGGCTTTTGATCTGCCGTGACGTTGCCACAGGGACGGAAATTTGGCGGACGGACAAGGGCTTCCCGCAGTTCCATACGTCGACGTCGCCGATCATCGCCGATGGGCAGTGCATCGTCCTGGCCGGCGTTCTCACGGCGTTCAACCTCTCCGACGGCAAACCGGCGTGGACCACTCCCAGCGTCAAGGCGGGTTACGGCTCTCCCGTGTTCGCGACTATTGATGGCGTCAAGCAGATCGTTACGCCCTGCGCCGACGCCGTCGTTGGCGCCGATGCCAAGACCGGAAAGGTGCTCTGGGATGTCAAGATCGGCACGGCCTGGCAAAACAATTACAGCACCCCCGTCGTCGACGGCGACATGGTCTACTATTCGATCACGCCGGCGGGCAAGTTCGGCAAAGGCGGCGGTACGGTCGCCACGGGTTTCATCGCGCTGAAGGTCACCAAGAAGGGGGACAAATTCACGACCGAACAGAAATGGAAAGCCGATCCCGCCGGCGGGTATCACACGCCCGTGATCGCTGATGGCCGAATCTACGGCGTCGCCAACGCGGGGAAGAACTTCTTCTGTCTCGACGCCGCCAGTGGCAAACAACTCTGGACCGACAAGGCGAATCACGGCTTTGCCGGGTCGATCATCAACGCCGGCACGGTGCTGCTCTCCGTGAACGCGGACAAAGACTTGATCGCGTTCCGCCCCAGCGCCAAGAGCTACGAAGAAGTCGCCCGCTACCGCGTGTCGACGTCGGAGCCCTGGTGCGTCCCGATCATCGCCGGCAACCGCGTCTACGTCAAAGACAAAGCCGGCTCGCTGACGCTGTGGGCTATTGATTAGTCACGAAGCCCCGGGGGTAAGGTGCGTTTATGTTTAGCGCTCGCATGGCGTGCTGCGAGCGCTAAACATAAACGCACCTTACCCCCAGGGCTTCCGCCTACGGAATTGCTTCCACCTGGACGAGGTTGTCGAAGAAGGTGGCGGCGGCGCCGAAGTCGGTGAGGGCGGTGCTCGTGGTCGTGTTGCAGTTGACGCCGTCGGGGGTGTAGCTGTTCCACCAGACGCCGAGCGTGACGACGACGCCGGGCTTGACGGTCGTGCCCACGATGGCGCGGGCCTGGAAACTGCCGCGATCGTTGTAGACGGTGACCGGCGACCCATCGACGATGCCGCGCGATTTGGCGTCGGCCGGGTGCATCTCCAGCGTCGGTTCGTTGGCGCGTTTGCGCAGTACCTCAATATTGACGAAGCTCGAATTGAGAAACTCGGACGCCGGCGGGCAAAGTAGCTGCAGCGGATACTTCGCCGCCAGGTCAGGGCGCGTCTGCGGATCCTCGTGCGGCGGCGTGTAGTTGGGCATCGGATCTCGCCCCTGCCTGGCCAAAGCCGCGCTGTACAACTCGCACTTGCCCGACGGCGTGCCAAAGTTCCCCTCCGCAAACGGAGCGTATTCTTTCGGCAAGTTCAACCGCACCGGGCCTTCGCGCTTGAGCCGATTCAGATCGATGCCGTCGAACGCCTGGGGCGGCGGATAAAGTCCGCTCTTCGGCGCCTTCAGTGCCCGGGCGGCCAATTCCTCATCGCTGATTTCAAACAGCTCCGGCTCAAAGCCCATCTTGCGGGCCAACAAACGGAACACGTCGTTGTTGCTCTTGGCCTCGAAGAGCGGCGCGATCGCGGGTTCGTTCGCCTGCACGTAGACATGGCCGTAGGAGTTGTGAATATCGAAGTGCTCCAGTTGCGTCGTCGCAGGCAGGACGATGTCGGCGTAGTCGGCCGTGTCGGTCTGGAACTGCTCGTGCACGACCGTGAACAGGTCGTCGCGCCTGAGGCCCTTGAGCACCCGGCTCTGATCGGGACAGATGGCGGCGGGGTTCGAGTTGTAGACGTAAAGCGCGCGGACGGGCGGACCAGGCAACTCGCCGAGGAGCGCTTCGGCCAGTTGCGTCATGTTGATGGTGCGAGTGCCGGGCGGGACGAGATCGGGGCGTTCGAGGTAGTTGTTGTCGAACGGATAGAGCTTGCTGGTGCTGAGCAGCGCCCCGCCGCCGACATCGCGCCAGGCGCCGGTGATGGCAGGGAGGCAGATGATGGCCCGTACCGCCATGCCGCCGCCGCCGTGGCGCTGCAGGCCGTAGTTGACGCGAATGAATGCCGGTCGGATCGTGCCATATTCGTGAGCAAGCTTTTCGATGTCCGCGACCGGAATGCCGGTGATCGAAGCGACGCGATTGGGCAGATACTCTTTCAGGGCTCGCTCGCGCAGTTGCTCGGCGCCGAGGCAGTATTTCTGAAGGTAATCGTCGTCCTGCAAACCGTCTCGCCAGAGGATGTGCATGATGCCCAGCGCGAGGGCAGCGTCGGTGCCTGGGCGGATCGGAATCCACCAATCGCTTTTCTTGGCCGTCGGGCTTTGATACGGATCGATGGTGACGATCTTTGCGCCGGCCTTGCGCGCCCGGTGCATGATCGTCCAGAGGTGCATGTTGGTGACGGAAGTATTCGAGCCCCAGTTGATGATGTAGCGTGAATGGATGGTCATCTCGGGATCGATGACGGCACGGGTGCCGAGCGTGATGTCGCACGCTGCCGCCCCCGCCGTCGCGCATATCGTGCGGTCCAGAAGCGCGGCGCCGAGGCGATGGAAGAAACGCCGATCGAGGCTTGAGCCTTGCAGTTTGCCCATCGTGCCGGCATAGCTGTAGGGCAAGATCGATTGTGGCCCGTCGGACGATGCCGCGATTTCGCGAAACTTACCGGCGATGGTCGCGATCGCTTCGTCCCAGCTAATGCGGCGAAACTCGCCGCTGCCTTTTGGGCCGACACGCATCATCGGATACTTGAGGCGATCAGAATGGTAGACGCGGTCGAGATAATGGTTGACTTTTTGGCACAGGAAGCCGTCGGTGAACGGATGCTCGGCATCGCCCTTGAGCTGCACGGCCTTGCCATCCTTCACCGTGACCACCATGCTGCACGTATCGGGACAATCATGCGGGCAGACAGCCTTGACGATCTTGAGTTCGGTCATCGCGCTTTCCTCCGCGGTTATTCTAGCAGGCGTGTGGAATCCTTGGCGAGCCGAGCCGCGTGAGCGGCCGGGTTATACTCATCAATACCTGGCCGCTGACGGGGCTCGGCTCGCCGCAATCCCCTCTCAAAAATTACCCCCCGCGGCCGCGAACTTGACATATACTTGATTGCGGAGAATGCCCCCGTCCCCCGTGCGCCTTGGGCGGGCATCCCTCGGCAAGGAGCAGGAATGGCGGCCCCCGCAACCACCGATGATTTCTTGGACCTCGTGCGCAAAAGCGGCGTGGCGGATGAAAAACGCCTCGACGCTTTCCTTGCCAAAATGCGCCCCGAGCTCCCCGCCGAGCCCGCCAAAGTCGCCGGCCTGTTGGTGCATCACGGCGTCCTCACGAACTTTCAAGCCGAGAACATACTCGCCGGCAAATGGCGGCGCTTTTCCATCGGCAAGTACAAAGTCCTCGAACGGCTCGGCTCCGGCGGGTTCGCCCAAGTTTACTTGTGCGAGCACAAGCTCATGCGCCGCCGCGTCGCCGTCAAGGTCCTCCCCGTCGCCAAGACCAAGGATTCGTCCGCGCTGGCCCGCTTTCGCCGGGAAGCCGAGGCGGTCGGCAAACTCGATCATCCGAACATTGTTCAGGCTTTCGACATCGACCAGGACGAGGACTTGCACTTTTTGGTGATGGAGTACATCGACGGCGCTAACCTGCAAGAGATCGTCAAACGGTCCGGACCGCTCAGCGTGCCGCGATCTTGCCATTACATTCGCCAGGCGGCCCTCGCGCTGCAACATGCCCATGAGCATGGCATGGTGCATCGCGACATCAAGCCGGGCAACATCCTCGTCGATCGCAACGGCGTCGTCAAGGTCCTCGATATGGGCCTGGCGCTCATCCTCGACCGCGAGGACGATCAGCTTACCAAAAAGCACGACGACGGCACGCTCGGCACGGCGGATTACATCTCGCCCGAGCAAGCGATCGACAGCCACGACGTCGATATTCGAACCGACATTTACAGCTTGGGAATGACGTTCTACTTCTTGCTCGTGGGCCAACCGCCGTTTGAGGGATTGGCCGTCACACAGAAACTGCTGGCGCATCAGATGAAAAAGCCGGCGCCGGTGACGGACTATCGCAAGGACGTGCCGAAGGCCCTGTTGGCGATCTTGGAAAAGATGATGGCCAAAAGCGCCGACGCGCGATTAGCGACGCCGGGCGATGTCGCCGACGCCTTGGAGCCTTTCACGCAGACACCGATCGCGCCGCCGGCCGAGTCGGAGATGCCGAAGCTAAGCCCGGCGGCGACCGGCCATGCGCCCGACACCGAGACGACGATGGGCCGAAACGACACGCCGGTGGCAACCCGGACGCCTCCGTCGTCCGGACCCAAAGCGAAGGGACCGACCACGCCGACACCCAGCAGCAAGCCCAGGCCCGCGCCGACGTCTCCCCAGGTCACTCCCGCGCCATCCAAGGCCTCGGTGCCCGCGATGGAACTGGACTCGCCGACCGTGACCGAGTCTCCCGACGTTGAACCCGACCTCAATTTCGAAGTGGACGACGCTGGCCCCAAGTCAGGCCGCAGCGCGAGCAAGACCAAGCGAGAACCGATCGCGTCGACCAGCAACCCGATCATCCTGGCCACGCTGATCGCCGCGTTCGTGATCATCCCGATTTTGCTCGTCATTGTCATTGGCGGGCTGATCTACTTCCTGTCGCGCTCACCGAGTGAGACCAAGAGCGGTCCGCCCAAGTTGACGGTCCGAAAAGACGGCGATGGAAAAAACACCTATTCGACCATCAAGGCGGCACTGGCTCGTGCCGAGCCCGGGAGCATTATCGAGTTGGCCGATGAAATCATCGAAGAAAACGTCACTCTCGAACGCAAGGGTATTACGATCCAGGCGGCGCCCGACAAGAAGATTGTCTGGCGCTCCGCTCGCCATGATCCGACCGCGACGATCCTGATCATCCGTAATGCCGCCGACTTTCACCTCAAAGGCGTGGGCATCACGTTCGATGGAACGCTCGAAGGCAAGAAAGGGCATGCAAACGACCTAATCCGCATCACCGAAGAGTGCCCCGGCGTCATCGTCGAGGATGTGCACTGCAAGAACTTCGCGCGCACGGCTCTCTTCATCGTCAACGCCGCCGGTTCATCGAAGGCGCCGATCAAGATTCAGCGATTCTCGACGGAGACCACCGACAAATCCAGGCCGGCGATCTTCTTCGACGCCAATCCGAATTTTCTCCCCATGCCGGTCAATGATCACATCGTCATCGAAAACGCCGACTTTCGCGGCCACGACGCCGACAAGGCGATTCAGTTCAAGAAGCTCGAAAAAGCCAGCGTCTTCGGCGGCAGCGTCACCTGGCCGGGGAAGTAGGGTGCGTGAAACGCACCGTTCACGGAATAGTGCGTTTCGCGCACCCTACCCGCGCCAAACCGGGCTTGTCTCGTTTCGCCCAAGTTTGCTACATTGCCCCTCCACCATCGCACCCACGGAGGGGTTTATGTTCACACGCACCATCCTGTCGCTTGTCGTCGTTCTTGGCATCACTGGTTCGGGGCTGGCGCAGACGCCCTGGCAATTCCGCTGGCAGAAGGGCCAGGTGCTCAACTACCGCATCAAGCTGACTACATCGGTGGTCGAAATGGCCGAGAACTCCACCTTCATGTCGAGTTCCAAACTCGATCTCGTCAACCGCTGGCAAATCACCGACATGGACGACAAGGGCATCGCCACCCTGGCCATGTCGATCGTGTCGATGAGGCAAGAGCAGACTCTGACCGACGGCACGAAACTGTTTTTCGACTCCGAGGACCTCGACAAGAGCACGCCGCAGTTGCGCGAGCAGATGAAGAAGTACGTCGGGGCGACGCACGCGGTGGTTCGCCTCGACGGGTACGGGCGGGTCATCGAAGTGAAGCAGGGGTCGGCGGCGACGTTCGAGGTCGAGCCGCCGTTCGTGGTGGTCTTTCCCGCCGCCAACGCCGCCGTCGGCCAGGCCTGGCGCCGTCCTTTCACGCTCGTGCTCGAGCCACCGTTCGGCGCCGGCGAGAAGTTCGAAGCGGAGCAGCGCTACGACTGCAAGAAGATCGAAGCGGGCCGAGCCACGATCGGCGTCGCCACGTCGTTCAAGACGATGCCCGACAACGCCCGCGACAAGATTCCGCTGATGCAAAAAGACGTGCAAGGCGAGTTGGTCGTCGATTTGAAAGCCGGGCGATTGCTGTCAGTGGCGCTCAATATCGACAAGATGGTCGAAAACCACCAGGGCAAAGGCTCGAGCTACCGCTACCAGAGCCAATACACGCGTCAACTAATCGACTGATTAGCTCGCAAGGCATCGTTTGGGAATGCGTGCAACGAAAATTCCGCGCCCAAGGCCTTGGCCACCAATGGCATGCGCGGATTCATTGCATGCACTCAGTTCGGCGGGTCGGCAACCAAGTCTGAATCGCTCCTGTGCATTATGAAGGAGGATTTGCAAGTATAATGGTGTTTGCCTGCACCGAGGTCGCTTCTCAGCCAAGAGACTCAAGAGATTGACACCATGGGCGCACTCTTCCTTCTCACGTTGTCGGCATTCCTCCAGCCAGATGTGCCGGCGCTGCGGTTTCGCGGGTCGGAGACGGCGGGGCGCGAGGTGGTGGCGCGACTGCCGGCAACCCTTGCGAAAACGCTGCCGACCGGGCGTCTCACGCAGGAGCAAGGACAGCGCATCCTTACGTTGGCGCTCGTTGAGGATGGGACAAGAAAAGAAGGCCCGCCGATGCTGGGCAAGTACGAGCGCACCAAGGATGAGTTGGTGTTCACGCCGCGCTTTCCGCTCGTCGCCGAACAGTTGTATCGCGCCTACTATTACCACCCGGACAAAACGGGCGTAGCCGATTATCGCATGCCCCCCGCTCCGCCCAAGTCGCCGCCGCAGGTCGTGAAAATCTATCCGACGACCAACGTCCTGCCGGCCAATCATCTCAAGTTCTACATCTACTTCGATCGCCCGATGCGCGGCGGCAAGGAAATCTTCAAGCAGATTGTCCTCATCGACGACAAGGGCAAGGAAATTGACGAAGCCTGGCTGCTGGATGAAATCTGGGACGAGGAGAACAATTGCCTTATCATCTACATCCATCCGGGCCGCATCAAGTGGGGCGTCGAACTGCGCGAAATCCTCGGCCCCGTCCTGTACGAGAAGCGCCAATATTCGCTCGTCATCCGCGGCGAGGTGTGCGATCTCGACGGCAACAAGATCGGAAAGGACATCGTCAAGAAGTTCAGCACGACGCCGGAGGACCGCGTCCGCATCGATCTTGCGACGTGGAAGCTCGATGTAGGCAAGGCCGGCTCGCGAAACGCCT
>VGZI01000065.1 GCA_016872605.1 Planctomycetota bacterium
TGGGCGAGCGGGGACACGCTCGCCCAAGGCGAGCGGCCAAACGACGGAATGAAACCATGATCCTCGAAGGCATCGTCACCACGCTGACGCCGATGGGTGAGGTCAATGTCGCGCCGATGGGCCCGCTCGTCGATGCCGAAATGCAACGCTTGGTGCTTCGGCCGTTCCAGACGTCGCACACGTACCGCAACTTATGCCATCACGGCGAAGGCGTTTTTCATGTGACCGACGACGTACTGCTCATGGCTCGTGCCGCGCTGGAACGGTTGGTCGAGATGCCGCCGATGTTCCCGGCCCAGACGATCCACGGCTGGGTTTTGCAGGATGCTTGCCGTGCATATGAGTTTCGCGTTGTGGGCATCGACGATCGCGCCGAGCGCGCCAACATCGACGTCGAAGTCGTCTATTACGGCGTCTTGCGTGACTTCTTTGGATTCAACCGCGCCAAGCACGCCGTCATCGAAGCGGCGATTCTGGCAACGCGTACGCATCTCCTCCCAATCGCCGAGGTCCAAGCCGAGTTTCGCAAGCTCGGGACCATCGTCGAGAAGACCGGTGGCGATCAAGAGAAAGAAGCATTCGCGTTCTTGCGCGATTACGTTTCGAGGGGCAAACACTAATGGCTGTCAATCGCCGAAGTTCGTGCCCACCAAGCGCGCGGACTTGATCAACGGATGGTCGAGCGGCACGAGCTTCGTGCGGCCCGCGACTTTTTCGAGCGGCACCGACGTCACCTCCGAGCCCCTCAAACAAACCATGTGGTTGTACTTGCCGGCAGCGAGCATCTCGGTGGCATAGGTGCCGAAGTGCGTGGCGAGGACGCGATCGAACGGCGTTGGGATGCCGCCTCGTTGCAGATGGCCGAGCACGGTGACGCGCGTGTCCATGTCGAGCCGTTGGCTGATGGCATGGGCGACGGCGGTGCTGACTCCTTTGTCTGCGTCGGTGAGCGAGTCGCCATTCTCGGCCTTCTTTTTCGGCTTCTTGTCCTTTTTTTCCTCGGAACTGTTGGCCGTCTTGGGCCGCGCTCCCTCGGCGACGGCGATAATGCTGAACCATTTCCCTCGCCGTCGGCGTGCCGTCAGATGTTGGCAGACACTGTCAAGATCGTAGGGAATCTCCGGAATGAGGATGACGTCGGCTCCGCCCGCGATCCCGGCGTGCAGCGCCAGCCAACCGGCGTTATGCCCCATCAGCTCGATCACCATGACGCGCAGGTGCGCTTCGGCCGTCGAGTAGAGTTTCTCGATCGCCTCCGCCGCCGTCGTCACCGCGGAGTTGAAGCCGAAGGTGAAGTCGGTCTCTGCCAGGTCGTTGTCGATGGTTTTGGGAAGGCCGATGACGTTGAGGCCGTGTTTGGTGAGCTGATGCGCCGCCTTGTGCGTGCCGTTGCCGCCAAGGACGACCAGACAGTCCAGACCGAGGCGATTGTAGGTCTCGACGGCGCGGGGCGTCATGTCGATCACTTCGCCGTTGGGCAAGGGCATCTTGTGGAACTTCTCACGGCTCGTGCCGAGGATGGTTCCGCCCAGCGACAAGATGCCCGAGATGTCTTCGAGGTGAAGAACGCGAGCATGGTTCTCGACGAGCCCGCGAAAGCCCTTTTCGATGCCGACGACGTCCATGTGAAAGTCGCTGATGGCAGGCTTGGCGACACCGCGGATGGCGGCGTTGAGTCCAGGACAGTCGCCGCCGGAGGTGAGAATGCCGATGCATTTCGCTTGGGGTCGGGACATAGTGGGTGTCTCGCGGTTCAGGTTTAGCGCTCGCATGGCGCCACGCGAGCGCTAAACGATAAACGGTTACAACTGAACGCAGATCTTTCCGAAGTGGGCGCCGCTCTCCATGTGCCCTAGCGCCGTCTTAATGTCCTTGAACTCGAACACGCGATCGATGATCGGCTTCATCTGATGCAGGGCAAGCGCCCTGTTCATCGCCTCGAACATCTCGCGACTGCCGACGAAGATGCCTTGCACGCGAACGCTCTTCATCAGCACGGGCATGAGGTTCACGTCGCCTTTGCCCGCGAGCACGCCGATGAGGCTGACGGTCCCGCCGAGCCGGACGGCCTTCATCGACTGATTGAACGTGCCGGCGCCGCCGACCTCGACGATATGATCGACGCCCTGCCCGCCCGTCAGTTCGCGAACCTTGGTCTCCCAGGCGGGGGTCTCCTTGTAGTTGACGCCATCCGACGCGCCCATTTTCTTCACGCGGTCGAGCTTGGCGTTGCTGCTCGACGTGGCAATGACGCGGGCGCCAAGCATCTTGGCAAATTGCAGGGCAAAGATCGACACGCCTCCCGTACCTTGCACCAGGACCGTATCGCCGGCCTTGAGCTTGCCCTGGGTCACGAGCGCACTCCATGCCGTCACCGCGGCGCAGGGCAATGTCGCCGCTTCCTCGTCGGACAGATGGGCCGGGAACTTGACGACGGCGTCTTCGTGCAGGACCACCTGCTCGGCCGCCACGCCTTCGATCGCCCCGCCGAGCCCCGAGCTGGCGCCGATGTCGGTCAGATCGCCGGCGAGCCAGCGCGACATGAAGCAGCCCGCGACGCGCTCGCCGACCTTGACGCGCGTCACGCCCTCGCCGACGCCGATCACTTCGCCGACGCCATCGGAGAGCGGTACGAACGGCAACTTCAGCTTTGGATTGTACAGCCCTTTCGTGACCAGGAGATCGCGATAGTTAAGCGACCAGGCTTTCATCTTGAGCAGCACCTGGCCAAACCCAGGCTTCGGCTCGGGGCGGTCGATGATCTGCAGGTTGTCGATGCCGAACGCGGGTATGATGATTGTTTTCATGGATTTCCTTGTGGAAGCCCAGGGGTGAGGTACTCCGAACCCCTGGGATCGGGCGTCAAGTATCCCAGGGGTTCGGAGTACCTCACCCCCTGGGCTTGTGGGAAACAAAAACGATTCGATTTCATTCCCAGGTGATGATACAATCATCCGCAATCAAGAGCAAACAACCCTCCTTTCCGGTGACGAATGTCATTGCCGCAATTGATCGGTCTGCAATGCGTGAAGTGCCAAAAAGGCATTGCATCTGTATTGGAAGGCTTTTTCTGCGACGGCTGCGGCAACCCCGTGCACCGAAAATGTGGCATTACGGATGGATCGGCATTGGCCGACCGCTGTCCGCTGTGTGGCGGCGATCCGCAAAGCGTCATCGCCAAGGAAGTGCTCCAGGCACGTGAGCCAGGCAAGGGCGTTCAAAACACAGACGATCAGCTGCCGACCAAAGAGGTTGCGGCTTGGGATGTCATCATCTGGGTGCCACTTGCCCTCTTGATTGGGCTGTTTGCGAACCGCATTGGGCTGTTTGCGAACCGCATTGGGCTGTTTGCGAACCGCAAAGCGCAGGATGCCTATGGTCACCTTCCAAATGCCGTCAAACCCTGGATTCTCGTCGGCGCGTGCTTTTTGCCTATCAGCGTTATGCTGTTGTGTGCAGGTCTGGTGGTCTCGGATACCGTCCTGCTCTGCACGGCCCCAATTGTTGCCGTCGCCGGCGTGATAGCCAATATCGTCGGACTGAACATAGCCCGAAAAGACGATAAGACGTAAAGCCGACTTTGGAATAACTCACCAAAAGGACTATCTTCATGAAACCTGGGCTCACCGTTCTCCTGATCGTCATCGCCTCTGGATTCGCTTTGGTCGAAACGTCGGCACCAAACAGCCCGCCTCCGAAGAAAAAGGAAGTCATCCCGCACGCCCAGGACAAACCGCCCGGCCCGGCGTTGACGCCGCAAGAGGCGCTCAAGAAGATGCAGGTCCCGCCCGGCTTTCGCGTCGAACTGGTCGCAGCGGAGCCGGACATCGTCAATCCGGTGGCGATGACCTTCGACGAGCGTGGTCGTATCTGGATCACCGAATCGATCGAGTATCCGAAGCGCGCGGCTGGGCCAGGCAAGGACCGCGTCAAGCTGCTCGAATCGACCAAGGGTGACGGCAAATTCGACAAGATCACCACCGTCATCGAGGGGTTGAACATCCCGTCGGGCATCGCGATCGGACATGACGGCGTGTGGCTGGCCAATGCACCGGATATTCTCTTCTATCCCTTCGAGGATTTTGCGAACGCCAAGCTGGGGAAGCCACAGGTCGTCGTCACCGGATTCGGCCGATTCGACACACACGAGCTGCCCAACTCCTTCACGTGGGGACCGGACGGATATCTCTATGGCCTCAACGGCGTCTTCAATCGCAGCGTCGTCAAGCAGGATGGTAAGACGTTCGACTTCACATGCGCTCTTTTCCGCATCCATCCAAAGACGAAGAAGTTCGAGATCTTCTGTGAAGGGACATCGAACCCCTGGGGCCTGGCGTTCAACGACAATGGCGACGCCTTCGTGAGCGCCTGCGTCATCGATCACCTTTGGCATCTCACCGAGACCGGCTATTACCACCGGCAAGGCGGCCCGTATCCGCCTTACACCTGGAAGCTCGGCTCCATCGTCAAGCACAAGCACCAGAAGGCGGCCTACTGCGGCCTCGTCTGGTTCGACAGCGACGCCTATCCGCCGGAGTATCGCGAGAAGCTGTACATGGGGAATATTCATGGCGGGGCGATCAACGTTGATGAATTGTCCCGTGATGGGTCCACGTACTCAGCAAGACCGGCCCTGAGCGCGAAACCGCAAGCGAGCGCGAAAGGGGTCGGGGAAGGGAGTAACTTTCTCGTGGCCAACGACGCCTGGTTCATGCCGGTGGCGCAAAAGGTCGGCCCCGACGGCTGCATGTACATCCTCGACTGGTACGACCGCTACCACTGCTATCAGGACGCCAACCGCGACCCCGCCGGCATCGATCGACTGAACGGGCGGCTGTATCGCGTCGTGTACAAGGATTACAAGGCGCCGGGGTTAATTAATTTGAGAGGCATAGGAAGCCCCAAATTGATCGAGCGTCTTAGCAGCCCGAATATCTACTTTCGCGAGACCGCACAACGGCTGCTCTCGGAATACATAATGAAATGCGATCCGAAAGAGGGCCCCGCATTCCACGACAAGGTCAAGGTCTATCAAGAGCTGAGAGATGTCGCCAACGATTTGGCCGGACAGCAGCGCGGGGTCTTTGACGACTTGAAAAACGTGCCCAAAAATTTAGCCAGAAACGAGAAAGCTCTGCGAAATGCTCGCCTGCATGCGTTTTGGGCCCTTAGCAGCAGCGATTTGTACCCCCTTAATTTCGACCTCTCCCGCGATAAGGATTCCACTTTTCGAGCGTGGGAAGTCCGGGCATCGGCGAATATTGCAAAGCCTCATCCTGCGAACGACCTCACGCACATCCCGAAGCTTGCGCGCGATCCGTCTCCCGACGTGCAACTGCAAGTCGCCATCGCCGCACGCAAACTCAAGGATGTCGATCCGTTGCCGTTACTGCTTGACGTCCTCGCCCACAGCGGCGACGACAAGCTCATCCCGCACATCGTCTGGCAGAACCTGCATCCGCTGCTCGAAAAGGACGGCGATCGCTTCCTGACGCTTGCCGCCAAGGCCGATCTCGCCAAGTCGCCCGGCTTAGCGAAGGTGTTGCCGCGGGCCATTGATCGCATGCTCGGCAATCCGAGCGGCGATCCTTCGGCTGTAGTCGCGTTTCTGGCGAAGTTGGCCGATGAGCCAACGCCAATGGCCGGTCTGTGCCTCAACGCTTTGTCGGCGAAGGTTCAGAACGGGGAGATTGCCGGGCCGGCACTTGAGAAACTGAAGAAGTCTGTTGTTCCGGTGCTCGACAAGTTTTTCAAGGTCCGTGAGACGCGCAACGAGGCTCGCTTCCTTTCCGTTACACTCGGAGGAGACCGCGAGCTTGACATGTGCACTCGGATGTTCGAGGCTCATCCGTCGGAGAACATGCGGCTTCTGGCCATGAACGCCCTGATGACAGGCCGCCCGGAGGTGCTCAAGGAGAGCGTTCCGGGCATCTTGCGCAACCCGGCCCCAGGTGTTCCCGGCTACCGAGGGTTGGTCCTGGTCAGGCTCGGTAAACTGAATGACCCATGGGTCAGCCAGATCGTGCTCGCGGCGTATCCGACCTTGAACCCTGACGAACAGGCCAAAGCGATCGAACTGGTCACGCAGCGTGCATCGTGGGGAAAAGCACTCTTCAAAGAAATCGCCGACAAGAAGATGAGCAAGGACATCGTCAACGTCAACCAGGCGCGCCGGCTATTGGCGACAAAAGATGCGGAGTTGATCAAGCTGGTCGAGAAACACTGGGGCATCCCGCGCGATGGCCGTAACCCGGAGCGCGAAAAGCTGGTCGCGGAGTATCGCGCCCTTCATGCGAAGACGCCGGGCGATCCGAAGGAAGGGGCCAAACACTTCAAGAAAATCTGCGCCCAGTGCCACAAGATGTACGGCGAAGGCGTCGATGTCGGCCCGGATATCACGTCAAACGGCCGGGCCGACTTTGATCAACTCCTGTCGAACGTCTTCGACCCATCGCTCGTGATCGGCGCCGGGTACAACGCCGTCACCGTCAACACAAAGAAAGGCCAGGTCGTCACGGGCCTCTTGGTTGAGGACAACGCCCAGCGCATCGTCTTGAAGGTTCAAGGCGGTGAACTCAAGACCATCGCCCGAGCCGACGTCGACGAACAGTTCACCAGCAAGCTGTCGATGATGCCGGAGGATTTGGAGAAGCAACTGCGGCCTCAGGAGATCGTCGATTTGTTGTCGTACCTGAGCCTGGACCGTCCGCCGGACGACCCGAAGGCGAAGCGAATTCCGGGGACGCCGCGGTGAATTTCAGAGCCTGAAGCGTCAGCGAAGGACGCCGCAATCCTTCGCTGACGCTTCAGGCTCTGCTGTCAGCGCCGATCGCTATACGCCGCGAGGTCGAGCAGCGTCAGGTGGGCGGGGGCTTCGAGACGGAGTCGTGCGGGCAGAGGGCGCTCCGGGACGAAGTGATACTCGACGCCGTCGAGCGGGCCGAGCAGCGACAGCGGTTCGCCGTCCACATCCACAACGCGCACATCGCCCAGGACGAGCGGAGCATGGTCGGCGTTGTCCCAGAGAAACGCCAAGGCGACGGGGCCGACAATATCGCCCAGCTCGATGCCGTACCTGCCCGGCAATGTCTCGATGGGCTGACCTGCGATTGAACTCGACTTGCGATGGTACAGCCGTTCGTCCCGGAAGAGCAAATCGGGGAGCCGTCGCGCGTTCGTGAGACCGAAACCGGCGCTGCGGGCGAGCGTATCGAGCGCCGCCAACGCGCGTTCGCCTCGGCGAAGCACGTCCTCGCACGTTTCAGCGAAGCCATTCATGTTCCGCGCCGAGTGGATTTCGTTCAGTCCGCGCAACCAGGCCGAGATAGTCGTTCGGCCGATGGCTCCGGCGCCCCAACTCGGGCCCACTTGCTCGCAGCCCAGCTTGCCGGTGGCGATACCGGTAAAGCCGATGAGACCGTCGCTCATGAGGGGATGACGTCGGGCGTTAATCGGGGATCGAGCGACGACGACGTTGAGCCGAGCGCGTCCAATGTGCCGCGATTCGCCTGGCTCGACATGGAGCGCAATCTCGATCCAGCCGATGCCGTCGCGCCAGCCGGGCACGTCTTGCGGCGGCACATGAATGCGGACGCCGGCAGCGGGATGGAAAAACCAGTGCAGCGGTTGTCTTCCCTGCGGCGTCAAAGCGACGATCTCCTGAACACGCAGCGCCAATGCGGTCGGTAGCCCTTCAAAATACAGGCCCGGAAAACGTCGGCAGATCATCGGCTGTTGCACGCCAAATTGGATCGCTCGCAGCGGCTGATAGGGCGAGGGGGTCTTGTCGATGACGCGTCCTTCCCAGATCTGCGCCGCCAGGTCGACCGTGCTGCCGTCCGCCAAGACGCTGACAGCGCCGGCAGGCTCGGCAAGATGCAGAGAACGCGTTGTTTCGGCGTAGCCGTTTTCGCCACGCCACTTGATGCGGCTGTCGCGTGGCACGTGCGTTCCCGTCGGTCCCATGATTTCGACGAGGGCACGCTCCGGCCGAGCGCCGCGCGGCGGGCCGGCAAGATGCCAGCGCAGCATATCGAGGGCACGCTGGGCCGCACTCGCCGCCGCTTTGTCGCGCAACTGCAGCATGCCGGCCAGCAGCGTACGGATAATGATCGTCCCTGGATCGAGCGGATCACCCGGGCGATAGTCGTTCATGCCGCCCATGGTCATTGCGCGCTTCACGGCGATCTGGAACAGCGAATCGATTTCAGTCTTGCGTTTCATGTGAATCTCCGCGTCTGTGGGGCGCGTTTTCAACATGCCCGAATAACCAAAGCGTGGCACGTTGAAAACGTGCCCCACGAAGCGCTCATGTTCGAAGTGCCAGGCCGGATTCGCGGCGGAGCACGTGCAGGCGAAGTTGCCAGCCGTCGCCGCGCACCGTGAGCCAGCCGAGACAGTTGGCATTCGTCTTGGCCGGCGTTGCCTTGACGATGACATCAGCAAGACGAGCGTGTTTCAACAACCGCCGCACCGCGACAGCGACGTCATCGAGCATTGCCTTCAGAGACCCACGGCCGACGCGCAAGCACGGATTGCCTAGCTCCGTATCGCCGTGCAGATCGCCAATCTCGATGTCGCGAACGAAGGCGAAGAGCTGGCGCACGGCATCGGGTTCGTTCGTCACAACGGCTAACCGTCCCTTGCCGCCGGTGACGAGGGGATAGGCCAAGCGCGCACGCGTGTTACTTTTTCTGGCGAAAGTCGAACGCTTTTGCTTCTGCATGGTAGGTGTCCTCCGCGATGAGGCTGAGATTTCCATCGATGCCGACGGCGATCTGCACATTGGCGGCGCTTAATAGCAAATGCAGTTTCTTGAAGTCTTCCACCGAGAGCATGCCCTCGGGCAGCGGGGCAGCGTCGTAGACGGCATGGTTGGCGCCGCCGGGAAACCGAACGATGCCGTGGTCGCCGACGTGGGGCACCGCCAGGGCGACGCTTCCCGACGATACGGCCGGCGCTAGTAAATCGGCTGGAATCGTGATGCCGTGGGCTGGCAGCGTCACCTTCAGCTGTTTGCCGTCGTAGTCAGCGATCGTTCCGAATTCGTCGGGGAGCACCTGGCGGACGGCGAGCGATTCCCAGCCAGGCAGCCCGCCCTGAACCTGAATAACCCAACCGTGCGCCGGCGCCCATCGGCTGTACCGTGCGGTGGCGAGAAAAGCGTTCTGGCCCGCGACGCTCACCCAGGTTCCCGGCTGCGCCTTCAGCAAGATATGCGTGCCTTGCAGCCGCTGTTCGCCTGCCTTGGCCAGGGCCATAATCGCGTCACCGGCGGCGCGCAGTTCGCCCATGGTGGCGGCTTCGTTCAGCCAAAAAACGTGATCGACTGCCCCGTCGCCGGCGCGATGGACGAGCGGATCCTGGCCGGCTTCGGGCGGCGGAGCGATCAGCACGAGCTTCGGCGCTTGCCAGAGTTCGCGATCAACGAACTGTCCCACTTGAGTCGGCGGAATGACCAGAGCTTTTTCCGCCATGCTCGGATCGGCATAGACGGCGCCGCCCGACGCCTGATACAGCAGCACCCGGCCACCCAGAATCGCCAATCGCAGCGCCACGGGACGCACCGGTTCCGCGAGAATCGTACAGCCTTCGTGGCGATCGGCGTTGTCGCCCGCATTGCCCAGGACGCCGAGCAGTGTGGCAGCGTTGACCGTGACCATCGCCATGCCGCCGACGAAGGCGCGTTTGGCGTCGAACATCTTGGTCGCGAACTCGGCGCCGCTAAGGATGTCGGCCTTGCTCTTGACGTAGGCCATCACCCCTTCACCTCGCGCCGCAACTTGCTCGATCAAGCTCTTTTTGCGTTCTTGTTCGCCATGCTTCGAGTTCATGGCGCCACCGCCTTTCGCAACCGAGCCGCCCAAGCGCGGACCTCGGCCTTCTGCTTGTCGTCGGTCATTTTCAAGTAGGCGACGTACTCTGCATCGAACGAGAGCCATGTCTCGCGCACCAGATACTGCTGGCGTGCTGATTCGCCTTCGAGGGCTGCCAGAAGACGGATCGCGTCGTAACGGGCATGTCCCGTGACATAGGCCATGCGCAACAGATGCCGGGCCCGTTCGCGCGGTGTCACCTCGACGCCGCTCAACGAAAAATGCGGCGCCTTGTCGAGGGTCGAAAGCAGGTGCGTGGCCGCGGCGAGTTGCATCGCGTTGACGTCATCGGGATTGAGCGCATGAGCCGCCTCAGCCGCGATGACGCCGTTTACGTCGTCGCTAAACAAGCTGACGCGCGCCAGGCGATCGTACGCCGATCCGACGCCGGGGCGAGTTGTCACCGGGTTGCTTAGTTCGATGACGCCGCTTGTTGCCGACGTTCCGATGGCGATGGGCTTGCCGAGACGCAGCACGGAGTCCTCCGGGAACGCGAAACGCATCGCCTCCGCATGCAATTGAAGCGTGCTGCTGTTGTCGGCGGCCGTTGCTAGGCGCACGATGATGATGCAAACCTGCGCCCTGGTGGTATCCGTCAACGGCCAGGAATCCTTGGGCGGCGCTGACGCCACTACCATCGTCAAGAGCGGGCGCGATCGGGCGGCGGCGAACGTCTCGGCTGGAATCGAACGCGCGATCGGCAGGTCGCGATAGTGCAGAATGCGCGTCGCCGGTTCGCCCAGTTTGGCGTCCGTCCTTCGCTTTGTCAGCAGCGCGGTTAACTTGGCCTCAAGCTCCACCGTGGCATGGTCCGGCAGTGAAACCGTCACGATCGGCACGATGTATGCGGGATTGCCCAGGTCATCGTTGAACGCTAATGCAGTCTTGGCAGGCGGCGATTCGCGAATGATCACCGGTTCCGGCGTTGGGGGCGTCGGGGCGGTCGAACGGCCCAGAGCGTAACCGCACGCGACGATGACCGCCAGGTACAAGTACAAACACACGGACGCCAGCGAGACAATGGCCCACGTCTTCTGCCACCAGGCCCGTGCCGGCGTCTTGACCGCTTCTTGCAGCCGCTTGAAGATCTCGCGCACGACCTCACTCGCTTCGGCGCCGGCGATCCACTGAGGCCGAATTAGGTCGCCGTCCCGTAGCAACGCCTCGGCCCGCTCGGCATCCTCCGGCTGACCGTCGGCGATGAGGTCGATCGCCGCCAGCGCTCGCGGGTCCTGCTGTTCCGCCGCAAGGATGACCAGGCGAAGCGAATCGTCTATCGCTAACGGCGTTCGCAGAATCCGATGAATGGCGATCGCCAGACGCAATGGGTCGTCGCGCTCCGGATTCTCGACCTCAGCGACGAACGCATCCATTTGCTTGAGCGTCTCTTCCGGATCGAGCCGATCACTGCCGAAGCTGGTCAGAACTTGGCGGAGCCGATCGGCGAACGCTCCGTCGATTTGCGGATTACGACGCAGCTGATCGATCACCAGGACCATGGCGTCGCGAAGCGGCATCGGCAGTCCGTCGGGCAACTTCTCCAATGCGGTGACGAGGGTTTCGCTCGGTGCGCCCACATTGCGAGCTTCGTCCAAGAGAACGCGCCCCAGCGCGAATGCCCCGGGCTGGGCCGGCGACGCTTTGTGCTCAAATCGACCGTTCGTCATTGTCGCGGACATGTGTCGTCTCCTTTGTGCCGAGGGGTCGTATCACGTTCGGCAAGGGCCCAAACGCTTCCAACACTCTGACGCGTCGGGGTTAATCAAGCGGCCAGACTGGAGGCACTGACGGACGATGCGGCCTCTATTGCGTGGTGCAAAATGCCCGATTTGACGCAAAGAAAACGGGGCATTCAGCCGTCACGATATGCTTCGCAAGGAGCTGCGAATTTGACGATCAGCCACATGGCTTGGTGTCGCAGACCCTTGACGAAACTTTTTCACAAACTTCGCTACGGGCCGGGCTCGTGACTCGATACACGTTCGTGCAATCGCATCATGGCAGCACCGAGAGCCAGCACTGATTCGATTTTCGATCGTGCATGCGGCTCAAGTTCGGTAATGCGCAATGCGTTTCGCAGGTCGGCTTCGGTCGCGTTGCCTTGCTGGTAGCGCCTCAGGAGTTCCGCCCAATCCAAAGGCGCACGCCGTCGTCGAACGCGCGGCATACGTCGTTCCAGGTTCGTTGTCCAGTGCGCCAGGCGGCGCGCGGCGAACTGCTTGCATCCAGGCCCCTATGCCCGGCGGCCGCGCAGCCTCTGCTGTCAGGATGACGAACGCGGTAAATCGAAAGAGCGCCGCTCGGAGCCTGAAGCGTAAGCGAAGGACACTCAACACTTCGCTAACGCTTCAGGCTCTGAGCGGTTTTCCGTTGCTTTTCGGGGACCAGCGCGATTGAATAGGCAGTCTTGAAGCACTTGGAGCAAATTGTCGATGTCGACCCAAGAGCCGGTGGACCGTCAAACCCTGATCGAAGCCGTCGTCGCCAGCACCGTCGGCACGACCATCGAGTGGTACGACTTTTTCTTGTACGGGCTCGTCACCGGCACGGTACTCAACAAACTCTACTTTCCGGATGCCGATCCATTCACCGGCACGATTCTCGCCTTTGCCACCTACAGCATTGGATTTCTTGCCCGGCCGCTCGGCGGAGTTATCTTCGGGTACATGGGCGACCGCGTCGGGCGGAAGTCGATGCTGGTGACTACCCTGCTAATGATGGGAGTGAGCACGTTGATCATCGGCTTTCTGCCGACGTATGCGGAGATCGGCGTGGCGGCGCCGATTCTGCTGACGGTGCTGCGCTTCGTGCAGGGTCTCGGCGTGGGCGGCGAGTGGGGTGGAGCGGTCCTGCTGGCGTTGGAGAACACGCCGGGCGGGCGGCGTGGCTTTTTCGCGAGTTGGCCGCAAGCCGGTGTGCCGCTCGGACTATTGAGCGCTGCCGGCGCCGTCGCACTTTGCGAAGGATCGATGGATACCCAGGACTACGAAACGTGGGGCTGGCGCATCCCGTTCTATCTGAGCGGCGCCTTGATTGTCGTTGGTCTGCTGATTCGCATGCGCATCATGGAGACGCCGTTGTTCGCCGCCCTTCAAGAGAAAAAAGAAATCGCCGAAGCGCCGATCACCGAAACGATTCGCCAGTATTGGCCGGAGATCCTGCTAATTGCCGGGGCACGCATCACCGAGAACGCGGCCTTCTATCTCTTCACCGCTTGGGCCGTCGCCTACGACAAGCTGCACCTCAAATTGGCGCCCGGCACGATGCTGTTGGCGGTGAACCTGGCCGCGGGAATCGAGTTGTTTACGATCCCATTCTTCGGCTGGCTGTCGGACCACCTGTCGCGCCGCGCTTGCTACATCGTCGGCTGTGTGTATTTGCTCGCCTTCGCCTTCCCGTATTATCTGCTTCTGGAGACGCGCGATCCGGTCTGGGTCACCGTCGCAACCATCGGCGGGCTGTGCATCGGCCATGCCATGCTCTACAGCGTGCAGGCGTCGCTCATTCCGGAATTGTTCGGCACCCGCGTACGCTGTACTGGCGCGTCGATCGGCTATCAACTCGCCGTCCCGCTTTCGGGGGGCATTGCGCCGATCGTCGCGGCGTTTCTGCTCAAGTATTTCGACAATGAGTTTTGGCCCTTGGCGGCGTACATCGTAATCAACTCGGTAATCTCGCTGGCGTGCGTCTTGTACCTGGCGGAGACCTCGAAGAAAGACATCGTGTCATCAGCTTGACCAGGGCTTGACCCGAGACGAGGACACTGCTTGCAAATGCTGGGTAGTCTGCGTCAGGCGGGAAAGTCGGATTCACGTAGCATTTTTCAATTTCACTTTTTTTTCTTGTTCACAAACCGCCGTCGGTGTTAGAATAACATTGTTCAATCGTCGCAGGCCACTCGGCCACCCAATAGCCCTTTCGCCATTCACGATGGTCAATGTGTGTATCTGGGGCACTCATCGCCCGAACACGTTGGCGGCTCACTGCACACGAAAGGAGTTGACGCATGGCATTTCATTTTTGCGCTCATTCTTGGGAAGTTCGCGATGTGGCCGACGGCACGATCGTCGCCTTGCGCAACCGCGATCTGGCCTCAGACACCGTCGCAGACCTGATCGACGACCTGTTCGCCCTGGTCCAGGAGAGCGGTAGGCCGAACCTTTATCTCGACTTCAGCGCCATCGGCCTGGTCGGCGAAATCGTGCTCGAAAAGGTTGTGGTGCTTGATGGTCAGCTGCGCGAGCGCGGCGGCAAGTTGACACTGCTAAAGCTGAACGCTTCTTTGTACGAGATGTTCGAAGCCAACAATTTGACGGCCGTTCTCGACCTGCGCCAGGCCGACGCCGCCGAAACGCTGGTCTAATGCGTCGTCCCGGCCCCCAAGGAATTGGGCCTTGAGCCGACTTCGGATTTATCAGCGGTTGTAGCCGATCCTGGTCCCCCACTCACGGAAAGCCGCCTCCCCATTTCGTGGGGCGGCGGCTTTCATGTGGACTGATCACAATCAGATCCAATTGAATGCTCGAAAACGAAACGTTGCATGACGGCCATCCAGTGGCTATTCCAACATTCGGCATCACTCTGCGTTCTCGGTGTCGGCGGAGTTAATTTCCATTGTCGATCGGCGTGGCTTTGACATTATTCCATCGTCTCCGGTCTGTCGCGAACGCTGAACTCCAGCTTCCATTTCTGCTTGCCGTCGCGGCTGATGCACCACAGTTCCAGCACGCCGACCTCGTTGACTTTGCTGTGAAGGTGGACCGGGACCGTCACGCCTTGCTTGCCCGGCGCATCGAGGGTGGTGCACATCGGCGCCAGCTCGTCGATCGGGCCTTGCCAGTCGTCGACCAGGGTGCCGACGATGTCGTTGCGACGAATCGTGGAGCCGAGAAAGCGGAACTCGGCCGGCTCACCGACCACCAGGCCGAACTCCAAGCCGGGGACATCGGTTTCGGTGCCTTCCTCCATGCCGAATGGGACGACGCAGAGGGCCTTGATCGGCGGTGGGCTACCAGGGACTGCGGGGAGCGATGTCTCGACGCCGATGTAATAGGAACGAGCTGCCCCGCCGCGAATGCGAATGCCTTTGCCGCGGCGCACCAGGCCGTAGTAGGCGGCGCCGGCGGCGACGGCGCGGTCGAGGTCGGCGCCCTGCAACTCGCGGACGCCGCCCTTTGGATTGACCCATTTGCCCAACACATCCAACATGCGTTCGCGCAGCGGATCGGCTTTGAACACACCGCCGTTGAATAAGACGACCGTGGGTTGAGCGGACTTCTTGCGGCCTTTCTTGGCGCCGGCGCGCTCTTGCAGCACCTCGTCGTTTCGTTCCAGAAAATGGGCCAGATGCTTGGTGATCGCGGGATCGGCGGCGTAGGGCAGGCCGATTTCTTGCAAGCCGACGGACCGCTGCATGCGTGGCTTCTCGTCGCGTTGGCAGTGCGGAAAGAAGCCGTCGACCAGCACTTTCTCGACATCGGTCTTCAACAGCTCCCCCTTGATCGTCCCGCCGATGACGCGACTGCCCCGGCCTAGCACCGTGACTGGCGCGCTCACCCCTCGCCCATCCGGGGGAGAGGGGCCCGGGCCGAGGGGGCTTTGGCTCGCAGCGAAAATCGTTTCCTTTGCGAGCCGGCAGCTATGCCAAAGTGCGTGCATTTGGCCTTGATCGAGCTTGATTCCCTTGGCAGCGAACGCAGCAGCCGCATGATGCGCCAGGGCGAGATCCATGTTGTCGCCGCCCAAGAGGATGTGATCACCGACGGCAACACGCGTGAGGACGAGTTGGCCGTGCTCCTCGCTGACGGCGATAAGCGAGAAATCCGATGTGCCGCCGCCGACGTCGCACACCAGGACCACATCGCCGACTTCGACGTGGTCGCGCCATTTGTCGTGGCTGGCTTCGATCCACGAGTAGAACGCCGCCTGGGGTTCTTCGAGCAGCGTGACTTTCTCCAGCCCCGCGACGCGCGCCGCCTCGACCGTCAACTCGCGCGCCACGGCATCGAATGACGCCGGCACCGTGAGAATCACATCCTGATGCTCAAGCCGATGGTCGACTACATCCTTGGCGATGCGATGGTTCCAGGCATCGACAAAGTGCTTTAGATAATAGGTCGCCGCCTGAACCGGAGAGACGCGGCGGCCCTCACCGCCATCCCCTCGCGCAGCGGGCGAGGGGGACGCCGTGGCCTTCCAGGGCAAGATGGTGGCCTTGCGATCGACGCCGGAATGGCTTAGCCACGACTTCGCCGACGCCACCAAGCGCGTCGGCACCTGCGAGCCGAAGACGCGGGCGAATTCCCCGACGCAATAATCGCGGTCCGTCGCCCACGGCAAGTTCATCGCCCCCGCCGGCTGCTCGTTGGGTCCAGGCAAGTACAGAAACGACGGAAGAAGCGCTCGCTCTTCTACCACGCCCGGCGCCACGACTTGCGGAATTTTCAGATGATTCAGCGTCGCCTTGTCGCCCAGGCCGGAATCGTAAAATGCAAGCGCGGAGTTGGTGGTGCCCAGGTCTATGCCGACGACGAATCGCGATGCGGACATCAGAAATCCCATGCGGAGCGTTTGGTGTCACTTCTTTATTATATGCTCAGAGCCTGAAGCGCTAGCGACGGACGAATAGAGTCGAAGTTTCCACCGTAGGCCTCACGCGAAGCGTGAGGCCTAAAATTTCGGCGCCAGATTGAGATCCCACCGAAGGACGCCGTAGCAACCACCTCACCTGGACCGTCACGGCAGCGGCATGCCCCATTTTTTCATCTTGCGCTGGAGGACTTGCGGCTTCGTGTTGAGCAGCTTGGCGGCAGCATCGAGATTGCCTTCCGAATCGGCAAGTGCTTGCTTGATCTTGTCTTGCAGCTTCCAATCTTGGATGACGCGATAGAGGGTGCGTTCGCCGATGCCCAGGATGCGGGCAGCTTCTTCGCGATTGCCCCCCGTTTGCTCCAGCGTCTTCTCGATATAAAATCGCTCGATTTCGCTCAAAGGCTTGCCGACGAGTCCGTCGGGGCCGGCGACGCCGCGCGGCTGGGTTCTTTTGAGCGGACTGCCGTCTTCGACATCGTTGAGATTTAACACGCCGTCCTGATCGAGCACGACCATGCTGTCGATGGCGTTGCGTAATTCGCGGACGTTTCCCTTCCACTCATAGGTCTCGATCATCTTCCGCAACGGCTCGGCAATCCCGGTCACCTTTTTACCGTGCCGTTGGTTCGACTCCTTGATGAAGTGAGCGGATAGAAGCGGGATATCGACCTTGCGTTCGCGCAGTGGCGGAACCTTGATCGTCACCACCTTGAGCCGGTAGTAGAGGTCTTCGCGAAACGTGCCGGCGGCGACAGCGGCTTCCAGATCGCGATGGGTCGCAGAGATGAGCCGAACGTTTACCTTGATCGGCTCGTTCGATCCGATGCGCGTCACCTCTTGATTTTCCAACACGCGCAGCAGCTTGGCCTGAAGGTTGAGCGGCATGTCGCCCACTTCGTCGAGGAACAGCGTCCCGCCGTTGGCGTACTCGAAGCGTCCTTTGCGCAGCTTGTCGGCTCCGGTGAAAGAGTGCGGCTCGTGGCCGAACAGCTCGTCCTCCAGGAGATTTTCGTTAATGGCCGTGCAGTTCATCGGGACGAAGTTCTTGGTCTTGCGCGGGCTATTGTTGTGGATGGCGCGAGCGATGAGTTCCTTGCCGGTGCCGGTCTCGCCGTTGATGAGGACGGTGGCCGAGGTGGGCGCGATGCTCTTGAGGCGATTGATGATGTCGAGGAACTTCGGGCTGTTGCCGACGAGCCCTTCGAAGCCGAATTTCTCGTCGAGCTGAGCCTTCAGCTGACGGTTGTCTCTGGCGAGGCGCCAGCGTTCGGCGGCCTTGTCGACCATGGCGCGCAACTCGTCGAGTCCGACGGGTTTTTGCACGTAGTTGGCGGCGCCGGCGCGCATCGCCTCGACCGCCGTCTTCACGTCGCCGTGTCCCGTGATGACCACGACCTCGACGTCGGGCATTTCATCTTTGGCCTTGCGCAACAACGTCAGCCCGTCCATGCCCTCCATCTTCAGGTCGGTCAGGATCACGCTCGGCTCATGCGATTCGAGGAGCCGCAAACCTTCAGCGCCGCTATGCGCGACGACGACTTCGTAGCCGGTGCGTTCGAGCGCCTCGGCTAAGGTGTCGGCAAGAGCGACTTCGTCGTCGACGACCAAGACCTTAAGTTTGTCGGCGGACATAGCAGTTGTGCTCCGATCCTTCGGGCCGTCCAGCGGGATCGCCCGGAGGCTATCTTACGCAATGGCCGCTTGGCACGCCAATTGAGGCAAACCGAGAAAACTAGGCAAGGCCCAGTGGACTTTGCCGTTTGCAGCGAGCATTCCGATCAAGTACGGCGTGGCAAGTTGCCGATGAAACGAAGGGGACGGCTGCGCACAGATCGCCTACGCGCATCAGGACGGGGGACGGTGCATGACCGACACGAAAGAACTCTTGGCGCGGATCGCTGCCTTGAAAGTTCGCCTGGCAGAAGAACCAGATTGGTCGGGCAAGAACCCGGACCGCGCCGCGGCACAGAAGGTTCAAAAAGGGGCTGACGACGGCGCCGAAATCGATGTGACCTTGCGCGCCGCCAACGCCGGCGAACCGACACCGGCACTGCCCGCCACGCTTCGGCTCACGGGGCGCGGCGTTCGGCTCTTGCGCAAAGGACGCGATCTGCTCCAGGCGCTGCGCACGATCGCTGACGAGTCGGCGTTCCAAGGCGCGGCGCCGCATGTCCTCGCGTGGCATCGCGAAGGCATGGCGATGATCGAAGTCGTGCTGCGAAACGTGCAGTCGATGCCGGCGTCGGTCAGCGCTCAACTGCGTATGTGCGATGGGCTAGAGGTCGTTCTTATCGAAGTCGAAGAGCGCATCGGTCGGCTTGCGGAGTTTCTTGAAACGCACACGCGAATCGACGGACACGTCACCGCATTGGCGGACATCCTGCGCCGATTGGCGACGAAGCAACCGGTGGGTATGCCGGCGCTGCAAGGCATCGCGGACGCGGTGTTGGCCGACGCGAAGGCCGACCAGCCGTTGCGATGCATCTACGAATCGCCGGCCGACCCATCGCGTTTCGCCGCCGCACATGGCCTGACGACGGCGAACGTGCTCGCGCGAGTTCTTTGGGACGACGCCGCCTGGCAGCAGCAAAAAAGTCTGGCCGTCATGGCGGCGCTCGTTCACGACGTCGGCATGACGCGCGTGCCGTCCGAGGTCCTCCTCACCGAAGGCCCGCTCGATTCCGATCAGCGCCGGCTTGTCGAAAAACACACGATGATTGCGGCCGAGATGCTCGATCCGCTTTGGCCCGGCGGCGGTTGGCCCATCGAAGCCGCGACGTGCCACCATGAACGCAATGACGGCACTGGATACCCGGCGGGCAAGCGCGACATCCAGCTCGCCAGCTTTGTTTGCCTGCTAGCCGTCTGCGATGTGTACGCCGCCCTCTGCGCACCGCGTCCCTATCGCGACGCTTTCGACACACGCACCGCGCTCACCGAAGTGCTTCTTCTGGCCGAACGTGGCTACCTCGACCCAACGTCCGTCGAACGGCTGCTCGTGCTCTCCTTCTATCCGATCGGCTCGACGGTCGAGCTCAGCGACGGCGCAATCGGCCGAGTGATCGCGACGCATTCGGACGAGGTCGGCCTGACGCATCCGGATCGCCCAATCGTATTGCTGACCACCGACGCCGACCAGCGACCGCTCACATGCCCGACCGTGGTCGACTTGCTTGAGCGTCGCGAGCGCAGCATCTTGCGCAGCCTGCCATCCGTTTAGCCACTCGGTCGCGCTCGTCGAATGGGAGCGGCTAAGCCGCACAGGATTGAACGGCATGCCAACGGAAACGGATCAGTATTGGACGGCAACGAAGCATCCGTGGGCGTGCGTGCTCTTCATCTTGCCGCTTCTGGCGATCTATGAGATTGGATTACTCGTACTTGGTCCCCACGATGTGCGCAACGGCGCCGACGCCTGGCTTCGTTCGGGGCTAAGCGAGGTCGGCATCGCGCCGGCGTTCGGTGCGCCGCTTCTCCTCATTACCGTGCTGTTGTTTTGGGGCCTGGTGTGCCGCGAGGATCGACCCATCGACAACGTCGGCGTGTGGGTCGGCATGACAGTGGAGAGCGCCGCGTATGCCGTGCTGCTTCTTGGTTTGAGTCAAGGATTCTGGCTGCTTCTGATGCGTGCCGATCATGTGCTCGGACAGGTGAACATGCGCGCCAGCATCGATGTCGGTGCTGCGGCGCCGGAGATCGTGTGGGGCCAACTGGTCAGCTATCTTGGCGCGGGCATCTATGAAGAGACTCTGTTTCGCTTGCTGATTTTCTCGGGGCTTGTGCGGCTCCTGTCGATTGCGGAGGAAACGACGACGCGCGGGTCCATCATGCTGGCCGCGTTCAGTTCATCGCTGGTGTTTGCCGCCGCGCATCACATCGGTCCCAACGGCGAGGGGTTCGATTTCTATGTGTTGACGTTTCGGACGTTTGCCGGGATCTTCTTTGCCGCGCTATATCAATTGCGAGGGTTCGGCATCGCGGTCGGGGCGCATGCGGGTTACGATGTGCTGGTGGGATTGGTGGTGTAGACTGCTACGCCACTAGCGTCACGCCGGGAACAGCTCGCGGTTGGCGATCACGGGATTCCACGGGCGAATCACGAATTTCACGAAGATGCCGGCGGCGTTGAACGGGTCGGCCTTGAGAAATCCCTCCGCCTCTTCTTTCGTAGACGCCTCGTAGATGATGAGTGCGCCGGAATCATCGGTGAACGGGCCCGACGCGGCAAGTTGACCATTGGCCTTCAGCGTCGCCAGGTATTGCCGATGCACCGGCCGGACCTCGGCAATCTTGGCCTTGTCCTGAACATATTCGATGATGGCGGCGAACTTCATACGGCAACCTCCGATACCTTGGCAGTCGGCGCGGTCGCGGATTCCAGCGAGGCAGCCGGTTGCGACAGTTTAGCGTCCGTCAACACGTACACCGACGTGAAGAAGATGTCGCCAAGAATCGTCCACGCGACAAGAGCGAAGGGGAAGTTTGTCACCAACATGAACGGATAGTCCATGCCGGCGGTGTCCTGGCGGTAGAATCCGAGTGCATAGCCAAAGCAGGTTACCAGGCCGTCAAGATCGCGCGAATACTTGAACGGCGGCTGAATCAACTCATAGCCGGCTTCGTACGGTTGCAGCAGCCAGGTAAAGAAGTTGGTGATGACGAAGAAAACGATGCCGCCGAGCACCGCGGCGCCCGCGACGGCGGGGATCGAATCGCGTTCGCTCAACCAGCATCCGATGGCAACATAGCACAGGAAGCCGCCGTACACATAAAGTCGGGACAGATGCCACGGGGAATACAAGTCATTCAATCCCGTGCACAGCCACAGCCCCAGGTCGCTGGCGAACATGATCGCGACGGGCAACAGAAAGGCTTGCCAAGCTCGCAGGCGGGCGCCCCCGAATATGCCAAGTCCGCCCACACCGGAAAAGTTCGGCGGATGCGGCACAATGCGCAGCACCGCCGCCACGACGCCGCCAATGAGCGCGATGCCGAGCGCGACGGGCCGACTCGACGTTTCCTCCACTGCACGAGGTTGATCGTTGTTCATTGTCCATCTCGATCTACAAAACAGCCGCACACACCGTATGCAGCATTTGCACGTGAGCCGCTTACTGCGTGGGCGAATCTTCGTGCGGCAAACGATATCGTAGCAATTCCACGCTGCTTCGTTCAGCGCTGCGCGAAAGAAGCAAATCTACTCCTTCGCACGCAGCGCGGCGAACCGGCCGTAGTACGCGGCGACCTGGCCGCTGACGGCGTCGCCGGTGTGCAGGAGCATGCCGTATCTCAATTCGAGATGCTCGCCTTTTTTCAGGCGAACCAACTCATTGTTCCCCTTCACGGCAGGGAACTTGGCCTTTCCGTCCCGGCCAAAGGGGTTGGCGGCCATCAAGCCGTAGCCGCGAACATGCCAGCAAACCGGATAAGCGTTTTTCGGATCGTCGAAGACGGCGAGTCCGACCGTTTGGCCATCTATCGGGCCGGAGTAATCGCACCAGGCGGAGCGTTGGCCCCAGCATTCTCTCTCGCCGGTCTTGCCTTCGGCATTTTGGATCTTGCCTTTGCCCGCGGGCTGATCCTTGGTCGCGGGTTTGTCCTTCACCGCAGGCTTGCCCTTGACGGCAGGCCGGGAGTGGATGTGCTCGCTGATGCGAATACCGAAGGCGCCTTCTTTCGTGTCGCCAAAGGTGATCGGGCAGACGCTGGCGTGGAGGTCGCAGCGGACGACGATGAGCCGAGCCTTTGGAAACGCATAGAGATAGATAGTGCGTTTTTCGTCCATGATCTTGGTTCCGTCGGCGGTGCGCCACTCGTTCTGGGTTTCCAGAGCCATGCCGGAACCGACGGCGAGCGGGACCGGGTCGCTCACCTTGGTGCAGACCATTTTGCCATGCCCCTTGGCAATCGACCAGAAGTCGACCCCTTCAACGCCTTTGATCTTGTTCTTGAGTTCGATGCCTTCGGGAATGACATCGCCGTGACAAAACCAGGCGGACTGCTGATGAGGATGATCGGTGGCCTCGCCGGGGAAGGCGTCCTTTTGCGGCCACGAGCGGGTCAAAGGTATGCCGCCCGGGGCGTTGACGGGCCAGAAGATCGGCTTGGGACGATCGCCGATGAGATAGCGCGTCACGAGTTCGCCACCGACGTAGAAGGCATGAGCGTCCTTCTCGGCCTTGATCTCCACTCTGCCGACCTGAGCGTTGGCGATCGGGATAATGCCGAGGAATGCGACAATGACGATCCAAGCGAGATTCCACTTCATGGGTCAGCCTCCAATAGATGACGCGAGGGATCGTGGACATTTTGGTGGAAATGCCCCGCCGCGGCGATGGGGATGCGGCGAAAAAACTGCGGGGCGAGGCGTCAACGAGCGGCGGCAACCTCCAGGATCAACGCAGCGGCGTCATCGTGAGGTAAGCCGGGTTTGCAATGGATCTCGACCGCCGCGATAATGGAGCGACAGACTTCTGCCGGCGTTTCGTGGCGATGCTCTTGGACCACGTTGAGCATGCGAGCAATCCGGAATAGCTCGCCTTGTCCGGACATGGCCTCGGTCACGCCGTCGGTGAAGAGCAAGATCGACTCGCCTTCCCGGAGGTTTACGGGCGGGGCATTGGGAATCTTCACGCCACGTACCAAGCCCAAAGGGAGGCCCGTGGATGGCAACTCCAAGCGGACGCTGCCATCGGGCCGCAGCACGTACCCCGTGCAATGCCCGGCGCTGGCATAGGTCAACGTGCGATCGGTAGGGTCAAGTCGGCCAAAGAAGAACGTCACGAATTGGCCGTCGGGCAGGTCGTCAATGAGCCGGCGATTCAACAGCGACAGGATCTCAGCGGGAGACCGGTGCGTCATGCACAGCGTGCGCAAGGCCGAGCGTGTCTCGGCGACGATGATGGCGGCGCCGATGCCGTGCCCGCTGGCGTCGCCGATGGCAAGGCCGATGCTATTGTCGGCGACCGGAAAGTAGTCGTAGTAGTCGCCGCCGGTTTCCTGTGCGAATCGCGCCGCTCCACCGAATGCATAGCCCGGCACGTCCGGCGCCGAGGAAGGAAGCAAGCTGAGCTGAATGTGCCGGGCCAGCGCGAACTCCTTCTCCCGTTCGCGGAGCACGCGCTCCGCCTGGCGACGCTCAATGAACTGGCTGATTCTGCCCGCCCACCGTCCCCATCATGTCGAGTAAGCGCTGGTCCGGCTTGCGGATGCACCGGCTGAAAAACTCCAAAACGCCGAGAAACTCGACGCCGTCGTGGATAGGAAAGCCAAAGGCCGCATGAAGCCCTTCCTGGGCGGCAATCGCGGCACGCGGGAAGTTGGCGTCGTGCGGCACGTCCGGAATCCAGGCCGGCTTTTCCGTGCTCCAGATGCGCCCCGGAAGACCAATGCCCTTTTCGAACGCCCACCGCCGGGAAACTTGTTCGAACTGGGACACCGAAACATCCGGCATATGCCATGCGTCGACACAGCGCAGCACTTGTGCGGCTTTGTCAAGCGTCCACACCGCCCCGCAGTCCCATCCCAAGCTCTCGCAGATGGCCCGCACGACTCCCGGCACCGCATCGCGCAATTCCGCCGCCGTTGCGAGAATGCGCGTGACGGCATGCTCGGCCGCCAGAAGTCGATCGTCGTGTTTTTTTCTGTGATGTCGGTGCTGCAGCATGTCACATGCGCAACCTCGCCGCCGGCCTTGATGGGCGCCATTCGCGTCGAGTACCAATGCAATTCATCGATGCGGGGCAACACCACCGCCACTTCCAAGCTCACGGTGCTGCCGGTGCGAAACACGTCGTCCAGCGCACGGCGAAACGCCTCGCGCTGCTCGTCAACGATCAGGTCGAAAACCTTGGTCCCAATGATGTCGTGCGCGAGCACACCCGTGGGAAAGTGGTTGCAGAATCGAATCGTGCCGTCGCGTTCCAGCACGGAGATGTAGTCGGCAGTCGCCTGGATCAGCGTATGCCAAAAGTGCTCTGCGCCGACGGAGGAATTCATGCTTGCGAACTCGCCGTTTGCTGCCGCTCTTGAGATTTCCGACTCGGCTTCAAGCCAATCCTCCAAGCTCGTCCCATCTGGGCAGCCTCGGGCGAGCCATTTGAAGTAAGCACGCTCGGCGATGGTCGCGCCGTGATCCGTGCTGCTTGCGCCATTCACAAGGATGGCTGGACGATCCATACCGAGTGCCCTCGAATTGCGACGTGAAACCCGCCCTTTCAACCCCGATTATGTCACGCGGAGCACCGACTTACAAGCAAAAAAACGAATTCGTCGGAGCCTGAAGCGTAAACGAAGATCTCAAGCGCAAGCAAAGCTTCAACCGGCCGCTTAACCGGCTCGGCTTCCTGAATCCTGCTTAGACGACGCGGTTGATCGGCCGGCCCTCCAAAAACGCCAGCACGTTATCGACGGCGCCGCGATTGAGTATCTCCATCCCCTCCGGATTCTGATCGGCGACATGAGGCGTCAACACCACTTGCTCGCACGCCAAGAGCGGATGATCGGGCGGAATCGGTTCGATGTCGTAGACGTCGATGCCGGCGCCGCCGAGGTGTTCGGACCTTAACGCGTTGACGAGAGCCGGCGTATCGACGATGGCGCCGCGCGCGGTGTTGACCAGGATCGTGCCGGGTTTCATCAAGCCGATTTCGCGAGCGCCGATCATGCCGCGCGTCTGGTCAGTCAGCTTGACGTGCAGGCTGACGACGTCGGAGGTTCGCAGCAGTTCATCGAGCGACACAAAGGGGAAGCCGAGCTCTACCGACCGATCCGGCGTCGCATTGAACGTCCAGGCCTGAACGCGCATGCCGATGGCCTGGCCGAGACGCGCCATCTCGGCGCCGATGGGCCCCATGCCGATGACGCCGAGCGTTCTGCCGCGAAGGTAGATGTTGTCGGGCGTTTTCCAGATGCCGCGCCGCAGTTGCGTGGTTTGGAAGCACACTCGGCGGGCGGTGGCGAGCATTAGTGCCAGGGCATGCTCCGCGACGATCGGCGCGGTTAAGCCGGGGACGTTGCAAACGACGATGCCAAGCTCCTTAGCGGTGGCGCAATCGATGGCGTCGGTGCCGATGCCGCACACGGTGATCATGCGCAGGTCGGGAAGTTGGCGAAGCAAATGTCCGGGCCATTTGACGGCGCTCCGCGAGTTGATGAGGCAAATCGCGCCGGCGACGCGACGCAGCTTCTGGGCATCGTCGGCCGGGCGATCCAGGTGCAGCATCACCTCGCCGCGCGCCCGCAGCCGGTCGAGGTGCGGCGAGCCTTGCAGTTGCGGCGGATCGTCGCCGGGAATGGCAATGCGTATCGTCATGCGGACATGGTAAGACGGATCGAAGCGAATGGCCAATGGTCGTTTCGAAGACCAACGGGGGCATTTCATGACCTATACTTGACCGACGCGCAAATTTACGGCTGTCGGGCCGCTTGGCGTAGGTCAGGCTTTCCAGCCTGACGTTTCGCGGGCTCTGTCAGGCTAGAAAGCCTGACCTACGTCATGATCACCGACGCCCAAATTGGCCTTTGCAGAACCGGGTCCGGTCTGTAAGGTGCACCTGCGACATGGACTGGTGTCTTTTTCTCGATGCAGGAACCGCATCATGTTCGAAACCGGAAGAACCGTTCGCTTTCTTGCCTGGGCTAGTGCAGTTACCCTCGCTTGGGCAGTCTGCCACGACTTGGCATTTGCCCAGGGGTCTTCGGGAACCATCACTGCGGACCCGCCTGCGGACGACGGCTTCGTCACGGATATCTTTCGCAGCATATTCCTCTTCGATACCAAGGGCCTGATGACAACGCTCGGCAAACCACAGTACGCCATAGCGTCGTTCATCATTCTCAATCTGATCGTCTTCGTCGAAACCGGCCTGCTGATCGGCTTCTTTCTTCCCGGCGATTCGCTGCTCGTCATCACGGGACTGATCTGCGCCAACGAATCGTGCGGCTGGAATATGCCGCTTCTCTTGATCACGCTCAGCGCGTCGGCGATCATCGGCGATACGGTCGGTTACTGGGTCGGCTACAAGGCGGGACCGGCGATCTTCAATCGCGAAGAGTCGTTTTTCTTCCACAAGGATCATCTGCTCAAGGCCAAGGAGTTCTACGAAAAGTACGGCGGCATCACCATCGTGCTGGCACGTTTCGTCCCGTTCCTGCGCACGTTTGCTCCCGTGGTCGCCGGCGTGGGCAAGATGGAGTACGGGCAATTCGTGTTCTACAACGTCTTCGGCGGCATCGCCTGGGTCTTCAGCATGGTCCTCACCGGCCGCTACCTGCCCCAGGTCATCGACCCGATGTTGGCGCCCTTCTTCGGCGAGCGATTCCGCATCGCTGAGCATGTCGAGAAAGTGGTCATCTTTGTCGTGTTCCTCTCAATCACGCCGATGCTCTACGCGTGGATCAGGAGCAAGTTCGAAGGCCCGGCGGCGCCACCTGCCCCGCCGGCGCAGGAAGCAATCCCGGCACCGGAAGTCGCTTTGAACGCGAAATGACAAACCGTCGCTGAATCGTAGACCGTTCGCTCCGCGTGAGGACTCCGTCACGCGGAGCGTGACTCCTACCGTAGGTTCAGGCTCGCATGGTCACGCGGCGCGGCGCATCACCAGTAGCGTCACATCGTCATCGCCGGCGCGAAGGCTTTGGACGATTGCGTCTTTGATCGCAACGCTCGACGCTTGGGCATTTTTCTTGATGGCGCAATCCAATCGCTGTAGGCTGAGGTCGGAATCGACGATCGTGCCTTGCGTAAAGAAGACGAGCACATCGCCGGTCTCGATCTCGACGCGCTTATGGTGAAAGCTGGCGGCGGCGTCCAATCCGAGCGGCAATCCGACCGCGTAGCGCAACGCCTCGATGCCGCCGGTGCGAGCGTGATACCAGCGCGGCGAGAGGTGGCCGGCGTTGGCGAAGTGCAGCGTGCCGTCCGCCGGACTCAGGATGCCGCAGAACACCGACATCGTCTGCCCTTCGAGCGAGTTCTCGATGACCAGCTGATTGAGATTCGCCAGCAGGATATGCGGCGCCTGCACAATATTGCCGGGCATCGGGCAGAATTCCGCGTCGGCGTGTCCGGAGGCGAGCGGGCAGGCATGCATGAACACACGCACCATCGCCACCAGCGCCGCCGCCGGGCCCCCTTGTTCGCTGGCGTCGGCAAGCAAAAAGGCCAATCGCCCGTCGTGCAGCGGAAGAAAATCGTAGTAGTTCCCGCTCGGCCACGCACCAACCTGGTAGTGGACTGCCAAATCCCATCCGGACGGTTGCGGCACTTCGCGAGGCAACATTTGGCGCTGCATCGCGCCGATGGTTCTCAGATCTTGTTCAAGTTCGTTCATGGCATTCGTCACCGAGCGAGCCGACTCGCGAAAGCCTTCGTTACGACAACTCCTACTCCCATCGTTTCACTACGAGGAATGAAACGTCGTCCGCGGCGGGTCGGCCTTCCAAGAAATCATTCACACTTTCAGCCAATCCCGCCCGGATCGCCTCGGCCCCGTCGTGCGCTTGTTCCGTTAGGACCGCGTCCACCCGATGGACTCGAAACATCTGGCCCTTGGCGTTGCGCGCCTCCACGAGGCCATCGGTGAAGATTACCATGGCGTCGCCCGGTTCGAGCACGATGCGCGCGACGGAATAGACTTCCTTGGGCGCGATGCCGAGCGGCAGGCCTGCGCAGTCCGTCGCCGCTTCGACCTGGCCCGTGGCCTGGCGCCAAATCCGCGGCGGCGCAGCGCCGGCCAGGACGAAGTCGAAGCGCGCACGCGCCGGTCGCCATTGGCCCAGGAACGCGGTCATGAATTGTTCTTCGAGCGCGTTGCTGGCCAAGACGCGGTTCAATCGCGACATGATAACCGAGGGCGTCTGCGACCAGCCATGCACGGGGCAGAAAGGCGCGCGCTCTCGTTCCGACGTAAGCGGACAGGCGTGCAGAACCATGCGCGCCATCGCCGCCAACACCGCCGCCGCACCCCCGTGCCCGCTCGCGTCCCCCAGGAACACCAACCACTGCTCCGCCGACAACGGCACAACGTCAAAATAGTCGCCGCCCGGCCAAGCCGAATGGGACGCGTGAACGGCCCATTCCCATCCGGCCACCTCCGGCAGAGAGCGCGGCAACAAACGCCGCCTCCATCGCCCAAGCTGTTCGATTTGTTGCGCACCGGTAGCCATGGCATCCTCTTCTTCCGGATGTTCATGGTTGCAACTTTCGTGCCCGTTTCGTACTCGATTTTCGCGTGCGCAGCGACAAGCAAATGTGCGGAATTGACATGTCCCAGGCCGACTTCGACGCAATTCACCGGCGCGGCGTCATAAGCCGGACGAGCGCACCGCCTCGATGAACCGCCGAAGCCTCTCGGCATCTTTCTTTCCAGGAGATGATTCAACGCCACTGGCGACATCGACGCCGCCGGGCTTCACGATGCGAATCGCCTCGGCGACGTTGTCCGGCGTCAAGCCGCCCGCGAGGAAGAGCGGCACGATGGGCTCGAAGTCCGCGAGGAGATGCCAGGGCGCGACCGTGCCCGTGCCGCCGAACAGGCCAGGCACATGCGCATCCACAAGAATGGCGTACGGCAACGCAGCCGAGTCCTTGGCAACCTGCAAATAGGATGTGATTGCAGCTAGGTCATCCGTATGTCGCACTGAGAACGCCGGTATCCAGCGAACGCCGACCGGCAGCACATCGCGGTGCTCACCGTGAATCTGCACCGTTTGGATTCCAAGCGACGCGGCGAAATCTCGCGCCCGCTCAGGCGGTTCGTTCACGAACAGGGCGACTGCTTCCACCGTCGAAGGGAGAACGGACAGGATCGATCTGGCCGTCCTAACGTCGATGGAGCGCGGCGACTTGGCGTAAAAGTTCAGGCCGACCATGTCGGCCCCGAGCGTCGCCGCGCGTTCGGCATCGTCCGGATTGGTGATCCCGCAGATCTTGACGCGAATCGGCATGGTGGTTGAAATATACCAGGATTTCATTGAAAAATCGACTCGCAGCGCTTAGGGTGAATCCAACGCCGCCTCTGTGGGGTGCGTGAAACGCACCGCAGGCGTCTGCCTCCTTTCGATCGGCGGCCGGAGTAGGGAACCATGAGCAGCCAACGTCTGTGCGACCACCTGCGTTCGCAACTCGACGATCTCAAAGCCAAGGGGCTCTACAAGCGCGAGCGGCAACTGCAGAGCCCGCAAGGATCGGGCATTCGCGTTGGCGGACGCGAGGTCGTCAACTTCTGCGCCAACAACTATCTCGGGCTGGCCAATCATCCGCAAATAATCGCCGCCGCCGACGAAGGGCTGAAGAAGTTCGGCTACGGCATGGCCTCGGTTCGCTTCATCTGCGGGACGCAAGAAATTCACAAGCAGTTCGAGTCGGCCGTCGCACGCTTTCTCGGCAAGGACGACGCCATTCTTTACAGCTCCTGCTGGGACGCCAACGGCGGGCTCTTCGAAACCATCCTCGGCGAGGAGGACGCCGTCATCAGCGATGAACTCAATCACGCCAGCATCATCGACGGCATTCGGCTCTGCAAATCCAGTCGACTCCGCTACAAAAACTGCGACATGGCGGACCTCGAGCGGTGTCTGCGCGAAGCCAAGGACGCCCGGTTTCGCTTGATCGCCACCGACGGTGTCTTTTCGATGGACGGGTCGCTGGCGCCGCTGCCCGACATCTGCGCGCTTGCCGACAGATACGACGCCTTGATCATGGTCGACGACAGCCACGCCACCGGCATCCTCGGGCCCGGCGGTCGCGGCAGCGCCGAAGCGCTCGGTTGCCTACCGCGCATCGACATCATAACCAGTACGCTGGGCAAGACGCTGGGCGGCGCCGCCGGCGGGTTCACGTGCGGCAGTCAGGCGATCGTCGATTTTCTTAGGCAACGGTCGCGGCCCTATCTGTTCTCCAACGCCGTTCCGCCGCCGATCATCATGGCCGCCGGCAAAGCGCTCGAACTCGTCTCGACCAGCAGCGACTTACGCGATCGGCTTCACGGCAACGCCAAGACTTTGCGAGCGGGCCTGGAGCAGGCCGGCTTCACCATCAAGCCGGGACAGCACCCCATACTGCCGGTAATGCTCGGCGACGCTGCGTTGGCGACGAAAATGGCCGACAAGCTCTTGGACAAAGGAATTTATGTGATCGGCTTCAGTTTTCCCGTGGTGCCGCAGGGGATGGCGCGGATTCGCATCCAGCTCTCGGCCGCGCACACCGCGGACCAGTTGCAGCGAGCGATCCAGGCATTCGCGGATGTCGGCAAAGAGCTCGGCGTGATTCGCTAACACTAGAGGTCAGAAGCCGCACGTCGGGGCCGAAACGCACAAG
>VGZI01000066.1 GCA_016872605.1 Planctomycetota bacterium
AAACGACTTCCGGTAATTACGGGTGTTTTACGATTTTTCTTGCCTTGCAAAAGGGTTCGGCGACAATTACATCATCATCGAGACCACGGTCAATCTATCGGGAACCCGGTTCATGAAGCGAATCGCGTTGGTGGTAGCCTTGGGTGCGGCGTTCACGCTTACGGCGTCGGCGGCCTATGCCGACCCGGCAGACTCGGTCGTAAAGATCACGGCGTTCACGCGCTTCCCCGATCCGAATCGCCCTTGGGAAAAACCCAAGCCCAAGGAAGGATCGGGCTCGGGCGTCTACATCGGCGGCAATCGTATCTTGACCAATGCTCACGTCGTCAACTTCGCTTCCGAAATCTACACGCAATGGAATCCCGCCGATGAAAAGACGGATGCCAAGCTCTTTGCGATTTCGGTCGATCTCGATTTGGCCGTCATCACTGTTGCCGACGAAAAGTTCTTCAACAAGCGCAAGCCGTTGCCGATGAGCGTACAGATGCCGAAGCTGAAGGACTCCGTGGCTGTGTATGGGTTCCCGATCGGCGGGGCGGGGTTGTCAATCACGAAGGGGGAGGTCTCACGCATCAACTCCGTGCGCTTCGGTTCGGAGGGGCACGGCCTGCAGATTCAGACATCGGCCGCCCTCAATCCGGGCAACAGCGGCGGGCCCGCCGTCAGCGGCGACAAGATGATCGGCCTCGTCTATCGCGGCATCCTCTCCGCCCAAAACATCGGCTACATCATCCCGGCCGAGGAAGTCGACTTTTTTCTAAAGAATATCAAGGACGGCAAATTCACCGGCAAGCCCCGGCTTAACACGCTTACCAAATACCAACCGCTCGAGAACGACGCCTTGCGCCGCTCCATAGGCATCGACAAATCGGTCACCGGCATTCTCATCTTCGGCGCCACGCCCGATGTCCCCCTGAAGGACATGGACATTCTCACCAAGATCGGCGAGCACGCCATCGACAACCGAGGCAACGTCCAGCTGGGCGAAGGCGTCAGCGCCTTCTTCACATACCTTGTCCCCAAGGTCGTGAAGAACAACAACATCCCCATCACGCTGCGCCGCGACGGCAAGCTGATATCAATTCAACTGAAGGCCGACACCATCGATCGCTCGCTGATTCGCTCCTACGGCAACGACCCGATTCCGTACTTCTTGCATGGCCCGTTGGTCTTTGTTCCCACGCGCCAGGAGGACGTCAACGACTTTTACGCTCGCAAGAACCTTTACTCGCACGAAAGCCCGCTGACCATTCGCCGCACCGATTACAGCCGCTTTCCGGGCGAGGAACTCGTGGTCGTCAGCGCCCAGTTCCGCCACAAGGTTGCGAACGGGTATTTCGACCATTCCGGCCAGGTGATCAAGTCCGTCAATGGCGTGGCCATCAAGAACATGCGCCACCTGGTCGAAACGCTTCGCGACGCCAAGGATCCGTTCGTGAAGATCGCCTTCGCCGAAGAATCGAGCGAATCGATGGTCTTCGATCGCACCGAGATGGAAAACGCCACCGAGCAGTTGATCGAAGAACTCGGCATCGCACCCGCACGCCGCGGTTCTCCGGAATTGATGGAGATTTGGCGCGGCAAAAAGAAAACGCCGTAGTTACGAGTCAGAGCCTGAAGCGTATGCGAAGGAGATCGCCTACATCGCTTACGCTTCAGGCTCTGACCCCTCGATGGAGCGACCTCATGCTCAGCACGATGCAAGACTATCCGCTCACGGTTCGCGCCATCTTCGAGCACGGCGAACGCGTCTATGCCGACAGGCGCGTCAGCACCTTCGATGGAACCACAATTCAGCAAACGTCGTTCGCCCAAGTCGCCCAGCGTGCCCGGCGCCTTGCCGCGGCGCTCGTTCGTCTCGGCGTCAAACCGGGCGATCGCGTCGGCACGTTCTGCTGGAACTGCCAGGAACATCTCGAAGCGTATTTCGCCGTTCCGTGCATCGGCGCCGTGCTGCATACACTGAACCTGCGTCTCTTTCCCGAACAGATCGCGTATGTGATCAATCACGCGGAAGACAGCGTCATCATCGTCGATGAATCGCTCGTCTCGCTGCTGGCGCCGATCCTGCCGAAGCTGCCGACGGTCCGCCACCTGATCGTAGTGGCCAGGAGTCAGGAATCAGGAGTCAGGGTTCAGGGATCAGGCGGTACTCAGCACTCGGCACTCGGTACACACGATTACGAGACGTTGCTGAGCGGTGAAAAGAACGACTTCGCATTCGGCGATATCGACGAGCGCTCGGCGGCAGCGATGTGTTACACAAGCGGGACGACGGGGAATCCGAAAGGCGTCGTTTACAGCCATCGCTCGATCTGCCTGCATTCCATGGCGGTGATCTCGCCATCGTCATTTGGTTTATCGCCGCTCGATCAATCGCTGGTGATTCCGTCGATGTTCCACGCCAATGCCTGGGGAATTCCGCACGCCGGTTGGTGGGTCGGGTCGGACTTGATCTTTCCGGGGCGCTACGTCCAGGCTGAGCCGTTGAGCCGGCTGATCGCCATGACCCGTCCAACGTTCGCCGGCGCCGTGCCGACGATCTGGAACGACCTAACGCGCCATGTCGAGCAGCATGGCGCCGACCTGTCGTCGCTGCGATTGTGCATCAGCGGCGGGTCGGCGGTGCCGCGCAGCCTGATCGAACGCATGCAGAAGCTCGGCGTTCGGCTCGTGCAGATTTGGGGCATGACCGAGACGGGCCCGCTGGCCGCGTTGTCGCATCCGCCGGTTCCATGTGAGCCAGGGTCCGAGGCCGACATGGCCTGGCGCACCAAAACAGGCCGCATCCTGCATGGCATCGACCTGCGCATCGTCGAAGGCGAAACCATTTTGCCCTGGGACGGCGCAGCCATCGGCGAAATCGAAATCCGCGGCCCCTGGGTCACTGGAAGCTACTACAAGGACTCAGCTCCGGAGAAATTTCACGACGGCTGGCTTCGCACCGGCGACGTCGGCACCGTCGATCCGCTCGGCTACATTCAGATCACCGACCGCGCCAAGGACGTCATCAAATCCGGCGGCGAATGGGTTTCGAGCGTCGAACTCGAAAACCACTTGATGGCCCATCCCGACGTCATCGAAGCCGCCGTCATCGCGGTCCCCGACGATCGCTGGGACGAACGGCCGTTGGCGTGCGTCGTGCTCAAGAACGGCGCCGCGACGACGCTGCAAGACCTGCGCGTTTTTTTGGCCAATCGCGTCGCTCGCTGGTGGCTGCCCGAACGCTGGTCCGTCATCGAGGAAGTGCCCAAAACAAGCGTGGGCAAATTCGACAAGAAGGTGCTGCGCCAGCGTTTCGCCGAGGGGCGATTAGATGTCGTTGTCGTGGAAAAATAAGATAACTAGCCCACAGCGCAAATAAGGGCCGGTCCTTGCTTGCGCTGCGGGCCAGTAATTATCCGGCGCGCACCACCAACTTCTTGGCTTGCAGCACCGATGCTTGCGGGTCGACCACGAACTCGACGATGACGCGGAAGCCCTCGCCCTTCACGCCGGACACGTCGCCTTGCAGCTTGTACTCGAAAAGCCGATTGGCGTTGATGGCCACATTGTCCTTGTCGAAAAACAGATGGCGCAGCCTGAACGTTTGCGGCGCGAATTGGCGTTGCAAGTAGTCGAGGTCGTACAACTCGACAGTGCGATCGAACTCCAGCACGTACGTCAACTTACCGACGGTGATCGATCGGCCATCGGGAAAATCCTTGTCGGCGAATTCGAGCGACAGCGACTTGAGCTTGAGCCCCCACGATGCGAAGAAGGAGAAATCGGTTTTGGTCAAACCGCCTTGAGGCGTGTCGCCCGCCTCGCCGCGCGGCGACATTAGAACAACGCTCATGAAACCGATTGCAAAGATTGTGCGCATGTTGGACACCTTGGAAACTGAGGAAATTGGCGTCTCAGCATTTTAGTCTGCCAGACAGGCGGATTGCAATCACGCGCCGCCGCGGATTGCGATCGCGTCGAGAGGAGAACGGTGAACGCTCGGCGGAATCGGCAAAGTCTACGCTGCTTGCCTGTTTTCATGGTGCGAATTCCCGACTGCGAGATCGTCATCGTAACCGGGTTGATTTTCCGTGAGGTGGGCGCGTACAATGGTGCGGGAAAGTTGGGATGCTTTTTGTTACGGGAACGCAAAGGAGGACTCGCGATGATTTCACGACTAATGATCCCGGCACTCTTGGGCGTTGCCGGGCTGTTGGTCGGCGTGGACACGGCGCAAGCGCAAGTGCGCGTGGTCGTCGGCATCGGCCGGCCGGCGTACTATCCGCGGCCATACATTTATGGCGGCTACGTGCCGCGCTACTATTACCCGCCGATCGTCGTGGGCGCTGGTCCGATCGTCGTGCGCAGCTACGCTCCGCCGGTGATCGTCGATTCGCCTCCGACCGTGGTCCAGTCGCCTCCTCCACCGGTCGCGTCGCCCCCGGCCGCCTCCGCCGCCAACATTCGTGTGCTGCTCCCCGAACCCACGGCAAAAGTCTGGTTCGACACCACCTTGACGAACCAGGGCGGGACGGAACGGCTCTTCCACACGCCGCCGCTCACCTCTGGATCGTACAGCTACCGCATTCGCGCCGCGTGGATTCAGAACGGCAAGGAGATGATCCAGGAAGCGGTCGTCAATGTCACGCCCGGCCAAACGACGACGGTCGATTTCACACGCCCGACATCCGAACCGTTGCCATTACCCAAGTAATGCATTTATCAGAGCCTGAAGCGTCAGCGAAGGCCACTTCATCCTTCGCCGGCGCTTCAGGCTCTGACGATCCTGAACGTCCAGCGCCCCCCGTCGACGCGCAACAATTCGACCGTTCCTTTTACGCGCAATCCAGTTAACACCAATCTCCGACACGTCGCTGACGAATCGTCGCACTCCGCGAACGTCCCTGCATCCCAGCGTCGCACGATGCCGCGATTTCCGCTCACCGGGCCTTCGTAGGTCAGGTACGCGATACGGTGATCGCCGAGCGCCGTTGCTTCGATGACGTCGCCGATCGTTTCCGGCGGGCGCACCAAACGCCACGTTTGTAGGCGATCCACCGATTCCAACATGAAGTCCCAGTGCAGGAACGGATGATCGTGCTCGAGAATGACGAAACGCATTGGCTCATCACCAAGAACTGAGTACTGAATACTCGTTATTGAGTACTCGCTGCGGTCACCTTGGGTTTTCCGGCGGTGACTTGAGTGTCGCCAAGAACTCAATCACATCGCGCATTTCGTCCATTGTCAGCACAGGGCCCATCTCAGGCATCGGCGAGATGCCGTTCGACCGACTCTCGATGTCCGCAAGAAGCACTTCGATCGGTTTGCCGTCGCTGGGAACGAGCACGATTTTAGTCTTATCCTCGCTGCGAACCGTTCCGCTCACGATCTTGCCGCTCGTGAGCTCGATGGCGATGACGCCGAAGCCGTGCGTCAGCTTCTTGCTGGGGAAGAGCAGCGATTCGAGAAAGTGCTCGCGGTTGCCGTTGGCTTTCGGCGCAATGATGTTGAGGTTCGGCCCCGATTCACCGCCGTGGCCATCGACCTTGTGACAACGAATGCACTGAGCCACAGGATGCGAAACGAAGACGTGCCGGCCGCGCTCGGCGTCGCCGCCGCGAAGGGTGACGCGGTAGATGCGCATGCGCTCGGCGTAATCAGGCTTGCCGGCCAGTTCGTTGGACAGGCGCGACCAGAGGGCGGAGTTGCGCGTCCGCGCCGCTTCGAGCACATCGAGCTGAAGCTCCGGCGGCGTCAAGTCGGTGCCCATGCGTTCGAAGTACGGACTGAGCAGCTTGGTTGCGCGATCATCCTTGAGTCGAGCAAGGGCCCGGATCGCACGCTGTTTTTCCAGCGTCGTGCCGCCGTCGATGGCCGACTTGAGAGTATCGTACGCGTCCGGCGACTTCAGATCGCACAATAGTTCGCGCGCAACGGCACGCAGCGCAGGCTGATCGGACGCGACCGCAATTTGGATCGCCTGCGTGAGATCCTTGGCCTTGCGATTAGCGAGCAAGTGAAGCGACGCAATGCGAGCTTCGGCGGAGCGACGATTGTCACCGACCCAGTCGATGAAGAATGCCTCGTCGGCTTTGATCTTGAGCCGATCGACCAGTTTGGTGAGTTCGATTTGCGTTTTGCCGGCCGTGTTCGACAAGAGCGCCGGCAGTTGCTCTTCAACTAACCTGGCGACTGTTTGCCCGTCCCGTTTTTCCAGAGGTCGCCAGAAACCGGTGACGCGATCGCGTGGCGTTGGGTTTCCCCACTCGCCGAGGCACGTAAGCGCTTCCAGCCGAATGGCCTCCCTGACGTGCGTGCTCTTAACGACATCGAGGATGGCGCGGGCGTTGTCGGTTCGTCCGAGGCGGAAGTTGGCATTGACGATGCGCCGCCACAGGGCGTCGGCCGGCTGGTCCTTGCGTGAGACATAGCGTTCGCTCAAGCGGGCCAAGCCGTCCGTGCCCGCATCGATCGGCAGGTCATTGATGGCTCGTGCCGCTTCGATGACGACGAGTTCGTCGGCGTCGTTCAAGAAGTGAGCGACTCGCTTGTCATTGACGCCGCGCAGCACCAGAACTGCCGCTAAGCGCACGGCGCGCTCGGCTTCCGCGTCCTTCGCCGCCCAGCGCAACTGCCCCTCGGCGCGCCTGCCTTCCTTGAAGACGGCATCGATGTCGCCGATATTGATGAGCGCCTGCACGGCCGCATGCCGCAAATGCGGGTCGCGGTCCTTGTTGATGAAGATCTGGGCGAAGATGCGCGACAGCCGATTGAACTGAAAATTGCCGTGGCCTGGACTGATCTTCATTTTACCGGCCGTTTGCATCGCGAAGTAGCGCACGCGCGGATGCTCGTCGTCGATCATGCTCACAATCTTGGACTCCATCACCAGTCCCGGCCAGGTGTTCTCGTGCCAGCCGACTTCGCCAAGCACCTTCACTGCCTGGGCGCGAATCTCCGCATCTTTATCTTCAAGTAGCTTTGGATAATCGACCAACGCGGAAATCGCGCCAGGATGCTTACGCGCCATTTGCCCGATCGCCCAAATCGCGTGGATGCGAGGAATAATGTCTTTGCCATGTTCGCTCTCTCCCCAAGCGATCTTGTACAGTCCACCGGTGCGCGGCCATGCTTCCGCGACCTCATTTTGGGCTCGCAGCCGCACGCGCTGATCGGGATGCCCAAGCAGTTTGAGGAGTGCCTGATAATCTCGCTTCTTAAAGCCGTCCTTCATCAGCTTGGCCATGTCGCGGATGGCGGGATCGTTGACGGTCTTCGGATCGTAAACGGCGTAGATGCGTCCTTTGCCGACGCCGCCTCCATCCCAGGTGAACTGCACCCAGTCGGACAGATACATTTTGCCGTCGTAGCCGAAATCGACGTCGGTAGCGGAAACGGGGCTGAGGAACGAATGATAGTCGAAGAGTTCAAAGCAAGCGCCTTTGGGCCGAACGCGGAAAGAATCGATGCCGCCATTGCCCGTGAAGTTGCACATGAAGAAGGCGTTTTGATAGCGATTCGGCCAACCGAGGCCACTGGCAAAAGTGAAGCCAGACGGCCCGGCGCCGAGCTTGCCGACGGGGGGCACGATGTACGCCGCCTGTCCCGAATGATGCGGATGCCAGAGTTTCTCGGCGTGCCAGGGACCGGTCGGATAATCCTTCCATTCCCCGAGGCCGGTCGGCGCGACAGCGGTGTTCGGGGGCGCGGGTGGAAAGCCGATGGTCTGGTACGCCATGTTCCAGCCGCTGTTGCCCCCTTCGATGATGTAGACGAGGCGCGAGTCGTCGCCTTTGTCGCAGTTGTTGTCGGCCGCGAAGAGGTTGCCGAACTGATCGAAAGCAAGCTCTTGGGGATTGCGCAGGCCGGTGTGGACGACTTCGAGGTTCTTGCCGTCCGGGTCGCAGCGAAAGACGGCGCCGGTGCGCGGTCCGGAGAGGACCTTGCCCTCGTGCGTCTTGACATGGTAGCCGCGGTCGCCGACCGAGAAATAGAGCCTGCCGTCCGGCCCGAAGATGAGCCCGTGCAGATCATGGCCCAGGAAGGCGGTCATCGGCCCAAAGCCGTGGTGCAGCGCGATCTTCTGGTCCGCCTTGCCGACACCTTTGGTGTCGCGCAGCTTCCACAGCTTGGGAATGCAAGTGAAGTAGACGTCGCCGTCTTTCGCGAGAACGCCGGCAGCCAGACCGTCGAGCGGGTCGTTGAAGCCGTCGGCGAACACCGTCGAGAAGTCGGCTTTGCCCTTGCCGGCGCGATCTTCGAGCAGGCGAATCTTGTCGGAGTACTTGGAAAAGTACGCCATGCCGCCGGGGAATTTGCGTTCGAACTGCTTGTACATCGCGAGTCGGTCGTCCAGGGTGGTGTTTTTGAGATCGCCTTCGAGAAAGAACGGGCGATGGCGATACTCCTCAGTGCCGCGGTTGAAGCGGTACGTTTCCGCGACGAAGAGCCGGCCACGTTCGTCGATGCAAAAGGCGACCGGGTTGCCCAGCAACGGCTCGGCGGCCCAAAGATCGACGCGAAACCCAGCCGGCGCGTTGAACTTCGCCATCGCTTTGGTCGCCTCGGCCGTGCCATCGACCTGTGCGTAGACGCTGTTAATCAGGCCTAGCGCCAGCGTCGCAAGCAGGACAAACCTCGTCCTCATCGCATAAACTCCCGTTAGCCAGGATCTCTCACTTCAATAATCCTAACCACAGATGGACACGGATAAACACAGATGAAAGCCGAGGCAGCGCATTTCCCATCCGTGTCCATCTGTGGTTGAATTGGGGTGAAAGATCAGTGTCGGTTCATTTGTTGAGTTCGGCGGTCATTTCGAGCAGATTCGCCAACAGCTTGTCCGACGCCTGGACTTCGAGCCGATTGGTGCCGAGCCAGGTTTCGTAGCCGCCCAGTTCGTGATGTTTCGGCGTCGGCAGGTAGCCATAGTAGCCGTGGGCGATCGAGACCAGCCAAGCAGGTTGGAGCGTGCTGCGTTTCTTGAAGTCGAGGCCGATCTCGCAGAAGATTTCGCACGGCATGGTGGCGATCACGGCGTCGCCGAGGCGCAGGGCTTGCAAGGGCATCTTCAACGTGACCGGATGTTTTGCCATGTTGAGCGTCCGCTCGGCGTAGATGTACGAGAGGTCGGTTTGGCCGGCTTTCTTCGGACCATCGGCGATTTTCTTCTTGGCCCAGTCGAGCAGCTCGTGCGAAGGTCTGCGTGTGCCGATCGAAGGTTCCCGATAGCGTGCCGCCAGCGTGACATGATCGCGGTACTTGAGCGGCACATGCGCGGCGTGGACTTTTTGCGCCACGTCGTTGGCCACGAACTTCATCTGAGCGTACGGCTCTTGCTTGGGCCTGGGGTTTTTGAAGTTGATGTTGTTGATGTCGCCGCTCGTGCCGTTGGACAGCATGGCGACGAACGCAGGCGACTGCTGATCGGCCTTGAAGAGGCGTGCCAACGTTTCGCAATACAGGGCGAAATAGTCGGCCGAGATATGCCCCGAGCCGACGCCGCCGACGTAGTGCAGCGAGTAGGTCGCATAAACGGCGATCGGCTTGCCGTTCGGCTCGCGCAGAGCGACGAACGGGATTTGCGGATCGGTCGGGCCGGCGGGCTCGTAGAGGTTGGGGCTCCCGGCGGGCGGATTCATCTTGACCTTGTCGAACGTGCCGAACGGGTTGGCGGGAATCGTGCCGGGCTGCATGTGCCAACGGCGATTGAAGACGTGTTGCGGCGCTTGCGCCGACCCGAAGCCGATCTGGGCGGGCCGAAGCAAGTTGTGGGCCCGCTTGACGCCATCGACGATGCGGCGAGCGACGAAGCGCTGGTATTCGTCCATCGTGTCACTGATGATGCGAGCGTCCCTTCCCAATGCGCTGGCGGCCGAGTGCGTGTGGGTCGCGGAAATCAGGACGTTCGCCTTCGGAATCTTGAGGTCTTCCTCGATGATGGCTCGCGCTTCGTCGCTGACCAACCGATCAATGCCGAGCAGGTCGCAGATGACGAGTACGAGCTCGGTTCGGCCATCGTCGAGAACCAGGCAGCGGGCGTGCAGTTCATCATGCACGTGCGTCGCGGGGAACGGGGCGAAGCCGCCGACGATTGGGCTACCCAGAGGCGGTGTGATATTGCTGGTCGCAGCGCCGGCGCGGAAGACGAGAGGCTTTTGCTGGCCCATCAGCGGCGTTGCACTGACCAGCATAGCAAACATGGCCGACGACAGAGTGTATTGCAGGATCATCTGAATCTCCCGCGCTCGCAAAAAGCGAGCGGCTAAACGATGGGGTTCGTATATTCTAATCAAAGTTGCTTCCTACCCCAACAGCCTACCCCAAGGTGATTCGCATGGCGTTCTTCCCCGAAATCAACAAGATCAAGTACGAAGGCCCCGACTCGAAAAATTCGCTCAGCTTCCGCCATTACAACGAAAGCGAAATCGTTGACGGCAAAACGATGAAAGAGCACCTGCGCTTTGCCGTCTGCTACTGGCACACCTTCCGCGGCATGGGCGGCGATCCGTTCGGCCCGGGCTGCGCCAAGCGGCCGTGGGAAGACGGAACCGACTCCGTCGAAATGGCCCTCAAACGCGTTCGCGTCGCTTTCGAGTTTTTCGAGAAGCTCGGCGTTCCATATTACTGCTTCCATGATCGTGACGTGGCGCCGGAAGGCAAAACGCTCAGCGAGACCAACGCCAATCTCGACAGAGTCGCCAAGGCATTGAAGGAGGAGCAGCAACGCACCGGCATCAAGCTGCTCTGGGGCACTGCGAACCTGTTCAGCAACCCGCGCTTCGTCCACGGCGCCGCCACCAGCTGCAACGCCGACGTCTTCGCCTACGCCGCGGCTCAGGTCAAGAAATGCCTGGAAATCACCAAGGACCTCGGCGGCGAGAACTACGTCTTCTGGGGCGGCCGCGAAGGATACTCCAACCTCTACAACACCGACCTCAAGCGCGAGCTCGATCATCTCGCCAAGTTCTTTCACCTTGCCGTCGAGTACAAGAAGAAGATCAGCTTCACCGGCACGTTCTTGATCGAGCCGAAGCCGAAGGAACCGACGGTGCACCAGTACGATTTCGACGCTGCCAACGTGGTTGCGTTCCTGCGGGGCTACGGGCTGACCGATTCGTTCAAGCTGAACATCGAGACCAACCACGCCACGCTCGCGGGCCACACGATGATGCATGAGCTCGCCTATGCGTCGAGCTGCGGCCTACTGGGCTCGATCGACGCCAATCGCGGCGACTTGCTGTTGGGCTGGGACACCGACCAGTTTCCGACCGATTACTATCTCACCACACAGTGCATGCTCGTCATCCTCGGCCAGGGCGGGCTGGCGCCGGGCGGCGTCAACTTCGACGCCAAGGTGCGCCGCGAGAGCTTCGAGCCGGTCGATCTCTTCCACGCCCATATCGGCGGCATGGACGCGTTCGCGGTCGGCCTAAAGCTGGCGGCGCAGATTCGCAAGGACGGCGTCTTGAAGGATTTCGTCAAGCAGCGCTACGCGTCGTGGGACACCGGCATCGGCGCCAAAGTCGAAGCGGGCCAGGCGAAATTCGAGGACCTCGAGAGATACATGCTCGAAAAAGGGGACGCAGCTCAAAACGCATCGGGCCGCCAGGAGATGTTGGAGAACATCTTCAATCGCTACGTGCGTTGATTCAGAGCCGCGATCTCGCGGCGTAGGCACAAGCTGCCAGCTTGTGCACTGCGGTCGGCAAACTGGCAGCTTGCCGCTACGGACATTTGAATCACGCGACGCCGAGCGCCTCGCGCAGGCGGCGGATTTGCTCGGCCATCAGGCGCGGCGGCTTGGGCGTTTTCTGCCCCATCAGCGCGTCCACCAAAAGATGGATGACTACCGGTCCGGGATTGGCGAGCGCCGTCGACGCCCCTGCGACCCAGTCAGCGAGCGTTGTGAACGAATAGACGCGCTGAACGCCAGCGCCTCTGGCGATAGCGGCGTAGTCAACATGACCCGCACCAGCGTGCGGTTGACCGCCGGTCACTTCGTAATGCCCATTGTCGAGGATTATGACGAACAGATTCGCCGGATGGTGCGCCGTCGTGACGAGATTGCCGAGGCTCATGAGCTGGCAGCCGTCGCCGTTGACGACGATGACGCCGCGGTCGGGCTGCGCCAATGCCAGACCGAGGCCGAGACTGGGGCCGTGTCCCATGGCAGAGGGGATGTACGTGAAATCGAGCGGCGTGTCGGAGAGTTGAGGCCAAATGCCAGCCGAACTCATCGTCGTGATCACGACGCGATTGGTTCGATGGTGAAGCAGCACTTCCAGCGCTTGACGTTGTGTCATCGGCATGGCGTCACTCCGCGATAAGGACGGCACGAGCCCGTTGTTCCGCCTGGCAGTGGCGATAAGCGTTCGCCAGGTCGTCGGGGCTGCTGCGGTTGTCGAGAACGGCGTAAGGGATTTGCCAGGCGCTGACGATCGGCTCGGTGAACACCGGGCACGTGTCGGGCGTCGCGCCTTGTTGGTGCGCATAATAGCTGCGCACGCCGACGATCATGAAGAGCGGGATCTTCATGTCGAACAGGACGTTTCGCAGCGCGTCGCCGGCCTCGAAGAAGCCGGTGCACTGGACGGCGACGATCGGTTTCCTGCCACCGAGCCACAATCCCGCGGCCAAAGCGAAGGCTTCGCCCTCTCGGCAGACGCGGACCAAGGACAAACCGTCGGTCGCGGATAAGGCTGCGTTCCAGGCGCCGAGTTCGGTGTCGGGAATCCAAACGACGTGGGTGACGCCGCACGACTTGAGGGCGGCGGCGACAGAAGGTCCATCCAGCATGGGACAATCCCCGTACCATCGTTTGCGTATTGCGTTCGCGCGGCGCCGCGCGAACGCTCAACGCATACGGCCGTGAAACAAAAAAAGCCCGCTGACCGAAATCAGCGGGCCAAGCATGATAACCGAATAGGTTACTTATGCGTGCTATGGCAGCCCTTGCAATCAGCGGCTTTCTTAAGGGCCGCGCGATTGTCCGCATTGTCTTCCTTGGCCAGAGCTGCAGAAGCCTTCGCCAGCGCCTCGGTGCGCGTCTTCCAGTCGTCGGCTTCACCCTTCGGGCACTTGTTGGCAGCCAGGTCGGCGAACAGGGAAGCCAGCTGTTTCCGTTCAGCTTCGCTCGCCTTGCCGCTGGCGACCTTGCCACACAATCCGCCCTTCATCGCCTTCTGCATGACGACCTTGATGGAAACCGGGTCCTTCTTGTCTTCCTTCTTGTCGTTGCCCTGGATGGTGGAATCCATCATCAGAGCCAAACCGAACACCGCCACCGCGGCCACGAGCAATCCACGAAACTTCATATGCCCCACCTTTGAGTACAGCGCCGCCCCACCGTGGGACGGCATGCTAACAAATCTCTCCCCATTCAGGCAGAAACGACCGTCGTTTGCTTGGGGGAAAGATGAATCCCTTGTTCAACGGATGCCTCTCAGCGCCCGCCCATAGACCATGCCCCAACCTTGGACGCAGCTGGGAACTCGGATATTCATGGCGACTTCGCAATCGTAGGCTGTCAAGACAGTTGTATAGATAAGATGCGCAAGGTTCGGCGTCAATAACGCGGAAAAAAAAAATGCGCTGCGTGCATTGGAACAATAGCTGAGGTGATATCCGCCTTGCAAACGCAGGGGCGTAAGCCCGATGTGGAGGTGGACAACACGTGGGAAACCCAGGTGCGTTTGTTCCTCGACGCTCGCCGGATTTTCGAAATCTCCGTGCTTGGTCGGGTCGGAGAAAAATCCACTTGCCTTCCCTCGAAGTGTGACCTAGTTTTGTGTGTCCTCAACTTTTGGGGAGAAGAAGAGGACCTCGGGGCCGACCGGCAGAGAGGGGATTGTCGGCGGCCCATTTTTCCCCTCTTCGTCAAGCCGATCCGTACGCGCGGATCGGCTTGACGTTTTTTTTGCCTTGCTACATCGCGACCGCCGGAAAAAAATGGGAATTCTCTTGTGGCGAACCCGCCGATGGTTACAATAGCGTGAAGTTTTACCGACATCCCGCCGATTCACCGCATTTTTCGCACACGCCTTTGAGGGGGGGACGAATCATGGAACAACGCTTCGAAGGAACGCCGCACGCCGAGATTCGTGTCGAAGGCCGACGGCTCGTCCGCACCGAAGTCAGCAACGACTGGGGTTTGCGGATGCAGTGGGAAATCCGCCGTAACGGCCAGGTCGTTGCCGTTGTCAATGCTCGGCCCGATTTGGCCTACGAGCATCCCGATACGGCTCCGGGAACCTATGAGGTAGTGCTGCAGATGTGGTACTACGTCAATTACAACAAGAACCCGCAGGGCGAGTTCACCGCCAGCCGTTTCATCGAGATCTCCAACCGCGTGTCGTATACGATCTGACATCTCCCTGTTTGCGTTTGGCGATCGAACGGCGCCGTGCGAGCGCTAAACGTTAACAATATGGGGTTATTCCATGCTCAATATCGGCAACGAAAAGGTCAACCTTTGTTCGGGCCTTTCCCGGCGCAGCTTTCTGCAAGTGGGCGTCGCCGGCCTTGCCGGCATGTGGCTCCCCGACCTGATGAAGGCCGAAGCGTCCGGCAGCGTGGACGGCGGCCGGGCTCGCATCAAGAATTGCATTACGCTCTTCCTCGTCGGCTCGCCCGGCCATCTCGACACGTGGGATTTGAAGCCCCAAGCGCCATCGGAAGTGCGCGGTCGCTATTCGCCGATCCGCACGAACGTAAACGGCATCCAGATCTGCGAGCATTTCCCGCTGATGGCGCGGCGCATGGACAAGGTGGCGCTCATTCGCAGTCTTCATCATCGCACCGGCGCAACACACGAGAACGGCCAGCGCTGGATGATGACGGGGCACGACTTCAACGCCGACAGCATGAAGCCACACACCGGCAGCGTGATCTCTCGCGTCTTCGGCCAAAAGAGCGAATTGCCAGCGAACGTTGTCCTCCCGGGTCCGATCGGCAACACCGGCGCCGGTCCGCTGCACGGCCAGACTGCCGCTCATCTGGGCAGCGCCCATGAGCCGTTCTTCCTCGGCGCCGATCCCGCCTTGCCGAACTTCCGCGTCGGCGACCTCGAAGTCCCTGCCGGGATGTCGGCCCAACGGCTCGACGCTCGGCGCCAGCTGTTGTCGCAGCTCGACGACTTGCAGCGCCGCACTGAAACCAGCACGACGCATACCCACGACAGCTCCTATGATCGAGCTTTTCGCCTGCTGACGTCGCAGCGGGCCAAGGACGCGTTCAATCTCAACCTCGAATCGGACCGCACCCGCGATCGTTATGGCCGAAATACGTTCGGGCAAAGCTGCTTGTTGGCGCGCCGTATGATCGAAGCTGGCGTTCGCTACGTCACCGTCAATCACTTTGACACCGTATTCGGCCAGACCTGTTGGGACATGCACGCCGACGGCGGCGGCTTGAACAACACGTATCTCGACTACGAGCGGCACCTCTGCCCGCAGTTCGACTGGGCGTTCACGGCCCTTCTGGATGATCTCGAGGCCAAGGGGCTGCTGCAAGAAACCGTCATCGCCGTCCTGAGCGAATTCGGTCGCACGCCGCGATTGAACGCGCGCGGCGGCCGCGATCACTACCCCGATGCATGGACCAACTTCCTCGCGGGCGGCAACATCCGTGCCGGACAAGTCATCGGCTCCACCGACCGCATCGGCTCACGCCCGTTCGACAACCCGATTCTGCCGCCCCAGATTCTCGCCTCGATCTACCACGGCATGGGCATCAATCTCGACACCACCATGATGCCCGGCCCCGGCGAACGCCCGGTCCGCCTGATCGAAGCCGAACCGATCCGGCAGTTGTTCTAGCCATGCGGCCGCAAGCGCACTGATGCCTTGATCATGAGGAGCCGCGCACAAAAAAAGCGGCGGGGCGCCTATGGCCGCCTACTTTGTGCACGGCTCCTTAACTCACCCTATGACCACTACAGACTTTTTGGACGTGGGCCAATCGTATCCGATTGGAACGCCAACCGAGGTCATTAGCGCCGCATCTGCACCCTTGGAAATGTTACGATGGTCCGCACCTTGCTAACGCTATTCATGTTGGGCCTTCCGTGCGCTCTCGTTCACGCCGCCGAGCCGACCATCCGTGCGCTCGACATCCGCGGCGTGCGCATCGGCGGGGCGACGACGTTGACGATCGACGGCGACGACCTTGGCAAAACACCGCGGCTGCTCTTGCCGTTCGCGGTCAAGCAAGCGCTGCGGCCCGGGAACACCGACAAGAAAGCCGTGTTCGACGTCTTCACGCTCACGGGTGACGTCGAGCCGGGCTACTATCACTTGCGCGTCGTGACCGAAGGGGGCGTAAGCTTGCCGGTCGTCATCGGCGTCGATGAACTCATGCAGCAAACGACGACCGCACCGGTGACGACGCTGCCGGTCGCCATCCACGCCACGGTCGCGGGAAGCAGCACGGTGGAGGCGAAATTCGCGGGCAAGGCAAAGCAGAAAGTCACCGTCGAGATCGAAGCACAGCGATTCGGCAGCAAGCTTCGGCCCATCGTGCACCTTTACAACGCGCAGAAACGCCAACTCGCCTGGGCCTGGAGCACGCCGAGCCTGTACGGCGATTGCCGAATCCAGGCGACCCTGCCCCAGGACGGCGAATACCTCGTCACGGTGCATGACGCCGAGTATGCCGCCCCGGCGCCGAGTTTCTATCGGCTGCGCATCGGGGAATGGTCCTACGCCGACCAGGTGTTTCCACCGGCAGTGTCCAAAGAGAGTCCAACTTTCGTGGAGTTGATCGGCAGCCCGGCAAAACCGGCCTCGGCCGCCTACGCCCAAAGAAAATCCGGCGCAACGCCGATCCTTTGGCCCAAAGCCGGGCTGCGGAGCGGACCACGGCCCTTCGTCCACGTCAACGCGTACCCCGAGATTGTCGAACAATCCGCCAAGGACAAGCCGCAAGACCTACCCCAGGGAGTTGTCGCCATCAGCGGCAAGCTGCTCACGGCCAACGAAGAGGATCGCTATCGCATCGCTGTCAAGCCGCTCTCCAAAGTTCGGCTCGAAGTCTTTGCCGAACGGCTCGGTTCGCCGATCGATGCGGCTCTGGTTGTTCGCAACGAGAAAGGCGACCAACTCTCGCGGGCCGAGGATTCGCCCGGCACGCTCGATCCGGTGCTGGAATACGGTGTTCCCGACAAGGTCACGTCGATCATCGTCGGCGTCGTCGACGCCCAGGGGCGCGGCGGGCCGCGCGGCATCTATCGGCTCGTCGTCGAACCGCTGGGCGCAGCGAGGGATTACAAGCTGACGACCAACTTACAGCGCGCGTTGCTTCCGGTCGGCGGCCGCGCGGTGGTGCCTGTCTTCGTCGAACGCCGTGGCTTTCTCGGCAAGATCGATCTGTCGCCTAGTCTCCCCTCAGGCATCAAGGCAAACGGTCTAACGATCCCCGAAGGGGCGGACGGCACGCTCGTCGTCCTGGAGCGAAGTGAATCACTATTCGACGCACTGATCACGCAATGGCGCGGCAAGTCGGCCGACGGCGAGGAACGGACGGTTGCAATCAAGGGACATCCCATGGAACGCGTCCAGCCCTGGCTGGCCGAGGAAATCGCGCTTGCTCCATCCGCCGCAAGAGCCGAGGACTTCGTGATCGACTGGGCCAACCTTCCCACCGATGTCGCGCTGATCCCCGGCAGCAAGCTCGTGCTGCCGATCAAGACGGCGCGCGCCAATCCCAAGACGAGCGTCAAGCTGACGCTCCTCACGAGTCAAGTTACCCCGATCGTCAACAATCAGCCCGATGCCAACAAGGCGCTACGGCAAGAAAAGGCCGTCGAATTGCCGATGAGCAAGAACGACGGCGAGGTCGTCGTGTTGACTCCGCCGGAACTGTCGGCGCCGAGCTACGACGTGACGGTGCAAGCCGAGTTGCTCGATGCCGGCAAGAAGACACTGGCCGTGGCGTACGCGCCGGTACGACGAATGGCGGTGCGCCTGCCGCTCGTCGTGAAGCTCGATGGCCCGACACGCATCGAGACGCTGCTCCATGCGAAGACCGGGGCAACGATAAAGCTCGCGGGCAAAGTGGAACGCATTCCCGGCGTGAAGGCCGACGTCGCCATCGCGCTCACGGGCTTGCCCGCCGGCGCCAAAGCCGACCCGGTGACGGTCAAGGCCGAAGCGAGTGATTTCGTCGTCAACGTGAGCCTGCCGCCCACCGTGCCCGCCGGCGACATCAAGGGGATCAAACTGTTCGGGTCCTTCGCACCGGAACCAAAGACGCCGGCGGTGCGCGTCAAAAGCCGCGAAGTTGAGATTGAATTCGTGGTCAAGGCGGCGGCTAAGTAAGCTGCTCGATGCAATCAGTTTGTAGTAGTATGACTGGCATGCCAATCCATGACTGGACGCGAGTTGAAGCCGGCATCTTCCATCTTTTTCACCATGCCTGGATCACGGAGATCGCGCGCGCCCTGAATCTGGAGGCTTGATTCATGAGTTTGAGTCGTTTTGTGGCGTTCCTCGTAACATTCTTGATCGCTGGCTCTGGCGGTGCCGTGGCGCAAGATGCTCCCGTGCCAGCGTCGATCAGCGTCGTTCCGGCCAAGATCGACCTAGCGCATCCGCGCCAGCCGATGGCGATTCAGGTCATGGGCGCCAGCGCCGAAGGATATTCGCTCGATCTACGCGGCAAAGCGACGTTCATCAGCGCCGATCCGAAGATTGCTGTCGTCGATGCGGATGGCTGGATGCGCCCGGTCAGCAATGGACAGACGCAGATCACCGTCATGGTCGGCGGCCAAACCAAAACGGTCAGCGTCAAGGCGCAGTTGCCCGCCACCGAGCCCGCCATGAGCTTTCGCCATGAAGTCATGCCGGTGCTCTCCAAGGCTGGGTGCAACTCCGGCGGCTGTCACGGCTATTCGCTCGGCAAGAACGGCTTCAAGCTCTCCTTGCGCGGCGCCGATCCCGATCCCGATTATCTCTTCATCACGAAGGACTCGATGAGCCGGCGCGTCAACTTCCAGAACCCCGCGGCGAGTCTGTTGATCGCCAAGGCCGTCGGCGACGCTCCCCACGAAGGCGGCGTCCGTTTCGCTCGCACCAGCCTTTCGAACCAGATTCTTGTCAACTGGATCCGCGAAGGGGGGCCCAGCGATTTGGCCGACAAGGCCCAAGTCGTCAACGTGCGTCTCGTTCCCGACAAACTCGTGTTGAAGCCCGGCCAAAAACACCGCGTACAGCTGATCGCGGAGTATGACAACGGCTCGGTGCGCGATGTGACCCGGCTCGGCATCATCGCTGCCAACAGTACGCAATACGCGGACGTCGACGAAGAAGGCGTCGTCACCGCGGGCGATCCGGGCGAGACGGCCGTCGTCGCCCGGTTCGAGCGCGTCTTTGCCGCCACGAGCGTCATGGTGCTCCGGCCCGACGTCTCGTTCGTCGCCACGCCGGTGCCAAACGATCACTACATCGACAAGCACGTCGTCGAAAAGCTCAACCGCCTCAAAATCGCGCCGTCGCCGATCTCCGGTGACGAAGAGTTCCTGCGCCGCGTCTATCTCGATCTCATCGGCGTGCAACCGAGGCCCGACGAGATTAAGGTGTTCCTGGCCGACAGAAATCCGAAGAAACGCGATGCTATCATCGATGCCCTTTTCGCACGGCCCGAGTACGTCGATCACTGGTCGCTCAAGTGGGGCGACCTGCTGCAAAACTCGCGCACCAGCGCCAGCCAACAGTCGGTGTATCTTTTCCGCGAGTTCATCCGTAGCGCCATCGCCTCGAACATGCCGCTCGACGTGTTCGCCCGCAAGGTGCTGACGGCGCGTGGCGGCGCCAGCGACGACCCGGCCAGCGTCTACTTCGCCATCAGCAAGGACACCAACGACACGCTCGAACGAGCCACGCAAGTCTTCTGCGGCGTGCGCATGCTGTGTGCTCGCTGCCACAGTCACCCGATGGAGAACTGGACGCAGGCCGACTACTATGGCCTGGCGAGCTTCTTCAATCAGGTCAGCATTCGGGCCGACGTGCGTGCGCCGCAAGGGGTGCAGAATGCAAAGTACATTCAGCTCAACCTCGCCGCCGGCAACGCCAACAATCCGCGTTCCGGTCGGCCTCAGGCGCCGAAGTTCCTGGGCGGAGAGGAGCCGAAACTCGACGCCAACGCCGACCGCCGCGACGCCTACGCTCGCTGGCTGACTTCACCGAAAAATCCGTTTTTCGCCCGCAGCCTGGTCAATCGCTACTGGAGCTACTTCTTCCACCGCGGTATCATCGAGCCGGTCGACGACATCCGCAACACCAATCCGCCGATCAACCCGGCCCTGCTCGACGCCTTGACGCAAGATTTCATCGACAGCAAATTCGACGTGCGGCATCTGATAAAGCGTATCGTGACGTCGCAGACCTATCAACGGTCAGCCGTGCCGACCGCGTCGAACAAACATGATGAGCAGAACTTCTCGCACGCCATTCCGCGCCGCATCCCGGCCGAGGCGCTCCTCGATTCGCTCATCCAAGCGACCGGCGTACAGGAGAACTTCCCCGGCGTCCCCGCCGGCTTCCGTGCCGCGCAGCTTCCCGACGCCAACAGCGAGAATGCCTTCCTGCGCCTCTTCGGCAAGTCGCAGCGCATGGAAGCCTGCGAGTGCGAGCGCGACAACAACTCCAACATGCTCCAGGCCCTGCACTTCCTCAACGGCAAGAGCATACAGGCCCGCGTGCTCAACCCCAACGGCCGAGCCATGCAGCTCGCCCGGCAGAAGCTCTCCGACAAGGAGATCGTATCCGAACTCTACCTCTGGGCCATCGCCCGCCATCCGAGCGGAGCCGAGTTGAAGATTGGCGAGGCGTACATGCAAAAAGCGGGTGCTCAGCGCGCCGAGGCCGTCCAGGATTTGCTCTGGGCTCTGCTCAACAGCCGCGACTTCGTGCTGGTGCATTGATTTCGCTAGATTGGCGTGTGTACGTAGCGGCAAGCTGCCAGTTTGCCGGCCGTCTGGCGCCAGCTGGCAGCTTGTGGCAAGCCGGTCAGGCCCCATTGTGTTTCGGCGAGACGACTCAGATGCCGAACCGCGGCGCGTTCGGATCAGCTGTTCCAATTGTCTTCATGAATGGCTTGAAACATTCTCTGGTGATGAAGAAGGAAATACGATCGTCGAATGCCCGAAGTGTCACAAGGAACATCCTCGCAAGAACAAGAATGGCACCATCCCCTACCAAGCTACCTGCGAGCGTTGTAACAGAACATGGACTCTGGGCATCCAATTTTGGAAAAAAGATGTAACCATTACCTGTGCTCATTGCGGGTGGCAAACGATGATCGCTATCGGATAACCGCTGACGCGTCTCCCACTGGTCTTCAACTATTTTGGTTCGTTCAATTCGTTTAATTCATTCAATTCGTTCAAGAATCGCGGGGCTGTGTGTTGAATGAACGAGCGAATGCAACCATGTGAAGGACCGACCTTGGCTCACGATACGCGTGCGAGGGGATGCCGCATCAGCTGGGAACGTACCATTGGTAGGGCTTCGTCCCGCTCTACTTTCGCTGGCTCGGCCCCGCCCCGCCGCTTGACACCCTCGCGCACCGCATCGTCTGGTCGGCCGTCCTTCTGGCGGCACTCATCACGCTGACCGGACGCTGGCTGGAGACGATCCGCTGCCTTACGACGCCAGCGATCGTGTTGCCGCACACACTGTCGGCGATTCTGGTCGCCAACGACTGGCTGATGAGAATGAACGCATTCGGTCAGGCAATTCTTGTTGCGCGGTCCTGCTAAAAACAGCGTGCCTCCCGAATGGGGAAGCCTGAGGTCTTCGTCCCATGGGGACGGCTGAGAACAGCCCAGCACTTTAGTGCTGGGCAGCGGAATCCCAGCTCTGAATTGCTGGGCTATTCACAATCGTCCCTGCCGGAACTTGGAGCGACAAAGCGATTGCGCAACAATTCTCTTGCCTCAACAGACGGCCGCAGCGAACGATAACCTGGCGGTTTTCATCAGCCCAGGGCGCCGGTGGAGAGTGGCGAGTGCGAGTGGCGCGAGAAGAAGTCCAATCTTATTCTCACCACTCGCACTCACCACTCGTCACTCACACGGCGGGAGGGAAGAACAGGGCATTCTCATTCTGAGTGCCAACAAACGAAGAACAGCAATCAATCGACCTTGCGGGCGATTTTCACCTCGAAGCTGCCTACGCATTGGGCGTTCCATTGGCTGGGGCCGATGGTGAGATAGAGCTTTCCCTCTCCTTCGGGGATGCCTTCGTAGCGATCGCCGACGAGGAAGTACTCGCCGTCTTCGCCGACTTTGGCGATGAGCATGCCGCAGTGGGCTTGTGGATTGATGACGGCGCCGAGCTTGCGTCCGCCTTTGAGGGGATTGCCTGGTCCACCGCCGTTGCGCATGTGTTGAAGCCCAGCCGGCCCGGACATGAAGCCGCCGCCCTGTTGAGGCCAGACGTCGATGAGCCCAGTGGCCGCGATTGTGATGGTCGTGCGCCCGTCGCTGTAGTAGCCAGTATCGAGCCACTGATCCCGACTGGCGTACTTTGAAGAATCGATCGCCAATTCTGTGTCGAGGCTGGCGGCGCCCATCGCTCGCAGGCTTCGCATCTTCGCGACGTTGAGTTCCTGCTCGCCGAAGTACTCGGTCTTGGCCTTGACGGTTGTGGTCAGGATGCGGCCCACGATGGTGAAGTTCTGCGTGACGACGCGATCATCGACGCTGAGCTTTAGGTCCTTCTTGGGATGCTTGGACCGAATTCGCTGTACGAGGTCCTTGGCTCGCTTTGAAACTTCGGAGTCGCCGCTTTGAGCCGCGTCAATGACGGCCGGATACGAGTATGGCGCCATTTCCAGCAGCGCCTTGTCGGCCTTTTCGCGTTCGCCGTAGGCAGTGTTGCCCAGGTTCTTGATGGCCGCTTCGATCTTGGCTTCTAGCCCATCGGGATAGTGGAGCCCGAACTCGATAGCCCGAATGTCCTTGACGGGAACGGAGAGCCTGCCGTAAGCCGTAGCGACCTCCAGCTTTTCCGACTGAAGAACCAAGCGCACCTTGCTGCCGTTGAGAAAGTAGACTTCGCAATCGCCCGGAATGCCGGCTGGGACTGTGCCTTTGCTGCCAGCCCCTGGCGTCTTCTTGGGCGAATCGAAGTCCTTTTTTTCTTCCTTCTTGAAGTCTTGAGCCGATGCCACGAAAACCAAAGGAAGTCCGACGAGGAGTGCGAGAACAAAACGGGACATGGAATTCTCCGGTGTGAATCGAGATGGCGCCCAACGAGGGGGCTGTGCACAACATCATCCAGATTAACCGGAGATCAACGAAGTTCAAGGAAAAAGGCGGGACCGGCGTCGTTTTTTTTGAATGTTACGGTCAGAGCCTGAAGCGTAAGCGAAGATCTTATCGCAACCTTCGCTTACGCTTCAGGCTCTGAATCGCCGATGCTACGGTCGTTCGGATTTCGGCGCCGGTTCGTCGAACACGCCGCGCAGGCCTTCGAAGAGATTTGCGGGCCAGAGGTTTGGATCGAGAATGCGCGAAATCGGATCGCGATCGAGGCCGTCGATTTCCTTTTCATCCGCATACGGCATCCGCGGCGCTCGGCCGGTGCGTGCCTCGGGACGCGGCGGCTGCGACGTGCCCGGCGACGACACGACCGGCGACATCATGTCCACGTGCATCACCTGCGCCTTCACGGGGTCCTGCGTTGACTTCGTTGGCGCGTCGACGACGATCGGCTCGATGACCTCGCTCTGCTCGGCGTGGCCGTCGTTGTCCGGGGTCTTGGCGGGTGGCAACTTCGCTACGGGAAACTGCGGCGGCTCGATCCGCTTCGTCGTCATGTACCAGTACCCACCACCGACGCCGGCGCTGACAACGACCACCAAAGCAATCCAGTATTCCTTGCGCATCGCTTTTCCTCCGTGAAAGTGCCTGGTATATATCGAATTCCTTTCCCGCAAACTAGAGGAACTCACGCGGCGGCGCAGAGTGGATCAAGGAGTTGCACGCAAAGGAAGCGGCAAGGCGCTTTGATTTCAGGCATCGGCGAGGTAGAATAGAGAAGGAGGATTGCCGGGGCAGAATCGGCATCGCGCGAACTCGCCGACACAGCCCTGTGTCCCTCATTCGCGCCCGCCGAAGGCGAGCGCCACACCCGACTCCCGTGCGGCCCGATTCCCGCATCCGAGGCAACCCGACGGAGGCCCTTTGAGCGACCACGCGACCGTCTCCAACGAACCTACCCGCCAATCCATCTCCCTTGAGCAGGCCATTCAATGCGCCCGCATCGGCGAGGACAACAAAGCCAAGGACATTCTCGTCTTGGACCTACGCAAGGTGACTCCGATCTTCGACTACTTCGTCATCATGACCGGCGCCAGCCGCCGGCAGCTTCACACCCTGGCCGAGGAAATCGACGCCTTCCTGCGCTCGCAGGGCGAAGAACGCCGCAGCATCCAGGGCTATCAAGCAAGCCGATGGATCGCGCAAGACTACGGCGATATCGTGGTGCATGTCTTCGATCCGGAGTCGCGCGAGTATTATGCGCTCGAGGACGTTTGGGGCGACGCGACGCGCGTCGAATGGAAGCGGGAGTAAGGCATTCATCCGCTTACGTTTAGCGCTCGCTTGGCGCCGAGCGAGCGCTAATCGTAAACGGCGTTCACTTCATATCATTTCCTCCATGAATCTTCTTCGCACCATCCAGAACCAGTTTCGCGCTGCGCTGGTCGGCCTCGTTCCCGATGTCGAGCCTTATGTCGCCATGATCAAGCCGACGCAGGACGCCAAGCACGGTGACTATCAAGCCAACTGCGCCATGTCGCTCGCCAAGGCGCTCGGCAAAAAGCCGCGCGACATCGCTCAGGACATCGTCAAGCGTCTTGATCTTAGCGACCTGTTGGAACCGCCCGAGATCGCCGGGCCGGGCTTCATCAATCTGCGGCTCAAGTCGACTTGGCTCGCGAAACAGGTGCAGGCGATTGCCAACGATGATCGGCTCGGCGTCGCGCTGCAACCCGCGAAACGCTACGTCATCGACTACAGCTCGCCCAACGTCGCCAAGCCGCTGCACGTTGGCCACTTGCGCAGCACCATCATCGGCGACGCCCTGACCCGGCTCCTGCGCTTCCTCGGACACACCGTCATCACCGACAATCACCTCGGCGACTGGGGCACGCAGTTTGGCATTCTGCTCTACGGCTACAAGAATTTGCTTGACAACGAAGCGTACAAGAAGGACCCCGTGCGTGAGCTGGCACGCGTATACATCGAAGTGCGCAAGCTCATTGGCAGCGACGACGAAGACAACGCCGCCAACTCGGTTGCTGACGCTTGCCGAGCCGAGACCGCCAAGCTCCATCACGGCGATCCCGAGAACAACCGGCTCTGGCGGGAGTTCATGCCTCACTGCCTTGCGGAGATTCATGAGGTCTACGAAAAGCTGGGCATCCTCACTTTCGATCACGAGCACGGCGAGAGCTTTTACAACCCGCTGCTTCCGGGTGTCGTGGAGAGCTTGTTGCAAACGAAAACCGCCGAGCCAGGCGAAGGCGGAGCGATCATCGTCCGCTTCAGCGACGACAATGTCGCTCTCGTGCGCAAACGAGACGGCGCCTTCACGTACACGACTTCGGACCTCGCGACGATCCAATATCGCCTGAACGAGTTCGCGCCGAACGCCGTTTTGTATGTCGTCGATTTTCGCCAATCACAGCACTTCGCCAATCTTTTCGCGGCGGCGCGACGATGGGGCATCGCCGCAGTGGAGCTGACGCACATCAGCTTCGGCTCCGTGCTCAATCGCGATGGCCGGCCGATCTCCACGCGCAAGGGTGATGGCTCCGAGTTGATCGACCTGATCAACAAGGCCGTCGAGATCGGCTTACAGAAATATCAGGAGAGCTACGCCGAGCGAAAGGCCCAGGGGCATGACGTGCCTGACCTTACCGAGGCCGTCCAGCGTGACATTGCCGAGACCGTCGGCATCGGCGCTATCAAATACGCTGACTTGTGCCAAAATCGCACCAGCGACTACAAGTTCGATTACGATAAGATGCTCGCCACCGAAGGCAACACGGCGACCTACATGCAATACGCCTACGCCCGCAACCGCAGCATCCTTCGCAAGGAAAACATCGACCCCATGACGCTGCGGAACAATCCGCCTTCCGTCGCAATCGATACGCCACCTGAACGAGCCCTGGCGATCCAGCTTCTTCGCCTCGAAGAATCGCTCCTGGCGGCCGTCGCGGAATATCAACCGAGCGCCGTGACCGCGTATTTGTGGGACCTCGCCAAGACGTACAGCGGCTTCTTCCAGAACTGCCCCGTGCTTCGTGCCGAATCCGGCGCGCTCAAGCAGAGCCGCCTGCTTTTGTGCGATCTCACCGCCCGCGTTTTGCAAAAGTGCCTCAACCTGCTGGGCATCAAAACCGTCGATCGCATGTAGTGCCACTTCAAGACTAAGAACTGGGGTTGCTCGCGTGCAGTGTGAATTTCAGTCCACACCGCAAGTCGGACGCCGATGCCCTTCGCGTGGACTCAAGTCCACGCTACAGATTGTCCACTCCTGCTCTCTTGGCACCCATCAGTGCGTTCTTCTGCTTCCCCACGGACAAAACACTTTTTTGCGTTTTTTTGCGGCCAATTCTTGATTGACGCACCCCCGTGGCCGAAGATATAACTAAGGTGAACAAATAATCCCCCCGCCTCAACCTCGGAGGATTTGCGATGCTCGTGATTCCAGGCGCCCATGACCAAGCCACCTGTGACGGCATGACGCGGCGTGAACTCTTGCGCGTCGGCGGCTCGGCCATCCTCGGCCTGTCGCTCGCTGATCTTTTCGCGCACAAGTCCCAGGCCAATCAGCCGTCGGCCAATCGTGGACCGGGCTGGAATCGCGCTCAGCACGTGATCATTATTTACTTGCAGGGCGGGCCGAGCCATCTCGACCTTTGGGATCCGAAGCCCGAGGCCCCCGATCGCGTCCGCAGCATCTTCCGGCCGATCAACACGCGTGTCGCCGGCATTCAGTACGGCGAATTGCTGCCGAATTTGGCCCGCGTGAACGACAAGTTCACGATGATCCGCACCATGAGCTACACCCCAATCGGGTTGTTCAACCACACAGCCGCGATCTATCAGATGATGACCGGCTACCAGGCGGATGCGGTGAGCCCGTCGGGCCAGCTCGAGCCGCCGACGCCGCGCGACTATCCGCATTTCGGCAGCCAGGTGACGCGTCTGAAACCGCCGACGCAGCCGACGCTTCCGTTCGTGATGATGCCTCGTCCGCTCCAAGAGAGCAACGTGGTGAACAAGGGCGGCACGGCGGGCTTCCTGGGCCGTGCGTACGATCCGTACTACCTGTTCCCGCCCGGCGACGACATGGACTTGAACAAGATGAATCGTATCTCGGTGGACGATCTCCAGCTGCGGCCGGAGGTGCCCGCCTCGCGATTGGAACGCCGTGGCCGATTGCGTGACCAAATTTCCGAAGGCATGCCGGAACTCGAACAGGCCGTATCGCGGTACGATTTGCCGCAGTACTACAGCCAGGCGCTCAACCTCGTTCTGTCGGGCCGAGCGCGCAACGCCTTCACGCTCAGCCAGGAATCGACGCAAATGCGCGAACGCTATGGCATGAATACGTTCGGCCAATGCTGCCTGCTCGCTCGCCGCCTGATCGAATCCGGCACGCGCATAGTGCAGATCAACTGGCCGAAAGTCGCGAACTCCGACAATCACTCATGGGACGTGCACCAAGGCTTGCCGGACCGCATGCGTCGTCAAGCGGCCCCGATGCTCGATGCCGGTCTGTCGACACTGATCGGCGATCTCGACGATCGTGGCTTGCTGAATGAAACACTGGTCGTCTGCGTCGGCGAATTTGGCCGCAGTCCGATTCGCGGCGTCAGCACGTCTGGCAATTCGAACAGTGCCGATGGCCGTGACCACTGGCCGTACTGCTACACCGGCGTCGTCGCCGGCGCCGGCGTGCGCCGCGGGCACATGCATGGCCGATCCGACGCCACCGGCTCCGCTCCGCTCGACAACCCGGTCCACCCGCGCGACCTGTTGGCGACCATTTACCACAGCCTCGGCATTAACCCGCACACCATCGCCTACAACCACCTCAACCAACCCCGCGAGTTGGTCCAGGGCGACGTGGTCGGCGGGATTTTGCAATAGCCAGTGCGAGCCCGTTTAGCCGCAACGCCTCCGGCGTGCGTGGACATTGTCGATGTCTTCCGCATGCCGGAGGCGTTTTGCGTTTGTTGCCTCGAATATCAAACATTTCGAAACCAGAAAAAACCTTTGCAATTGCCGACGGCTCGGTGTAAATTCGGTCTCGGCAGTAACCCGCTTAGACAACTGCGAGGCCCATATGATCGAAGATCTCTTTTATCCCAGCCCATTCCGCCGAGAAATCGACAATCACTTTCATTTGCAGCTTATCTCGGACAACACCGAACAGATTATCGAGTACCAGGAGCGTGCGTTCCGCCATGATCGCGAGGAAGCGATACAAAACTTGCGGGCCCTTGCGGCAGTTGGCACGGAACAGGATCGCGCCAACATCCGCCTCGAAGAAATTGCCCATAGGATTGCGTACCAGACAGATGTTATTCGAGAAGGATTCGAGGAAGTCTCGGACGAACTGCGTCAACTTAACGCGGCGATGGAGGACCTTGTTGACGCGGTAAACGAGCAAACGCGTATTATCCACGCTGGATTTGAAAAAATTTCCGGCGAATTGGCAGCCCAACGCCAAATCCTATCGGAGATCCGCGAGCTCATCCGAAATCCCGACGACACAGGCTCAAGTGAATGGCTCAGGGAGGCCATCTTCGCAACGAAAAAAGGGGGCCGGAATCTAGGACGGGACCGCAAAGCACATTTCGACGATGCAATGCGTCTGTTAAGCGATGTCGTGAACAACTCCATCGGGTCACGGAACTGCGTCGCGTGGTTTTACATGGGATGGTTGTTCTGGAAGGAAAAGGCGAATTTTCCCCAAGCTGCAGAGGCGTTTTTTCACGCGGCACGGCTGAGCGATCGCGAGCATCAATGCTGGTATGTTCCAAGCTTGCGGCACTTGGCTGAACTTCAATATCTTCAGGGCCAATTCTTCCACGACGCCCACACGACAATCCAGAAAGCGATAATCGCAGCACCAGAAGATTTCCTCATCCTCTTTGACGCAGCTAGATATGCCGCGAAGATTGGCAAAGACGATGAGGCCGTTCAGCTCTTGGAACGCGTCATCTATCTTCGGCCCGAGACCATAACTACTATGTTTCGCGAGGTTGACTTCCGCCGTGGACCACTTGAGCGTAAGTTACTGTCACTGCGCACCCGCTTGATCATTGCGGCTCGTGAAAAAACAAAAAGTGACCTAAACGATCTTATTGCCACTATTGCCCGAGTTCGCCAAGCGTCCTCGCTCGCGGATCATGCCGTACTCCTGCCTACCGAACTTTCCGAGCCCGCTGTCGAGCATCGGGTAGGTCGCGTCAACCTAGCGAGCTACGAGCTTCTTGTTCATAAAAGTCCATTAGCCCAGAAACAGGTAAAAGCGGTGTTGGAGATCGCCCGAAGTTCAATGACCGAACAACTACAACAATGCACTCGATCAATCGAAGCCGCAAGGAAAAAGATCGAAGTGGCGACGTCCAACGCCGAGCAAAAACGAACAAAACTCTGCACCGACGCAGAGGCCCAATTTGGCGGCACCGATTGGTCTCAGATTGGCGGGCTCGTCGGACGAAGTTTCTTTTTCGGCTTGCGCTTCGCGCTTTTTACGGTGTTTTGTTTTTCGCCGGTTTTGTTAATTTCCGCGATCCTGGGCTTCTCTCATCACGACTGGAAAATACGTGGCGAGTTTTTTGATGATCAAACGCAAGGAGTTTTCCAGGGTGTTATTTCATTGGCAATTCTCGTTTTGCTCGTTTTCGTCGTTGGGGGCGCATTGCTATGTTTCCCGTTAATTATCCTGATCCTGTGGAATAATCGGGAACGCGATAGCGCAATCGAGTTAGTGAATCGCAATCTCGCCTCTGAAGTTCAAGGGCTGAATCGACAAATCGCGAGAGATCAGAAAAAACTTGAAAAACTCGAGGAAGCAACCTTTTCATTGAATCCGCCAGGATAATCCCACTGACTGGCCCCTTAGTCAAGAATCCAGACCTTGGCACGAGCCAAGTTTGCGCTCGCTCGATTGAGCCATTCCATGGGATCGGTCGGTAGCCGACGTTTACGCGCCATACACCAGTTGTTATCGTTTCGCAAATTCGAAGAAGCATTGCATTGGAACGGATATCCCTACCCCATATCGGTCTTGTCCATCTCGTCGGAAAGAATAGCGTCCAGGATGTCCGGGTCGATGGGGTTGGTGAACTCGCAGCCGAGGTGCCAGGAGTTGTTTCGGGTCGGTTCGATGCGGCGGATG
>VGZI01000067.1 GCA_016872605.1 Planctomycetota bacterium
GTCCTGATCACGACCGAGGACACCGCCCTGTTCCGTCAGATGCGGCAGCGCGTGAGCGTCGATGTCGAAGACGTGCCGTTCACCAAGGCTGTCCGCAATCTCGCCAAGGCGCATGGCATCAATCTCGTCATCGATCCGAAAGTCTCCAAGCAGGCGGACGCTCCGGTGAGCCTCCAACTCGACAACACCGGCATTGAGACGACGGTGCGATTGCTCGCCGAACTTGCCAACCTCAAGGCGGTGCGCATGGGCAATGTGATGTTCGTGACCACGGAAGAGAAGGCGAAGAAGATTCGCGAAGAGGAGCCGAATCAGTTCGACAGCATCAATCCGAACAATCCTGGCGTCCCACCGGCGATTCGGTTCGGCATGGGCGGGATCGGCATGGGGGTCGGAGGTTTCGGCGGCGCCGGGATCGCATTGCCGGCAGGTGTCGCTCCGGCGGGTCCGCCGGTCGGACTGCCCATGAACATCGCGCCGCCTCCTCCGCCGGGCATCGATTTGCCAGTCGCCCCGGACCGTCCGGTTTCTGATCCAGCGGTTCCACCGAAGAAAGGTGAGACGCGTCCGAGCGCTCCGCCGCCGCCCCCTCCGCCGCCTTCCAGCGTCGACTCGGCGCCGGTGCAGGCCCCCGCCGTGCCGCGCGTGATTCGCAATTAGAGATCAGCCGCAAAAAAACGCACAAGACGCAGGAGGAGATTGGCATGGCCTCTCACCTCCTGCGTCTTGTGCGTTTTTTCGCGGCAGCTGCCGGCACTATCCTTTCGGTACCCACTTCTGGATTCTCTTGCCCGAGACGAAGCCGACGTACACCGAGCCTTGGCTGTCCACGTTGATCCAGTGCGGCATCTCTTTGCCGCTGGAGGTTTCCCAGCGCGTCATGAGTTTGCCATCCTTGTCGAGGATGCGAATGGTCCCCTTGCGGCCATCGGCGAGGTAGACTCGGTCTTTGTGGACGAACAGGCCGAACGGAGCGCCGGTGTCGGTCCAGGTGTCGAGGAGCTTACCGTCGAGATCGAAGATTTGCACTCGGTTGTTCTCGCGATCGCCGACGAAGACGCGCTTTTGGCCGTCGAAGTCGACGACATGCGGGATATTGAACTGCGAAGCGCCTTTGCCCTTCATGCCCCAGTCACGCAGGAATTTTCCGTCCTTGGTGAACTTGGCGACGCGCGAGTTGCCGTAGCCGTCGGCGACATAGAGATTGCCGTCGGGGCCAATGCTGGCGTCGGCGGGCTTGTTGAATTGATCGTTGGCCAATCCGGGTTTGTTCTTCTGGCCAAGCGTCAAGAGCAGCTTGCCCTCGGGCGTAAACTTCTGCACGAGGTGATTGGCCATGTCGGCGATCCAGACGTTGCCGTCGGAATCGATGCGCAGGCCGTGTGGCGTTTTGAAGTCGCCGTTCCAGGAGCGTAGCAGCTTGCCGTCCTTGTCGAAGACCATGACATACGGCTTGACGCGATGCAGGACGAAAAGGCTGTCCTTTGCGTCGCAAGCGGCGGCGGAGATGCCTTCGAACTTCATGCCGGGGGGCAGCGTCGGCCAGTCGGCGACCAGCTTGTACTCCAGCCTGGGCCCCGGCGTCTCGAAAGTTAGCGCCGTCGTGCCGATCACGATGGCGATCGACGCTAGCCCCAGAAGTACGCGAACCGAAAGGCGCGGCACATTCATGATGGATCCTCCTCATTGCCTGTGAGATGCAAGGCGTCGTTACTCGAGTATCTTGTTCACGACGGTCCCCGCGACATCCGTGAGGCGCATGTCGAGACCTTGATGCCGGAAGGTCAGCCGGCGGTGATCGAGGCCGAACAGATGCAGGAGGGTGGCGTGGAAGTCGTGCGTGTGCACCGGATCCTCGGCGACACGCCAGCACAGTTCATCGGTTTCGCCGAGCGTGAATCCGCGCTTGACGCCCGCGCCGGCCAGCCAAATCGTAAACGCATGCGGATGATGGTCGCGGCCGGCATTGGCGAAGTTGTTCCCTTGCGTAATGGCGGTGCGGCCAAACTCCGTGCCCCCTACGACGAGCGTCGATTCGAGCAAACCGCGACGCTTCAAATCCTGAAGCAGCGCGGCGATCGGCCGATCGATCTGCCGGCAGGCGTCTGGCAACCCGGCGGCGATGCCGTCATGATGGTCCCACTCATGATGCGTCACCGTCACGAACCGCACCCCGCGTTCGACCAGACGGCGGGCCAACAGCAGGCTGCGCGCGAAATCGCTGGCCCCATACGATTCGATGGTCGCCCGCGTCTCGCCCGAGAGGTCGAGCAACTCCGGCGCCGCCGTCTGCATGCGATACGCCAGTTCGTATGCCGCGATCTGCGCGGCGACACGCGGATCGCCGGTCTCCTCGTGGTGTAGTTCGTTCAAGCTGCGAATGGCGTCCAATTGCGCGCGATGAAGCCCCGGGGCCATTTCGCTTGGGGTCTGCAAATTGAGGATCGGCGAACCCTGATTTCGGAAGAGCACGCCCTGGTACGTCGCGGGCAAGTACCCGCTGCCCCAGACGTAGCTCCGCGCCTTCGGCGATCGGCCATTGAGCAGCACCACGTAACCGGGCAAGTTGCGCGACTCGCTGCCAAGCCCGTAGATCAGCCAGGACCCCATCGTCGGCCGGCCGGGAATGTCCTTTCCGGTGCACAATTCGAGTTCGCCCGGGGCGTGATCGAACGCCTCGTGATGCATCGAGCGGATTAGCGTCAAGTCGTCGGCGCATGATCCAAAGTAGGGCAGCAACTCCGACATCTCCATGCCGCAGCGGCCGTAGCGGCGAAAGCCGAACCTCGCACCCATCAGCGGAGCGTTGTAGTTCGTTTGCCCCAGGCGAACGCCGCGGCGATACGACTCGGGAATCCGCTCGCCGTGCAGACGTTGCAGGAGCGGCTTGCGATCGAAGAGATCAACCTGGCTGATGCCGCCGATCAGGAAGATGAAGATGCACGCCTTGGCCTTGGCTTCGAAGTGGGGCGGGCGGGGTCGCAACGGATCGCTGTCGCCCGATTGTGCGAGCAAGCCGTCGTCGCGCAACATCGACGCAAGGGCCACGGCGCCCAGCCCGCTAGCGGCGCTCGTCAAGAAGCGCCGGCGCGTCAGTAGCCCAATGTCCGGTTGCATGCGATCTACTCCCGCGTGATGAATGCATCGATGTTGATGAGCGTCCGCGCGACACCGGTCCAGACGGCGTCGTCCTTGGCGCCGAGCTTTCGCTGTGCTGCAACGAGGTCGCTTAGCACAGCGAGTTCCCTGGCCGTCGCGGCTCGTCCCAGACAGAGCTGGATGCCAAACCTTAGCCGACCGTCCTGATCGGGCGTGGCCTTCTGAATGCGCACGGCCAGGGCCTTGGCGGCCTCGACAAAAACCGGATCGTTGAGGAGCGTCAACGCTTGCATCGGTGTCGTGCTGCGATCGCGGCGCAGGCACGGCTGATTCCCGTCGGCGCCGTCAAACGCCGCCAGCATCGGATACGTCAACGTTCGCTGCACGTGGATGTACACGCCGCGACGACGGTGCTCTTTCGTCGGCAGTTTGAGCGCCTCGGCCTGAAAGCGCTGCGCCAGCAGCCCATCCGGAAACGGCGGCACGATCGACGGCCCGCCCATCTTGAGATCCAGAAGCCCGCTGACCGATAGCGCCAGGTCGCGGACGATCTCCGCCTCGACACGATAGCGGTTTTGCCGAGCAACCAAGCGATTGTCCGGGTCGCGTTTCGCAAGATCGGGGCGCGCCCTTGAGCTTTGCCGATACGCCGCGGACAGCACGATGGTTCGCAGCAAGCCCTTGCGACTCCATTTCAAGCGCACGAACTCGTCCGCCAGCCAGTCGATCAACTCCGGGTGACTCGGCGCCTGGCCGCTGAGGCCGAAGTTCTCGGGGGTCGTCACGAGTCCTTGGCCGAACAGATGTTGCCAAAAGCGATTGACCGCGACGCGCGCAGTCAAGGGATGCTTCGGATCGACCAGCCACAAGGCGAAATCGAACCGATCTGGCGCGCGGCGCTGGGCGTCCGGCTTGTCGCGCAAGATACTGGTCATCGCAAGCGCCGGCAGAAAGGACGGCGTGCCCGGCGGAACTTCGTCACCTTTTTGCAGGAAGTTGCCTCGCTGGTGAATGTGCGTGACGCGTTTTTTCTCGGCGAGCGTCATCGCCGTGCCCCCGCCAGGGAGCTTGAAGTCTTGGTGATCGGTGTTGTTGAAAAACGCATAAACCTGATAATACTCGCGCTGGCGGATCGGGTCGTACTTGTGCGAATGGCATTTGGCGCAGCCGAGCGTGAGTCCCATCCAGGCGGCGGCGGTCGTCTCGACCCGGTCCTTGATGGCGAGCGTGCGGAACTCCTCCTTGTCCGCCGACGCCGCCGAGTTCCACAGCGTGTGCCGATGCAGCCCGGCCGCGATTTTCTGCTCGGGCGTCGCGTTCGGCAGCAGATCGCCGGCAAGCTGCTCAATGGTGAATCGATCGAACGGCATATCGCGATTGATCGCGTCAATCACCCAGTCGCGAAACCGCCAAGCATCGGGCCGCAGCCGATCGTTCTCATACCCATCGCTTTCAGCAAATCGCGCGAGATCGAGCCAGTGCCGACCCCAGCGCTCACCGAAATGGGGCGACGCGAGCAAGCGATCGACTTGCTTTTCGTACGCATCCTGCGTCTCGTCCTTCAGAAACGCTTCGACCTCGGTGGGCGTCGGCGGCAGACCGATCAGGTCCAGGTGCAGGCGCCGCAGCAGGGTTGTTCTGGGCGCCTCCGGCGAAAAGCCCAAGCTCTCGGCTTCGAGGCGCTGCAAGAGAAACGCATCGATAGGGTTGAGAACGCGAGCAGTGTTCTTGACTTTCGGGACCGCCGGCCGAGTCACCCGACGAAAGGCCCAGTGCGATTCGTGCTCTTCCTTGCCGGCAAGTTCATCGGGCCACGGCGCGCCTTGCTTCATCCACTCGCGCAGCAGCTTCTTCTGCTTGTCGCTGAGCGGTTCGCCCGACGGTGGCATGCGTTTGTCGCCGGTGGCATCGATGCGCTGAAGCAGCTCGCCCTTGATGCCCAGCGTCAAGCCGCTGTCGCCGCCGATCTGGACGCGGCGGCGCACGTCGAGCCGTAGGCCGCCTTCCTGGCGCTTGGGGCCGTGGCAACGCACACAACGCTCGGCGAAGATCGGCGCGATGTCGCGGCGAAAATCCACCGGTTCGCCTGCATACAACACGCCCGCGCAAGCCCAGGCCAGCCAGCATGCACCAACGCGCAACCACGCACTGCTCATTGCGATACTCATGAAACGGCGGGAGGCGACGGAACTTTGACTCGCGACTTAGAGTCTATCCGGGAATGTCTGTGGGGCACGTTTTCAACGTGCCACGCCCCGTGTTTTTCCGGGTTATGGCACGTTGAAAACGTGCCTCACGTGACTTGCCGGATAGGCCCTTCGGGCCTTTCTCGCGACACAATGTTGTCGCAAATTCCAAGTCCTTGCTGGGTCTGCCTTTAGCTGCCCCGTCAGGGGCCATTTCTTCCGGGCAATGTCCCGGAAGAAACGTAGGTCCTTCGTCAAAAAAGGAGCTGTCCAAGAGTTCAAGGGTACCGAGAGACAAAAGCAAAAGGTGCCAGGACGCTTTTTGAGACAAAGTTCGCATACGCAACATTACCTAAAAAGGGTCCTGATACCTTTTGTCCTTTTTCGGCGAACTACTATCGCCCGACCACGGCCTTGACCGCGAACACGTTCGCCACACCGAGAAGCAGGCCAAGCACGACAGTCGCGACCTCCACACGCCAATTCACGTTGATCTCATTCCCATCGGGCCCCGCCCATTCGCGCAGGAAGACCAGCATCGCTATGCCCTGTACCAGGAAAACCGGCCCTAACCCAACGCCCGCCTCGCTGACGAATACTCCTTTGGACCAGACCGCTAAGTACCAACTCACGCCGATCCCCCCGATGCCGCCGACAGTCAAGATCGTACCGATCAGATAAATTGGCTGCCACCAACGCATTTCGCTCCCTCGATCCACAGGGGCCCACTCGCCGAACTTGAATTAGAGCGCGCTAGCGCAACGTACCCGGGTATGGTGCGCTGGCGCGCTCTAGTGTTTTGTCACAGCCGTGATTTTGGGAGGGCGAGGCTCCTGCCGAGCCGCGAAGCCGCGGAACGTTCAAGGCTCGGCAGGAGCCTCGCCCTCCCGTGTACCCGAAAATCAAGCTGTGACAAAGCACTAGCAATGGTCTTCATCAAACCATGCCATGATTGTACACGGCGATCCCGAAGAATGCGCGAGGATTCGGACGCCGCGTAAGGGTGATGTGTACGGTGGTGACACCCCAGAAGAAAGACTGAGAAGAGGTGTCAGGACCCCTTTTTAAGACAAATATCGTATGCGTAACAATACCTAAAAAAGTCCTTATCGCACCTTTCGGCCGCGGATAATGGCGCTATCGTTAGTATCGCGCGCTGCATCTCGGCGTGCAATGTCGGTTGAAAAAAAGTGTCCGGCTGTGCCACGCAAGTGGCCATCGTGGCCGCTGGATCAACGATTAGGGCTTCTGTCCATGGACTTATGGCAGGACCCAGGTGGCCATCTGCTGTTGGCCATCTGGCCATCGTGGGGGGGGTGATCGAATTCCCATAATCCTGCCCATAAGCGGTGCAAATTTTGGTTGCGGTTGGCCGGGTCAGCGCGACGCAGGACACGCTCGGCAATCGCGCCGGGGTTGAACGGCGAACGATTTTCCGTTGCTTCCAGCGCCGTGTTGCTGTATCTTGTCTCATATCCTACCCCACGATCCCTCCCAGCGGAGGCGCTTCCGCCATGATTCGAAATCTCACCGCGCTCGTTGTCCTTGGCATCGCAACATCCATCGCTTCTGCCCAAGGCCTGTTGCCCGCGGATCGATCCATCGAGCAGGCGATCGATCACTACATCGACACAGCTCTTAAGGAAAACAAGATCGCCGCCGCGCGAGCGGCGGAGGATGCCGCACTGCTGCGCCGTTTGACGCTTGACCTCAACGGCCGCATTCCGACACTGGGCGAACTGCAAGAGTACCTCGCCGATAACGCGCCGGAAAAGAAAGCCAAGCTAATCGATCGCTTGATGGCGTCGCCGGCCTATGCTCGCCACAACGCTCAGACATTCTACGCCTTCATGCAGTATTCCGACGGCAGGCCGCGCAAGGGGGACAAGGGAAATCCGCTTTACGATTATCTTCTGCGAAGCTTCGGCGAGAATCACACCTGGGATCGCGTCTTCAAGGAGATGATGCTCCCCGACGAAAAGGACGCGAAGACGCAGGGGGCTAACGACTTTCTCAAGACGCGCGTCAAAGACCTCAACCGTCTCACCATCGACGTATCGACCACGTTCTTCGGCGTCAACGTAAGCTGCGCTCAATGCCATGATCATCCGCACGTGCACCAGTGGACGCAGGACCAGTTTTACGGCATGAAGTCGTTTTTCGCCCGCACCGTCGATTCGGGCGGGTTCCTGGGTGAGCGCGATTTCGGCGTCGTCAAATACATTCCCAATAAAGGAACCGAAAAAGTATCGCCGGTGCTATTCTTATCAGGCAAGAAGCTCGATCCGCCCGGCATGAAAGAGCCCACCGGTGAGGAACGCAAGAAGGAGCAGATACGGCTCGACCTCGGCAAGAAAGCGAAGGCCCCGCCGGCCCCGCCGAGCTACAGCCTCCGCGCCAAGCTCGTGGAGACCGCGCTCGCGCCCGATCAACGCGGCTTCTTCGCTCGTAACATCGCCAATCGGCTCGTGCATCGCTTCCTCGGGCGGGGTCTGGTGATGCCGCTCGATCAGGTACACAGCGAAAACCTGGCAAGCCATCCGGATTTGTTGGAATGGCTGGCGCGCGATGTGGCGGAGCACGGGTACGACTTGCGCCGCCTGACGCGCGGCATCGTCCTCAGCAATGCGTATGCTCGGTCGAGCCGATGGGAAGGCGAGAAGCATCCGGACCCACGCCATTTCGCGGTCGCGATGGTGCGTGCCCTGGCGCCGATGCAGATGGCGGCGTCGCTCAAAATCGCCACGTCCGATCCGCTCGCTTTGCCCGCCGACCGCAACAAACTTGAGGAGCGCCTGGAGGCCCTCGAGAAGACCGGCGCGGGATTGGCGATTTACTTCGCACAGCCGAACGACAACTTCCAGGTCGGCGTCGCCGAGGCGATGCTGTTCGCCAACAACGACCCGTTGCAGCGCTCGCTCTTGGAGGGCGCCGGCACATTGACGGAGCGCCTTAAGCAAGAGGCCGATCCGACCAAGCGTGCGGAACTGGCGATCCGCGCAGTCCTGAATCGAGCGGGCCGCACCGACGAAGTGCAAACGCTTGTCAATTACATGCAGCGCCGCCAGGACCGCCCCGACGTCGCCAATCAGCAAGTGATATGGGCGCTGCTGACGAGCGCAGAATTTCGCTTCAATCACTAAACTCAGGTCGGACGCGCCCGTCAGCCGGACGCAGCAGTCGCGGATGAATGGCATCCGTGGCCGGCGCGGCCGGAGTTCGGGTCACTTCAACTGTTCCGGCGCGAAACGGAAAAGCGTAAACGGCGCCAGCGTAAGTACATTGACCGATCCATCCGCGCCGGCGGCGATGCCCAGCGGCTGCCAGGGGGTGTAGGTTCCGTCTTTTTCCTTGCGCAACGTGTGGTGCCACGGTCGCGGCTTGCCCTTCTCGTCCTTGAGCGTGATGTAATCGGGATTGGCAACGCCGATCGGCCCATGATCGCGCGGCGCCTTGGCCCCCGGCGTATAGCTGACCAGGTGCGCTCGCGGACCGATTCCCGACACCGAGTGCGACAACGCCATCCACACTTTGCCCTTGTTGTCCACGCACATCGCACGGCAATCGGTCGCTTTGACGCTGGCCATTAGCGGGCCATGCGTTTTGCCTGGAATCTTGGCCGATGTCGCCGCCAAGTCGAACGAGAAAAGCTGATTCGTGGACATCTCGACACACCAGAGTGTCTTGCGATCCGGCGACCAATCCCAGTTCAAGACGGCACCGTGGCCCGCGCCTTTCTCGGTGCCGTCCTTGGTCAAAGCCAACGGGGGCGGTTGTCCATCGACGGTGATGTCGAGGATATCGAGCTTGTCCGACTTCGGATCGTAGCGTGCGATTTTGCCATTGCGTACCGGATGATACGCTCGGCCTTGATGATCGACGACGATGAACGCGTAGGAAATGCCGGTGTCGCCGAGGTCGCGGTACTTCTTGGTCTTGAGGTCGAGGATCATGAAGTGCGATTTCTCGATCGGGCGGCCGTCATCACAGGTGGAAATGTAACACAGGCCGCGCTCTTCGTCAGGAGTGACGCTGATGACGCCGGCCTGTTTGAGCGGCATGCCGAGGTTCTCGGTCTTGCCCGTCTTGGGATCATACGTCAGGACATAGCCGCCGGGGTAGTCGGTAAGCTTTTCGCCTTTTTCGGGATAGCCTTGTTTGGAGCCGAAGTAGATCTTGCCCGTCAGTTGGCCGACGTTGTTGCGCGTGTGGATTTTGGCCTGAGCGCCGAAGCCGCGCAGCATTGACATGATGGCTCGATGGACATCGACGACCATCTGCATGACGCCGTTGACGGGGTTGAACTCCACCAGATAGGCATTGACGCCGTACTTGGCAGTGCCGATGTAGAGGCGGCCGTTCTTGCCTTCGATTATAGAGAAGTACCCCGATTCCTGATTGGTGAACTCGGACGGGATGTGATACGCCTTGCCGAGCAGCCAGCGCGGCGGATCGGCCTGCTGCTCGGCTTCGACCGGCCAGCCGAATACCGCGGCAACTACGGCGACAAGCAGCCACGTGCGATGTTTGAGGAACAACGATTGCAGCATGTTCATGATGATTTTCCCCCCGAGAGCCCCAGGGCTTCCATTCACCGCTTGATCGGCCGCGGCAGCGGGTCGACTGCGAAGCCCCATTCGGTCGGCTGGTAGCGGATGTCCAAGTACGGCGTGTCCACACGGCGGTTCTTCTCCGCGCGGCTGATCATCACGGCGTCGATCAGGCCCGTTGTCAACAGCGTACGTTCAACGGGATAAGCCGGATGGCCGGTCTGCATCATGGCGTCGATTGCCTTGAGCAAGTATTCGAAGTGTGCGAACGGGTCGGGCTGGAACAGGTAGAACTGGCAGCCGACGGGACGAGGCTCGCCGCGGATTCGGCCTGCAAAGGTGAACCCGCTGCCGGAGCCGTCGGAATCGTGGACCCAGCCGTTGAGCATGGCGACGACCCCCTTGAATCCGTCGCGATAATCGATGAGGAAGGCGCCGGCGCCATCGTTCTTGAGCGTCAGTTTGCGCACATCGCCCGTGGCATGGGCCGGCACGTACGACATGGCCGCGTCCAATAGCTCACGTGAGATGACGCCGCGATCGACGGCATCCCACATCTGCTGCGGACTAAGACACGTGACGGAACGCACGCCGGTTTCGCCGCCGCGCCGCCGCTCGGCCATGCACTGCAAGCCTTCGAGCGCGTGAAAGCCATAACCTTCAAACGGGCCGTAGCCGATCGCGACGGCTTCGGTCAGTTCGCAGCCTCTCGGCAAGCGCAGCGACGGCCGGCGCCAGGTGACTGGGATCGATGACCCAGCCATGAATGGAACCATCAGGTCGCGGGCCCGATCGTACATCCACCGCGCGTCGGCCCAGTTGTACGCAAGATGCTTATCGCTGAAAACCGGCACGACCCGGCGATGCTTGGCGAACACGTCGGTCACGGCTTCGAAAAAGCGCCGCCGCGGATACTGAATCTGCCCACGCGCGTTGCGCGGATAGGTCCCGTGTTCGCCGATGATGATCACGCCGTCAACCGCGACCTCCTTGCGTCGCAGCGTGACGGCGTCGGCGATGTTGTCATAAATCGTGAAGTTGTGCCGTTTCGCCAAATCGCGCGACCAGTCGTTTTTCGGGAACTGATCGACGAACATCGACACGACGCGCAGGTTGGGAAACACTTTGCCGTCGTGGCGATAGCCTTCGAGGATCTTGCCGACGATGACGTCGGCGTGCGAGTGCCGACGGTACTCGGTGATGACTGCGGCGATGCGTTTCGGTTCCGGCATTTTTGTCTTTCTCCCCTCTCCCCTCCGGGGGAGAGGGGTCGGGGGTGAGGGGGCGGCGTTTGCGGCTTCGCGCTCGCCCTTCGAGTTCTAGAGTTTCGTCGGTTCCGTCGCAATGCTGGTGCCAGGCGCGGAACTGTCGGCTCGCTCGAATGTCCAGACGATCAGCACCGCGCTACTCATGAGCGTTATCGGAAAAAGCCAGTATTGGCCAAAGTGCCTCCACATCCACGACGCCGCGCCGACGATATGGCCGAGCGCCACGCCCAGCGAGAGCATTTTCGCCAAGGTGCTGGGCAACACGATGATGAAAACGCAAAAGAGGCCAGCCCATGGGAAGAACTCCAAAACAAAAAGAGCCGGATGGCGTTCCAGGCACCACCTCGAAACCGGATTGGCCTCATTGACCCTGGAATAGTCGCCGGCCCAATACGCCGCCGGCTGTCCATAGAGTGTCAAGCCATAGTCGAGGACGGCCAGCAGCACTGGCGACATGCAGAGCCACATCTTGCCGGTAATAGTCATTTCTTTCGATCCATCGTCTATCACATTCAGCGCATGCCGCAAGCAGCGAGCCCATCACCATTGATCGGCCCGGCTCACCGCCCGTGCCGCGTCCACTTCCGTTCCGCGCGGACGCAACTCCAATCCGACGTGCCCGCGATAGCCGAGATCGTGCAGTTGCTTGAGCACGCGCGTGTAGTTGATCTCGCCGGTCCCAGGCTCGTTGCGGCCCGGATGATCAGCGATTTGGTAATACGCGACGTGCGGGAAGTTGTCGCGCAGATGGCCGCACAAGTCGCCTTCGGTGATTTGCAGGTGATACAGATCGGCCAGCATCTTCACGCGCGTCGAATTGACGGCACGGATAATGCGAACCGTCGGGTCGCTGCCGTACAGGCAGTGCCCCTTGTGATCGACGCGGATGTTCATCGGCTCGAGAATCAGCGTCATGTTGTGCTTGTCGAGAATGCCGATCGCGCGGCGCAGGCCGGCGATGACGTTTTCGTGCATCTGCGTTTGCGTCATGCCGGCGATGTCGTTGCCCGCGACGACGCACATCATTCGGCACTGAAGCCGCTGAGCGATCTTGCACGCTTCTTCGACCTTCTCGACGAAGCGGTTGTGATTGCGCGGATCGTTTAGCCCCGGCGTGAAGCCCCAGGCGGTGAACTGGGCGATCTCGATCTTGAGCCGTTGACAGGTGTCGGCAATGGCGCCGATGTCCTTGCCTTCGTAGGGCCAGAATTCGATGGCCTGGAAGCCGAGGCCGGCGGCCAGTTCGATGCGGCGCGTGAAGGGTTGCACGTTGCGCCACCACATCTCAAGGTTGACGGCGAAGCGCGTGTGCGCGGTTCGCCCCAGCCGGCTCGTGTCGTTCGGGGTCTGCGCCGATTCGGCGCTTGCCGTCAATCCCGCCCCCGCGGCCAGCACGGCGCCGGTCTTCAAGAACTCGCGACGATCATTCGACATGATGAGGGCCCCCGTTTGCCGCTTGCGGCTTCGCGCTCGCGCCTAAACTACTTTTTCTTCTTGGGCGGCTGCACGATTCCCGTGCTTGACTGCAGAAAACGCTTGCGACGCTGTTTGGTTTCGGCGTCGGTTCCTTTTTGCTGCGCTTGCAGGTCGGCGAGATTGGCCATGCAGAAGGCGCAACCAATCGTTTGCAGATGAAAGGCGACGAAATCGTTCTCGCCGGCATCGAGAACGCCCAACAAGTAGTTGCGCAGTTGGTCGCGGGAGAGACACGTCAGGTGTTGACGACGCCAGACGGCGCCGACCGAGTGTTCGCCGCGGTCCTGATCCTTGATGATTTGCCGTAGCTGCTCGCGCAACGTCGGTGAGTGACGCAATTCCTGTTCGACGCGGGCAAGCTCGGCGTCGGTCAGCGTCTCGTCGAGGTAGCACTCCAGCATGTGCGTGGTGACGATCTTGCTCACGACGGCTCCTCGCGCAGTTCGGGGAAAACGTCGGCGGGCAAGCCGGCGTCGCGGATGTGCTCGCTGATCTTCTTGACGGCGGCGAAACGCGTGTTGGCGACGTGTTGCTCGCTGACGCCCAGAAACTTGGCCACGTCGCGATTGGCCCAGCCTTTGACGAACAAGAGCTCCAGGATCTTGACGCGGACGAATTCACCTGCGTGCCGCCATTGATCGAGGAGCGCGGTGAGGCTGCGGGCGACGGCATCGCTTTCGAGGGCCTTGCGTTCGCTGGAGCGGGCTGCGCTCGAAGCCGCCTTCTGGACGTCGAGTTGTTGATTGAGAATATCGCTGTTGCCGTCGACATGTTGCAATGGATGTCGTCCGACTTTGCGCAAATAGTCGGTCAGCTTGTAGGACGCGATCGAAAAAAGATATGTCTGCAGCTCGCGTTTTTCGTCGTAGTTGGGCAAGCTGTTGCGGAAGCCGAGAAACGTCTCCTGCACGACGTCTTCGCTGGCGGCGCGATCGCGCAATCGGCGGTTGACGTAGGCCAAGAGCCGGCCTTCGTAGCGGGCAATGAAGATTTCCCACGCCCGCTCTTCGCCGTTGCGTAGCTGCTGAATCAGAAGCCGATCGCTTTCCGACGCCATGCCACGAGTACCGGAGGTCAGAACTCAGAGATCAGAAGTCAGAAAAGCCATTACTGCCAGTGACCGGAAACTTGTAATTCACCTTGCCGATCTCTGACCTCTGACTTCCTATTTCTGGTACTAGTGTACCGAACGTTCGCCGAGATTGCAAAGGACAACCGCGTTCTAGATCCGCGGAGCCCGCAGCTTCCCCTCGCTTATGCTTCGGGCTCAAATGTCGGCGCTAGGCGCGAGTGCTCCTCGATCAGTACATGGGAGATCGCCATGACGAGCGACGGAAATGATACCCTGCGATAGTGAACATCGAGCCACTTGGGCGCGTCGGCCGAGTCGATGAAAACTGTTGTTCCATCGTCAACGACGCGCCGCACCTCAGGCCATGGTGCGAAGAAACCGGGGCCCTCGATGCCGCCACGATTCAGCACAAGCACGCCGAATTCCTCCGCCTTGCCATGCCAGATCGATCTCAAGCGAGGCAAAAGCTGGGCCGCAGCCATGCGGATTTCGATGTACTCCATGACCGGCATGATCTCTGGAGTATTACCGACGGACAAAACGATCTGCACATCGTCCTTAAGAGTAAGCCAGAACATCGGGCGCCCGGTCTCTCTATTCGCTTGAAAGTCGACGACCTGCTCGTAGGGGACCGCACTCAGTTCCGCGCCGCGCTCCATGAGCAGGCCTTCCTCGAATATCCACAACGTGACGGCAAGCACGGAACGTCCACGTGCGTTTCGGATGGCAAATAGGTCCAAAGCAATTCCAAGGGCCATGAATAGAACAGCGGCAAACATGCCCGTATCGGCGTGGTTCAGGAACTAGCCGAAGATTCGGGCGGCAAAGTACGCAAGTCCGCCCAGCGTGAAAAGCGATCCGAGTCCGAAGAGTGCTGTGACTCCAATCCAAAGAAAGATTGGGCTTACTCCCGGTACGCTCAGCGTCGCGAGAGGTCGTCCCCAGCTATCCATCGCCGCGGGCACATTTTCGGGCAACGGCAGCACGATCACGCCGCGTAAGTCGGGCACGGGCCGCATCGCCAGCGTCATGCGCTCGCGCTCAATTGCCGGCGAGGTTAGGCGAAATTCGTCCCAGGAAGCGTAATTGCCCATCGATGGCTCGCGCCTCTTCTCGATGGGCTCAGGCATGGCTGCCGGTGTTTCTGAGGTTACGTGCGTTTCTTTCTGCGGCAATGACCTGCCGCAGCGCGGACACACGATGTCGCCAGTAACCTCGTCACAAAAGGGACAGACACGTTCAGCCACGGCGAGGACCCCAGTGATGTTGGACCGGTTTTCGTTTAGCGCCCCCATGGCGCCAGGCGGGCGCCAAACAATTGAAGCGAATTTCGTGCGCGTCAGATTCGCTACAACCGTCAAACTCGACATCCATGGCGTAGGCGTTTCTCGATTTTAGAGTTTTCCGAAAAAAGAGTGTAGGCAGGTTTGGCGTTTTGGCGAAGAGAGGCAATATTGGTTTGTCGTGAGAACTTCTCACGACAGAATCGAGGTAGTGACTGGGTGGTACTCGCGTTGAGTTACCGCCTCGCGCTGGGAGTCGCTACCTCGATTTTTTTTCGCGCGCCTCAATCCTCATCCGTCGGCTCGCGCACCGGCTTGAACCCCTTTAGCACCAAGACGCGTCCCATCAGACGAGCCAGGATCGACAGCGGAATCCACTTCAGGATGCCGGGTACCTCCACTCGGCGAAGTTGGCGTTTGTAGATGGTGATCTCCGTGAAGCGCTGAAACAGATCGCTCATCTGCCAGCCGGAGAGACGCCGTTTGCAGCGCAGCGGATTCTTGCCCCGATGGGGCTGAAACCAGCGATTCCAAAAAAACAACGTCCGCACCCAGTAGTCGACGTCATAGTAGGCCGGTGTTACGGCCAGCACCTTGCCGCCCGGCTTGAGCACGCGATAAACCTCTTCGACGACGGTCTCCGGCTCGTCAATGCCGTGATGCAGACTGCTGATGCAAACGACATCAATGCTGGCTGCATCCAGCGGAAGCTTCGTGGGCGCGGCTTGAATAAATCGCCCCGGCAATTCGCGCAGCTCAAAGTTTCGCCGCACCAATTCAAGCTGCGGCGGCGCAGGGCTGCATACGATCACCTGAGCGCCATTCTGGGCGTACTGTACCCAGTCGGTTCCCAGTCCATGACCGAGGCCGAGCAGCTTTTCACCAGAATGCTTCGAGAATTCGAGGAGGTCAGGTATCCACTGACCGTGCTTGGAATGGCGCTGGTTTTCAATGTCGAGAAACCACTGGAGCGAGTACGGTTCCGGCTGCTCCTCGACGTTTGGCCTGGTCGCAGGCGGCTGGAGTGATTCGAGAGTGTAGAGCTTTTGGGCAAAATCGCGCGGATTGTGCGGACCTTGAAGATGGTCCGTCCGGGCATCCGTATCCGTGTCCGGCTGGCCGAAAATCGCATGCAACGCGACGACCGGGTTTTCCCAGAGCTTCAATTTGAAGGGAACAAAGTCCGCCATGGGCGCCTCCTTGCGCCGGCGAAGATCGATGAATATCGCACCTTGTGCCTTACCGTGACTCGATCAAAGAATCAAGCCGAACCGGCGAACTGAGTGTGCCCATCGAGACACACCCGACTTCCCCTTTTCTTTTTCCGGGGCTGCCTTTATAAATCCGAACGCATTATTGTCATCCGATGAGAACGGGATGTCCCATGACCTTGCACACACCATCGCAATCGGCAAATGCACCTTCGCCACCGTCGAACCCCTGGCAGCGCCGGCGACCGGACGGAGCCGACGGCGAGACGCCGATTCTCTTCTGGCTCGCCGTCCTCGGTCTGGGCTGCGTAACGTTTTTCACCGCGGCCTTGGGGGCCTCGGCATGGCTGGGCCAGAAAGCGCCGGAAAGACTCTTGCGGCTGGGGCTGTGGTTCCCTAAGCTCAACCATAATCACGGAGACCGGAAAGCGAGCGCTTTCCGCATGTCGGAGCCGGAAGTCAGCGAGTTGGCTCATTCCAAGGACCGGAAGTCGCCCGAATCGCCGATGCCGCCGGTGGTGATCGCTCCCCCGCAAGGCGCGTTAATCGTGCCCAGGCATTTTGGGGAGGAACCGCCGCGCGTTGCGCCGCCGCTCGGCCTACTGCCGATCGCGCCGGTTGAGTTGGCGCCTACGGTCGAGACATGCCGGGACCCGGTCGTATTCTTACACGCATGCGCCCCGCACCAGGGAGATAGCCCGATGATCCGCAACTGGAAAACGATCACGATGTATTCGCTTCTGACCGTCGCCGCCATCATCATGCCCCCGCCGGCCATGATCCTGGCGCAAGACGCCAAGGGCGATGACCTGCAGAAGTCAATTCAAAAGTTGATCGAGCGCATCGACAAGCTGGAGAAGAAGACTCCCACGCTTAACCAGGACGAGTTGGCCAAAATCATTCGCGACGAACTCAAGTCGTCGCTCGGCGAATTGAACAAGAAAGTCACTGCGATCCAGGCGGATCATACCTGGTACAAGCTGCACATTGAGAAGCAAAAGGAAGATCTGAACAAGCTGGCCCTTGAAGTCGAATCGCTGCGCCGCAAATCCACCGAAGGAACTCCGTCCGTCGATAAGGCTTTCCTGGAAGAGATGCGCAACGCTTTTAAGGCAATCAACGAGACGCTGGCAAAGATCGGCCCGACCAAGGTGCAGACTTCCATGTCCCCGCCGATCAATGGCGCGGCCAAGGGGCGAATCATGCTTGTCAACCTGTACAACGAGAATTTGTTGTTCCTCATCAACGGCAAAGACTACGTGATCCCGGCCGGCAAGTCGCGGCTCGTCGAAGACCTCCCTGCCGGGCCGCTTCACTACCGCGTCCACTGGAAGAACGGCATTCTCGTCGATCAGAGCACGAGCATCGCCGGCGGCGAGACGTTCACACTCACCGCGGCGACACAACGATAGCCAATTCCGCAGAGCCTGCAGCGCAAGCGAAGGTGAACCGTCGCGTCCGCTTCAGGCTCTGAACCTTCTTATCGCGAACCCGCCATGATTGTCACGATCGATGGCCCTGCCGGCGCCGGCAAAAGTACTGCGGCTCGCATGCTCGCAAAGCGCCTGGCTTTCGATTTCCTCGACACCGGCGCCATGTATCGTGCGGTGACCTTGGCGGCGTTACGATCCAACTGCGATTTAGCCGACCAGGTCGCGCTTTCCAGGCTCCTCGAAAGCATCCGTCTCGACATGCCGCCGGGGCGAGTCCATCTCAACGGCGAAGACGTCAGTGACGCGATTCGCACACCCGCCGTCACCGCCGCCTCCGGCGCGATTGCCAGCAGTCCCATCGTCCGCAAGAAACTCGTCGAATGGCAACGCCAGATTGCCGCCGGCAGGGATTTCGTGTGTGAGGGCCGCGATCAAGGCACCATCGTTTTTCCCGATGCACTGTGCAAGTTCTTTCTTGTTGCCGACCCGCAGGAGCGCGCTCGGCGGCGGCATCGCGAGCTGACGGCGCGTGGCGAAACGGTGACGTTCGAAGCGATACTTGCCGCCCAGGAAGAACGCGACGCGCGCGATGCCGCCCGCGACATCGCGCCGATGGTGCCTGCTCCGGACGCCATCCAACTTGACAGCACGAAGCTGACGTTGGAAGAAGTCGTCGATCGCATGGAGCAAGAGGTGCGCCGAAGGCGCGAACCTCCAATGCCGCCCGCCCCGCCGCCGACGCCCATGGCACCCGAATCGCAGGAGTCCGAGGATCCCGTTGCTCGCATCGATTCAACCTGGTTCAAGTACTGGCACGAATTCCTCTACCTTCCGTACCACTTTCTCTTCACGCTCGGCTTCAGCTTGCGCACGACGGGCATGCTGAACATGCCGAAAACGGGCCCTGCCCTGTTGGTGGCCAATCACCAGAGCTTTCTGGATCCGCTGATCATCGGCCTGGTGGCGCGGCGACCTCTGGTCTATTTGGCTCGCAAGACGCTGTTTCGCAACCCGCTTTTCGCCTGGATGATTCGCAGCCTCAACGCCGTGCCGATCGATCAGGAAAGCGTCGGCAAGGAAGGCATTCGCACCATTCTGTCGCAACTGCAGCGTGGCCGACCGGTCGTCGTTTTTCCCGAAGGAAGCCGGACGGACGACGGCAACATGCAGCCGTTCAAGCCGGGCGTTCATTTGCTGATCAAACGAACGCAAGCCCCGATCGTGCCGGTCGGCATCGCCGGCGCTTACGACGCCTGGCCGATATGGCGCTCCTATCCGATCCCGGCGCCGTTGTTCATGCCGGCAGGCCCTGGCACGATCTCCGTGTCGCTGGGCAAGCCGATCGACTCGAGCCACTACGCCGCCATGCCTCGCGAACAGGCGCTGCAAGAACTCTTCGACCGCATCCATGCAGAGCAACAGCACGCCGAAAAACTGCGCCGGCGATGAAAAATTATCCACGAATCGCCACGAAGGGCACGAAGAGAAAATAGAAGCCAGGAAGACCGTGCCGCAGAAATGGCCCCGACGCGCTGTCCACGGTATTGACTTCGTGTTCTTCGTGTCCCTTCGTGGATCAATCTCTTCTTTTCGTTTGCTAAACCTTGCCGATTCTGCGTCCACGTTCTGCGGATTTTGGCGCATTCGGGCGAAACCCGCCTCAAGACGTTTGACCCCGTTGTGTTCCTGGGAAATGCTTGATCTAGGATCGGCCCGGTGCGCAGGCCACGGGACCGACAACGACGGATTTTCTCAAGAAACCGAAGACGAGGCCCGATTCAACAAGAAGACGCCGGATTAGGTTCGATGCTGCGCGCCGGCGTCCAACGAGAGGTTCTTCCCATGCGGGTCGTCTCCTGCATGCTCCTGTTCGCGGTGCTGTGCCTGACCGGCACGGGCTGCTCGCTGTTCAAGAAGAACGCCAACACGAACGGCCCGGGCGGCAATCCGCCCACTGCAAAGTTTCCGGGAGGCAAGGATCCACTCCTGCCCACGCCCCCGCCGCCGACATTCCCGACCGACGCCAAGGGGCAGGCCGCCGCCAACACGTCGATCCTCGCCGGCACCGTCATCGATGCCTATCATCGTCCGGTGAGCAACGCCTACATTCGCTGGGTGAATCTCGAAGAAAAGGACGCCGGTGCTCCGATCGACGTCGCCGCCGACGCCAATGGACATTTCATCATTCAAGGCGTTCGCCTGGGCGCTCGCTACAAGTTAATCGCTCGCACCAAGCAGGGGGAGCGCATGATGGCCGGCGTGTCGCTCACCAATGCTCCCGATCCGCGCGTGGTCATTACAGTGAGCGAAGACCTGGTCACTGCCGACATTCCGCCGCTGCCCGGGGCGCCGACGTACAACAAGACGCCCGATCAGGGTGCTCCCGGAGAAAGCAAGCTCAACGCGAACGATCCGCTCATGGGCATCGGCGGCGCCAAGAAAACCGACGCTCCGAATCTGCCCGCGGCCGTCACCGTGCCGAATACGCCCGTGAGCAATCCCGCCAATTCGCCGACCTCGACGCCGACGTTTGTGCCCGGCGTGGCGGCGACGCCGGGCAAAGATCGTCCGCCGATACTGTCGATACCGCTGCTGAAGAAGGCGGACCCGCCGCGACCGCCGGTGCTGCCGCCGACCGATCGGCTCGACACGGGGCCGACGCGCGTGCCGTCGTGCGTTCTCGTCGGCAATCGCCTCGAGAATCTGGCGCTCAAGGACAGCAAAGGCCAGCCGTGGGAGTATCGCAAGCACGCCTCGGGCAAGCTGGTCCTGCTCGACTTCTGGGGAACTTACTGCCCGCCCTGCCGCGAGACGATGCCGCACCTGAACCGCCTGCAGACGCAGTTTGGTTCGCGCGGTTTGGAAGTCATCGGCATCGCGCTCGAGTCCGGCCAGGACGAACGCAAGGACGCAGAGATGGTCAACAAGGCCTGTGCATCGCTGAAGGTGTCGTATCGACAGTTGATGGGCCGCTCCGCCGGATTCGACGTCGCGCGCCAATTCAAGATCGACACGATGCCGACGCTTCTGTTGGTCAGCGAGACGGGCGACATCATCTACCACCATGTCGGCCGCCCCGATCCCGCCGAACTCGCGACGCTGGAGCGCATCATCCAAAGCCGGTTAGGCCAGCGCTGATTCTCTGGTTCTTCGTTGAGCGTTCGCCCGGCGCCGCGCGAACACAAGACGAAGAATGGAAATCACCCGTCCGCATCCACATTCAAGCACAACCATGCCAGCGCCGTGAAGCCGACGCCGAACGAGGTCAAGATGGCGCACGCTTCGATCACGATCTGCATCTCCGGCTGCGGGTTGGTCAGCAATTGCCGATAGGCGTCGAGGGCCCAGGCGTGCGGAGTAATGCGGCTGAACTGCTGCATCTGCTCAGGCATCATGGCGCGGTCGCCCATCAAGCAGCCGCTCAGGCCCGCAAGCACGAGGACCAGGAGCGTGCCATAGATGGCGACCTGTGTTTCGGTGCGTGCGATGGCCGCGACGAGCACTGCCAGGCCGATGGCGGCCAGCGACGTCGCCACCACGAGCGGAATAAGCCAAAGCGGCGCCGCGCCCCAGTTCATGTCGAAGATCAGCCTGCCGGCCCCAAGTAAAAAGAAACCCTGAAACAGCGAGATGGCCAGGCACGGCAACATCTTGCCGATCAGGATTTCCGCCGTTGTGATTGGAGCGATCATGAGTCGTTTCAACGTCCCCTGCCGTTTTTCCGCGACGAACAGCCAGCCCAATGTCAGCACCAGGAAGAACGCGAACATCACCAGATACGACGGCACGAGCAGTTGATAGCGGCTGCCGCCGCGGCGCAACAGCCCGATGCCGTCCTCCGCGTAGGTCATGTTGGCGCCCGACTTGTTCGTGAGAATCTCATCTTGGCGCGTCAGAGCGGCCCAGGTCTTGGCCGTCAGATCGTAGCGTTTGAAGATTTTTTGCAGCGACTTCTGCAAGCCGACGCTAAGCTCTTTTTTGTTCTTGTCCGACGCCAGCACTGTCAAATAGGTCGAGATAAGCTCGGGCGTCTCCTTTTGCGTGGCGAGCAGGTCGAGAAAGTCGCGCTCGCCGAGCTTGTCGAACGCCCGGCCGATCATCCACGGCATGACTACGCGCAACAAGCTGCCTTGTGCGACTTGATCGATGATGGCCGCCGCGGTCTGCTGCGTCGGATCGCGCAGCACCTCGATGTCGAGCAGTTTCAGATCGACTCCTTCGCGGTAGTACGGATTGAGGCCATCAACGAGATAGAGCGGCAAGGCGCTTTGCTTCTCATCGAAACAGCCGCATAAAGCCGGCGTGACGAAATCGCCCGGCTGTGACATGCTGGAGACGATCGCAAGGTGCAGGAGCCAATCGGGCGCTAGAAAAGAGCACCGTTCCAGGCGTTTGCTGAAATTCTTGCCGACAATGAGAACTGCCGCTCGCTTACCGGTGCGAACCAAACGGTCGGCTTCTTCGCGCGAGTCGATGAACTCGACGCGAATGTCGGCCGTTTCGTTAAGATCGCGAATCAGCAGGTCGGCCCATTTCTGCCTGGGGATGCCTTCGTCGAGATTAAGCACGGTGACACGCAGCCCCGAGCCCGGCGATTTGCCGAAGTTGTCTCCCAGCGACATGCCGAGGACAAGAATGAAAATGAGCGGCATGGCCAAAAGGATGATGAGCGCGCGTGGGTCGCGCAGGAGCAATCGAAGGTCCTTTTTCGCCAGCGTCCAGATAACCATGCGTGACTCGTTCGTAGGGACAAGCTGCCTAGCTTGTCCCGCAGGGGCGCCGTAGCTGATGCCGCCTCAGGGACAAGCTAGGCAGCTTGTCCCTACGAGCTATTTCGGCTCGGTGGCGAATACGCGGTCGTAGGCTTTGAGCGGGTTGCCGCCGAGACGTTCCGCCAATCGGCGATAACCGGCCCGACGATAACCCCAGCCGTAACGCGAGCGCGGCACCTGCTCCAGCCAATCGTACAGGTGCACCCGACACAGATCGTCGAAGTCGGCACGATTCAACTCGACCGGTTCACCCGTGACACGATCGATGAAGCGATAGATCTCTCCGTTGCCTAGAGCCGCTTCGTCAAACGTCTCGCGGAGCATGGAGCAATTGAGATAGGCGATCTTCTCAGCCCGTTCGCCGATCAGCGCGCGCACATCCGCTCGCTGGTGCAGTTCGAGCTTGAACCCCTGGAACTTTTGCGTTCCATAGATCGAATGAAACATCCCCGCTTGACACACTTCTTCGGTGCAGCCTTCCGATTGCATCAAGCGATAGACGTTGATGAGATGACCCAGGTACGTCTTCTCGGTATGCGGCACCTTCTCGATGCCAAGCTCGACAAGAAAGTCGGTGAGTTGTTTGTAGGTCGGTGGCACGGCGTGATCCTCCAGTAGTTGGAAGTAATCATAATGGTCAGCGACCGGTTGGGAAGATTGGATGGCGCAAAAGTAGTGGCGAGCGAGCGCGAAACGCGGAGCAGAACTACCGCCCAGGCTCGATGTCGCGGATTTGAACTTTCGGGAGCGACAGGTCGACCTTGACCTTGTCGTTGGTGACCGCCTCGCCGACGTTGCCGGCCAGGTCGACGGCTTCGACGCGGAGGTAAAACTGATAGGGGAGTCCTTCGGGCATCTTCCAAATGTATTTGCCGCTGTTGGCGAGCTTGTCGGCAAAGGTGTTCCACGGGCCGATCTTGTCCTCGGCGAAGGAGAGGCGGATCGGTTGGCCGCCGAAGTTTTTATCGCGAGCGTTCCAGGCGATGGTGAGCTTGCCTTTCTCGAGGCCGGTGTGGACCTGGATGTCGTGGATCTGCACGATCGGCTTGGTGACATCGACTTCGATCCAGAACTGCGGGCGTTCGCCGGGCTGCGGGGCGCGTTCGCCCAGACCGACGCCGCTCTTGGCGACGAGCGTAATACCGTAGATGCCTTCCTCCTCGACTTCGAAGGCGATTTTCTGGGGCTGATTGGCGTCGAGCGGGTTTTTCACGTCGACGGGGAACTCTTTGAGCTTGTTCCACGCCCGCGCTTTGTAAAGGGTATACCAAAGTTCGACCGCCGAGACGCCGGAGGGACCGACGTCCTTGAGATCGAAGCTGAGCCCGACCTGTTTGCTGCCGACGAACTTGCGGTTGAGGTCCTTGAATGCATCATTGATAAACGGATTGCCGAAGGGCAGGCTGGCGCCGCCGGCGAGGCTGACGGTGGTTTTGTCGTCGCCGAGGTTGCCGGCGCGATCGCGTGCGCTGATGCGAACTTCGACCTGTCCGTTGACTCCGGGCGCCCAATAGATCTGGTTGGCGCCAGGCGGGACCGACAACGGAATCCAATTGGCGGCGCCCAGGATGCGATACTCCACACGCACGGCATCGGGCAACGTCGCGTCCAGGTTGTCGTCCTGAATCGTCCAGCTAACGCCGACCTCCGTATTCCTCGGCGGCAGCGGCGTTACGCGCACCATCGGCGGCAGCGTGTCCACGATCACCTTCAGACTCGCGCGAAAGTCGTCTGACTTTTCTGGATGCAGCTTGCCTTTGTCGTCCCGGCTCTGCACGCAGAACCAGAAGTAGCCATCGTTGGGCGTGCTGAAACGAAAGTGCTGCTCGCGCGGCTCGGCGGTGGCCGTCATCGTCCACGTTCGTCCCTGGTCGCGGGAGACATGGAGGCGAAGCTCCTTGATTGCGGGGTTCTGGTCGTTGCTGAACGGTATCTTGAATTGGCGATGCTGGAAGAAGATGACGCCCGACACGGGGCCTTGCGCGTTCACCGACGAGCCGACAAAGCATGCGGACCACAAGCCGATCAGCAAGATTGCAAGCTTCCGCATGAGAGCAATTCCCAGAGGGATCGTAGGCCGGCGTTGTGTTCAGAGAAGCCTTGGGGTGAGGTACTCCAAACTCCAGGGATCGGAGCACCTCGCCCTGGGGCGTCTGCTGCACATTCGCGCACACCGATGTAGGTATCGGTCAGGCAAACGGCGGACTATCGGCAAAGCCCGCGCGAAGATGCAACGGAAGGCGCGAGACGTGCCGGTTGTGCCGACTGTGCGGGTTGCGGTCGCGCATTTCTTAGGAAAGGAACGCGGCGGGTTCGACGTGAAAGTAGCGGGCGAGCTTGCCGATTTGCGTGCGGTTCAGCTTGCGTTTGCCGGCGAGCACTTCCGAGATCGTCGATTCAGCGATGCCGGCGCCCGTCGCGACTTGGGCTTGTGTTACGTCATTCTGCTCAATCATGAATCGGATGAGATCGGCATCGCCAACGGGCGAAATGGTCTCTGCGTCGGCTTCGTACGCTTCGACCAAGTCGCTGAGCACATCCAGATAGTCCTGTTCCGCGCACGTGAGCACAGGCTGATCGACCAGGCCATCAATGACCGCAATGGCCGCATCGAGGTCGGCGTCATTGCGCAACGGCCGAAGTGGAAACGCCCGGATTAGTTCCAGATACCGATCCTGGGCTCTGCCATAGATGGTTCGAATGCTGCATGCTTGTTTGGCCATTGTCAGTCGCTTTTCCAGTTGTCTCGGTCGTATTCTTCGTGGGTCAACACGTGGCGGAAAAAGAGCTTGCCACGGCTGTAATGGATGGCAGCGATCAGGCGGAACTTGGTGCCGCCGATGTTGAAGACGACAAACCGGCCGACACGATCGGCCGACCCTAAAGTTGGACGGACTTCTGCGAAATCTTGCCACTCGGCGGCTTTGGCAATCTTGTACCACGCCTGAAGCGGCGGTTTTGCTTGCGGATGTCGCGCCCAGAACTCACGAAGTTTCTTCTTCGAGATAACGTGCATTCCTCATTCCAGTTTCCCACCCAGGTTAACTTGGAAAATCAGAATCCGCTAACTTGCGCATCATCTTCGCAAAATGCGAAGATGTCAAGCGGTCATTTCAAGGTGATCTTCAAATCCAGGCGCTTGCCGTTGCGGAGGAGGTTGAGCGTGGCCGACTCGCCGATCAGGTAGTTTTGGCGAACATGACCGAGGAATTGATCCATGGACATTTCGAGTTTCTTGTTGTCGATGCCGAGGATGATGTCGCCGGCCTGCACACCCATGGCCTTGGCAGCGGAATGTACCTGGGCGTCCTGTCGAAAGGCGAGGCGTTTCTCGTCGAAGCCGAGAGCTTTTTTCTGAGCGGCCGAGAGGTCGTCGCCGTAGACCGTGAGCGAGGGGAGCAGATCGAGCAACGAAGGCCGCCAGGTGACGTTGGTGCGTCGCCAGCCGACTTCGAGCGTGAGGGCGCCGGTCATGCGCTCCCCGTCGCGTTGCCAGCCGATCGGCGTCTTCCCCGTCAGCGGCGCCTTGTGCAGGGCATACTGAGCGTCGGCGAACGAGTTCACTGCGATACCGTTGATGGCACTGATCGAATCGCCTGGCTTGACGCCGATTTTCGCGGCGGCGGAGTCGGGCTTGACGAGGCGAACCGCGTTGCCGCGATCGACATCGAGCGTGATGCCAATGTTCTCGGGGAGAGGATACGTGTAGATGCTCTCGCGGACCCATGTGCCGGTGTTGAGCTGATCCTGCCGCATGATCTCCTTGACCTGATGGCAGTGGATACAGCCGCGATAGCTCTTGGCGGCAGGAATCTTCTCGACATAGACCGGGGTGTCGCCGCGGTTCTCAGGCTGAACCTTGGGGTCCTTGCGATGCGTCGCCAGCGCTGCCTTCATGGCATAGCTGAGCCCGGCAAGAGAATTGCGCGTGTCGGGCCCCTTGGCGTCACGCCCGCCATATCGGCCATACATCTTTCCGGAGGCGTTCATGAAGAACGCGGTCCAGGTGAGATCGTAGTCGAACTCGAACACGTTCAGGTCAACGCCTTCAATGCGCAACAAGCGAACGCGCACGAAATCGTTGGCGACATCGTCGAGACCCTCCAGACGGACAACCTGCCCGTCGAATTTGACGCAATCCCCTCAGGGATCACAGCGAAAGACGACCATGAGCGGCTTGCCCGATTTCTGGGCCTGGGTCTTCGCCGCGGCGAGGTTGTTGAGCCAACCCTTTTGCGGAGCGACCTTGGTCGCGGGACTTTGGGCCGTCGCAAAGGAAGCCGACGTCAGGACAGCGAGAGCCGAGAGAAGGATTCGCGTGTGCATTGAGTGCCTCTACCTTGTTACTAGCCCGCAGCGCAAGCAAGGGCCGGCCCTTGCTTGCGCTGCGGGCTAATGGACACGTCGTTATTTCGGATTTGGGACGCGCACAACTTCGATCGCGTGAATGATTGGGCCGTGGTTAGTCAGCACGAACTCGACCGCGACGCGGCTGCCGATCGGCGCCTCGCGAACAGCCGCCAGAAGCTTGTCGGGTAGCTTTGCGTGGACATAGTACTTGCGGGCCTTCTCTTCGCCGTCCGACTTGACCTCGATCCACTTGTTGTTCTCGCGACTTACGATGGCGCCGACAGTCTTGCCTCGCTTCGGTTCGTCCTTTTTGTCGCTGGGCGGCTCGCGAAGCACTTTGACCTTGAGGGCTCGCAGACGTTCCTCAAAGACCCATTCGACTTCGATGCGACTGCCGATCTTGAGATCATGAAAGATCTTGAGTACTTCCTTATCGGGACCGCCACTTGCGTTGCCGACCCACTGGGGCACATAACGTCGTGCTTCCTCCTGACCGTCGCCCTTGACGAAGATTGCCGCTTTCTCTTTGGCGACAAGAATGCCGACGACGGTTCCTTTCTTGCCTTCGAGCGGGTTCTTTTCCTTCTTCTTGTCGGCCAGGGCTGAACCATCGGCAAAGGCGATCAAGCCCCAAGCGATGGCCAAGAAACCTATTCCCAACGTGGATCAATTCATGAATTTCCCCCTTGCGAGAGCGCCCCAGGCGACGAGATTGATCATATCAGCGCTATGTCACCGTGCCAATGCCGCCACGCTGGCCTTGTCCTGGAGAGATGCATCGCTTATTATTTATTGGAACCTCATTGCGACAAAAAGGTTCCACACGGGCAACCTTTGTCGATAGGAGACGGCTGTCGCACGAACCTGCCTAATTGGCGCCAAGATACCACCCCCCGCCGTGGCGCTACCGCCCTTCCGCCAAAGAGGCTGTTTCAACGACGTGTGTGGATCGTCCTTCTCATAGACCGACGCTTCATGGCGCGCCGAAAGGACTATTTGTTAATGCATGCCAAGACCATTTTGTTGGTGGATGATGACACCGCGTTGCGCGACGGCCTGCAGGTGATGCTGCAGCAAAGCGGATATCAGACGCTCGAAGCCGAGGATGGGACGGGAGCGCGTGATCTCATTCACAAGTACCAACCGGACCTCGTCATCCTCGACATGATGATGCCGCGCTGGGGTGGATTCGCTGTGCTCGAGCATTTTCAGGGCATTCCCGAAGCGCCGCCCTTTATCATGTTGACCGGGCACGACGGCGAAACGCACAAGGCCTACGCCAAGAAGATCGGCGTCGTCGACTACCTCATCAAGCCGTATTCACTCGAGCGCCTGGTAAAAAAGGTTGACGGCTTCTTTTGGCCGGCGGGCAAGCAATCGGCCGAAAGCGAAACGTCGCTGACACGCGACGCTTGGACGCTGAAGCCAGGCCGCGATGGGCGAGTCCTGTTGGCCAGCGTGCACAAACCTTTGGCGCGGGCAGTTATGCACGGGCTCGAAGACGAGGGATTTTACGTCGAAACGGCACAGAACGCAGCCGACGCTGCGATCAAGGCCGGCGATTTTTCGTACGACATCGTGGTGCTCGACCTCATGTTCCTCAATGCGGACGGCTGGAACCTGCTGAAGGAGTTTCGAGCCAAGGGCGTGCCGTCGGAGATTCTCGTGCTGGCCGCCAAGAACAGCACGGAAGACAAAGTCAAGGGACTCAACCTGGGCGCCGACGACTGCCTCGCTCGGCCGTTCCAATTAGCAGAACTCCTGGCGAGGCTTCGGGCGCTCTATCGCCGGCGGCGGTTTGTGCCCGAGCCGATGCTGCAGATCGCCGATCTAGAACTGAGCCTGACGGCGCGGACCGTCAAGCACGCGGGCCAATCGATCTCGCTGACGCCGCGCGAATTCGATCTGCTGCTGCTTTTGGCACGGAATCGAGGCCAGGTCGTTACGCGCGCGATGATTTGGGAGAAGCTCTATCCCGACACCAGGCCCAACACGTCCAATGTCATTGATGTCTACGTCCGTTACGTGCGTGCCAAGATCGACAGCGGTTTCGACAAGAAGCTGATCCGAACGATCTGGGGCGAAGGTTACCAGATTGACGCGGATTAGCCGCTCACCTAAGGCGCGCGCGAACGTTCGTGCGCGCCCGAGGCGAGCGGCTCAACAAACTCACGGCAGCTTGCGCTTGGCATTCACCTCACGCGCTTTTTGCATGACGCTTTCAATGGTCACCGGCGCGCCGTTTTGCCGCTTGCTCTCATCCGCCGCCTCCATAAACGCAAATAGCTCGATCGTCTCGGCCGCACTCACGGGAGGAACGCCGGTCTTGAAGAATTTGGCGATCTCGACGACGAGCGGCTTGTAACCGCCCACGTAGCCGGTAGTCGTGATGTCCTGTTTTTCGCCGAAAATCACCGTGCCGTAGCCTTTGCTGCCGGAGCGCAGGCCGCGATAGATGCCGACACGGCCGTCGGCCCAGACGCCGGTGACGACGTCGGTGTCCTTGGTGTGTGTGCGGACGACGGTCTTGCAGCCGGTTCCCATGATCGTGTACAGCGTCTCACAGCCGTGGACGCCATACCAGTAGAGATCGGGATGGTGCGGCTCGATCTCGCACGGGCTGTACGAGATGCAGCCGAGCACCTTGCCGAGCTTGGGATCATTCTTGGCGGCCCGGATGTTGGTCGCGTAACGCAGGCTGGAGCTGGAGAAAAGCGGAACCTTGTATTGATCGGCAAGCTGGAAGATCATCAGCACGTCCGCGAGAGATCCACCGATCGGCTTATCGATGAAGACTTTCTTTCCCGCTTTCAACACGGGGATGACCTGCTCGAGGTGAGGTCGTCCATCGACGCTCTCGATGAGGACGACGTCGACTTTCTGAATGAGTTCATCGATGGAGGCGACGATCTCGACGCCGTATTTCTCTTTGATTTGCTTGGTGAACATCTCGACGCGCGAGTAGCTGGCTTTGACGTCTTTGGAGCCGCCGGGAAAACCGGCGACGACCTTGAACCCGGCAAGGTCGGCTTCGTTCTTCGGATCGTTGAACAGGCCGGTGAAGGCCGGCACATGCGAGGTGTCGAGCCCGATGATGCCGATGCGGATCGGACCTTTTTCCTGAGCGTCCAGACTGGGGACCGCGAACAAAATCGCCGCGATAGCGAATAGAACGATGCCGGTCTTCATGTATCGTCTCCGTTGGTGCAAAAAATGGTGTAGTGGCGATTATCGAGAGAGAGCCAGGACAAAGCAAGGCAAAAGGCGGCTAAGGACTCACCGAAGCCGGTGAGAATCGATCTGTTTTCGCAGGTAGGCAGGAAAGCCCTGATTTTTCCTGGACGAGGGCGCGACCCAAGGCCGTCGGA
>VGZI01000068.1 GCA_016872605.1 Planctomycetota bacterium
CGGCGGGGTATCCTTGCCGTGCAGATTCAAGAACGCCTCGGCCATCCTCTTGCCGATGGTGCGGATGCTGTCGGCGTCGAAGTGGACGGGGGCCAGGAATTTGTCCTTGTCCATCAGGTCGAGCAGGACGCCGTCGTTGAACGTCTTGCGATCCTTGCCCTTCTTCTGATACCACTCCTTGGTCAGCAATTTCAGATCGTTCGTCTCCACAATGTCGGCGTTGCCGACGGACGCCGCCACCTTCGCCTGGGCGGCGCGGACGGTGTCGATGCCCTTCTTGCCGCCGCCCCAGACGACGCCGTAGTTCCGGTCGGAGTGGCCGGGGTGGATCTTGGCGATCACCACCGGCAGCTTCGGGGCATCGAAGTCCTTGCGTACCTTCTTCACCAGTTCGGTCAGGTTGGCCTCGTAGTCCTTGGCGTGGTCGCCCTTGACGGCGTCGGATTCGCCTTGCAGCCAGAAGAAGCCGCCCACCTTCAGCCCCGGTTTGGCTGCGATGGCGCAGTCCACCCACTGCTTCATGGCGGCGTAAGCTCCGTAGCCCTTCCAGGAGTCGGTCAGGTCCCACTGATCCGCCAGGGCCGTGCCGCCCGGCGCGTACTTGACGATGTAGATCGAGTCCTTGGGGCGCGCCGCCGCGACGGCGCGGGCAACCTCGAACTCGGGGCCGTACTCCTTGACGTCCTCACCGGAGGTGAACTTGGCCGCGTTGGACCACGGCTCACCGGGGTTCAGCCCCAGATACCAGAACTCGCCTTTGTCGCCGTGGTCGTAATCGGCCGCGCCCTTCCAGGCGTTCTTCCAGTAGGCGTAGTCCTGCCAGGTGCCGCCGACGAGCGGCTCCTTCGCGCCCTTGTCCTTCCAACTGGCCCAGTTGTACCAGAGTTGTCCCTTGTCGTTGTACAGCTTCAGGCCCCACGGATCGGGCTTGCCCTTGTCGAGCAGGGCGTTGCTGTAGAAGCCCTTCACGTTGGGGATCGCGGCCTTCTCCTTCTCGGTGAGTTTCGACGCGGTGTTGGTCGTCCCCTTGCCCTCCATGTTCGACTGGCCGGCGAAGACGAGCAGGACGTCCTCTGCCCGCCCTTGCTGCTCGCTGGCGAGAAGAACCGCGATGGGGAGGACGGCGATCCATCGCCAAGAAGGGAGTTTCAAGATTGGCATTTGCCTGATTCCTGTCGCTGAGATTCGAGACGGAAAGAAGCACCGGCGCAGAGCATAGCAACTACACTTCGACGGGGCCATCCCCGTTCTCCTGGGCAGCCAGTGAGCGAAGGCATGCCCCAATGTCCGCCTCGTCGTTGCGGGCAGGCACAATCACCGTGATGGGGTAGTTTCGCGCAGCCGCGAGTCGTTGATTCGGCGGCCAGCCCGCCTTGTCGAGGGGCAACGTCTTCTCATGCGACTTTTCGCCAAGGTGCTTCGCCCACGCCCGTTGCGATTCCACGACGGTCCTGGCGTCGGCGCCTTCAGGCTTGGTGCAGTTCAGGATTGGAGGTTTGTCCTGTGCAGCGGCATAAGAACCGAGCGCGAAGAAAAGTAGGAGCGCCCATCGCCATTGCATGGCCATTCCTTCGTGGTTCAATTCAACTTGACCGATCGATCCCTACCCGACCAGTTCCGGGATCGGCTCGCGGTCTTCGGTGATGTACATAGGACGGCCGGCTCGGCTGAGGAACGTTTGCGATGGATCGATGCCGATGCGGCTATAAAGCGTGCTCAGCACCCGCTGAACGGAGTACGGCTTCTCCAGGGGATATCCGCCACGGCTGTCGGTGCGGCCGATCACCTGTCCCATCCGCATGCCGCCGCCCATGATCAGAGTGGACATGACCGGCGCCCAGTGGTCGCGGCCCGCATTGTCGGGGCCGTGGTTGATCCGCGGCGTGCGGCCGAATTCGCCCCAGACGACCACCGAAATGTCCTCGTCCAAACCACGCTGGCTGAGGTCTTCTGCCAGGGCGGCGACTCCGCGATCGAGCGTGGGCAGCGCTCTCGGCAAGGAATTAAAGATGCCGTAGTGGTGATCCCAGTAGCCGCCGATCGACAAGGTGACGCAGCCGACGCCCGCCTCCACTAGCCGGCGCGCCAGCAGCACCGACTCGGCGCCGCGGAACCGCTCCCGAACGCGCTGCGGTTCCTGGCTGACATCGAGGGCTCGGCGCACGGCGCCGGAAGCGATCATGTCAAAAGCCTGCCCGGTGTACGCGTCGAGGGCCTCCGCCGTGCCGGTCGCATCGATCTCGCGACGAAGGCCGTCGAAGCTGGCAAGAAGCGTCCGGCGATCGGAAACGCGCGACTCGGTGAGCCCATTGGGCAGGGTCAAATTCTCACGGGCCGGCCCCTCCGCAAGGAACGGCCGATGCGCTAACCCCAGGCTTGCCGGCTCCGCGCCGTACCGCGTCATGCCACGCAAACTCACAAACCCCGGCATGCCGTTCACATGAGGACGATATCGCGACACCACGGAGCCGAAGCACGGATGGGGATCGACATTGTTCACAACTTCGGAGTAGCCGGTCATCACATTGGAGTCCGTGTGCTCGTCGATGGCGGGAACGACCGTCCGCAGGAGGGCGATCTTGTCCATCGCGCGGGCCGTTTCGGGCAGCCATTCGCAAATATCGATTCCGGGCACATTGGTCCGAATCGGGTCATAGGGGCCGCGGATTTCCCTCGGGGCGTTCGGCTTGAGATCGTAGGTGTCCAGCTGCGAGGCCCCGCCGCTCAGGAAGATCATGATCACGCCCTTGCTGCGGCTCGGGCGGGGTGTCGCATCCGAACCTTGAGCGCGGGCCCGAAGCATATCGGCGAGGGTCAACGTGCCGCCAAGGGCGCCGATTTTGAGGAAGTCACGCCGCGAATATCCGTCGCAAAAGCGGGAAGATTTGGAACCGGTGATCGTTAGCATCGAAACTCCTCGAAGGCGGGACGGTGACGGCAAATATCGGCAGGAAAGCAAGTTATGGCGGACAGGTCTTCGAAAAGCCGCCCTCCACTATCTATTCTTAGCCGACGGGGAAGAATTCCCGCAAGAAAAACTTAAAAATTTTTGCTCACGCCGTTGGGAGGGCGTCAAACCGATCGCGGCGGCGGCATAGCGGACATTCGCCGCGACATCCACAGGACCGATTCAGGCCGCATCACTTTTTTAGCTTTTCCAGGTCCTGTAGCTCAATCGCGTTTGCCTTCTCTCGTTTGAGGGCAGGCTGACGCCGTGGTTCAACGCTGGTGCGAACCTCTTTCGGCCGACGGCGAACCAGATCGGCCGCGAGGCCGGGTCCTTGAAAAGGCGGACTTCTCGCCCCTCGCCCCTCGCCCCTCGCCCCTCCCCTCTCGCCCGCACCGGGTTGCGTTCGATACACCGTAGCGCCGTGAGCAGATGCTCCCCTTGCTGAATGGGAAACGCCTTGAATGGCTCTTGCCAGATGGTCCCGCTGCTCTGATAGTGCTTGTGATACCGGCGGACGTGGGCGGTGAACAGCCACTGCATCCACCGACTGAGATCGCCATCCTCCCTGGGCCGTACGACAAGGTGGAAGTGATTCGGCATCAGGCAATAGCCGAAGACCGGCATCTCGATCTCGACGCAGGCGAAGGCGATCGAAACGATGATCCACACGGGGTCGCCGACCTACCCGGCGGAGCGGACGCTGCTGAGCGGCGACATCCTCGACCGGGCTGACGTCGAAGTTCCAGAAGGGCAAGAAGCTGGAAATACCCGAGTTGGACATCGGGTACACTCCCGTAGAATACCCGCATGCCCCGAAGCCCGACCTGATGATGGCGCCGCCAGCGGGCGAGAAGTTACCACTTCCCGAAGGAGTCACCAAAAATGAACGTCTCTCCCGTGCGTTTCTCGGCTGCTTTAGCATTGGGTACGAGCCTCATCGGGCTGTCGTTTGCTTGGTTCAGCTCCGCTCAGGATCAACCACTTACACGACCCCGCGCTCCGCTCGCGGTCGGGCACCCTTCGATGGAAAGCCCGCAGTTCAACCCGATCGCCGTGAGCGGCGGGCGGGTGTTCGTGGCCAACACGCCCGCGGGCACGGTGGATGTGATCGACGCGAAAACACGGAAGGTGGTCACGCGAATCCCCGTCGGCGTCGATCCGGTGTGCGTGGCGGTGCGGCCCGACGGCAAGGAGGCGTGGGTGGCGAATCACGTCTCTGATTCCATCAGCGTCATCGATACCGACCCCGCCAGTCCGACGCACCTTCATGTCATTGCGACCGTGCAAGAGTTCGACCCGAAGACGAAAGCGACGAAGTTCGACGAGCCGGTCGGCATCGCCTTCGCGAGCAACGAGAAAGCCTACGTTGCGCTTTCCTCCGAAAACCAGATCGCGGTTATCGATGTGTCTAGCCGCAAGGTCACGAAGCGGCTGACGATCCCAGCCCAGGAGCCTCGGGCCATCGCGGTGCGGAACGGCAAACTTTATGTCGTCCCCTTCGAGTCGCACAACCAGACGCAACTGTCTGGTGGGGCGAAAAACAAGATCGACGGCAACTTGGTCACTTTCGACGCATATAACCACTCGATCCAGAACAACAACGTGCTGTCCATCGGCCACGTCGTGGACATCGTCAAGCACCCGAAGGTGCCCGACCGCGACCTGTTCGTGTTCGACACCGCGACCGACAAACTCGTCGCCACCGTGAACGGCCTTGGCACGCTTCTGTACGGCCTCGCCGTGGACTCCAAGGGGACGGCGTTCATCGCTCAGACCGACGCCCGCAACGAAGTGAACGGTCGCAGCGGGACGAAGAAGCACGGGCTGAAGGAGATGGAGAACCGGGCGTTCCTCAACCGCATCACCAAAGTCGCGAACGGGAAAGACGAGAAGCCGACGTTCTTCGATCTGGAACCGCTGCCGCCGAAGCAACCCGAGAAGGGGCAGGCCCTGGCGACGCCGTTCGCCATCGAAGTGAGCGCAGATGATTCGACGCTCATCGCTACTGCTGCATCTTCGGACAAGCTGTTCACGGTCGATGCCAGGAGCGGCGACGTGCTCGGCCGCGTCGAGGTCGGAGCCGGCCCGCGCGGCGTGGCGATCGATGGCAAAAACGTGTGGGTGCTGAACGCGCTCGCCAACACGGTCACCCTGGTAGACCTCGCGGATCGCACGAAGCCGACCACGGTCACGACCATCACTCTCGAAGACCCGACGCACCCGGTGTTCAAGCGCGGGCGGATCGCGTTCAACACGGCGAAGGCGTCCACCACCGGTACGTTCTCGTGCGCCAGCTGCCACCCCGACGGGCACACGGATCAGTTACTCTGGGTGCTCGACACGCCCATCGTCACGGGCGGCAATCAGATTCAACCCCGCAGCACCATGCCGGTTCGCGGCCTGCGCGACACCGCCCCGTTCCACTGGGACGGCATCCCCGGCGACCCCTACGGCGGCATCCACTCGGCCAGCGTTCGCAAGTCCGCCCTCCCCAACAGCAAGGCCGACGTGCCGACGAGTAGCACCCGTCATCTGATCGACGGCGGGTTGGCCTCCACGATGCAACTCGTCGGCGACAAGACCACCAATGACGAAGGCAAGGCCGGTCAGCTAAGCAAACAAGAGCGCGACGATATGGCCGTGTACCTGCTCGGGGTGCCGTACCCCCCGGCCCCGAAACGGGCTTACACGGACGAGTTGTCCGACCGGGCGAAGAAGGGGTTCCGGCTGTTCCACGTTGATGGCGACCACGACCCGAAACAACTCACACCGAACGTATGCGGCAACTGCCACCGCATGCCGTTCCTGGTCAGCACCAACACCCCCGGCACCGGCATGGATGCGCCGACCTGGCGCGGCGCACAAGACCGCTGGCTAATCCTCCCGCAGGGCCGACTGAACATCATCGAGTTTCCTTTCTACCGGGCGATGGCCGAGCAGGGCGCCCCAGAACGGGACGTGTGGCGGATGTCGTGGGGCGGGCGGCCCCGGTTCGACCCCATCTGGGACATGGTGCTCCAGATGGGCACCGGCGTGTCGGGCGCGTTCGCCCGGCAGGTGACGTTGAACAAGGACACCGCAAGTGACGAACAGACCGCCGACTTGCTGACCGCGCTGGAGAAGGCAGCGAGCGACGGAGCGGTGGTGTTGGAATGTGATGGCGTGCTGTTGAAACAGAAGACCGAGCCAGTGGCGTTGCAGTTCGCGGCCGGAAAGTACGTGCGTAAGACTGGCGACCGGGCCGCGTTCACGTGCAAGGAGTTGCTCACCCTCGCTGGCGACGGAAAGTTTGTGGGCGCCGTCACCGCCCGACACGGCGCGAAGGCCAGCGTAGATCATCCGCAGCCAGCGATCTGGACCCTTGGCCCGATTGAGAAGCAGCGCGGGCGGCAGGACTTCCCCATCTTGCACCCGGACCAGAAGAGCATGTCCGTGAGCGGCCGACACTTCGGCGACGACGCGCGGTTGTTCGTGAACGGTCGCCGGGTCGAGGGCACGGTGAGCGTGAAGAAGGGAGAGAAGGACGAGAAGGTCGTCATCACACTCGCCGCGCTGCCGCCGGAAGGGATGCACCTGCTGCAGGTGCAGGTGCCGGATGGACCTTTCAGCAACGAGTTCATCGTGCACGTGGCGAAGGACACGAAGACGGCGGACGAGTTGAAGCGGGAGTTGATCCGCGTTAGTAAGGCTCCGTGGGACGGCATCCCTGCGGCGCTGACGAGGGGCGACTTGACCGCTGCAAAGAAGTTGATCCGCGACAAAACCACAGCCAATCGTCGGTTGTCCGACGGTTCGACACCGCTTTCGACCGCTGCCCTAAGGGGCCACCTCGACATTGTGACGTATCTGCTCGATCTCGGGGCGGATCCGTCCGGCAGTAACGTCGATGGGAACACACCACTTCACGTTGCAGCGTTCCTGTGCCGCGAAGAGGTGGTGAAACGGCTGCTCGACAAAGGGGCTTCTCTGACGGTGAAGAATAACAAGAAAGAAACGCCGATCGACGTGGTGTCCGGGGAATGGAATCAGGGACTGGCCGACTTCTACACCGCCATCGGCGCCGGCATCAATCAGAGGCTCGACCTGAAACAGATCGAGAAGGACCGACCGAAGATGGCCGAGCGACTGCGCAAATACTCCACGCAGGAGAAATAGCCTGTCACAAGCGGGATTTTGTGATACCCCTGCAAGACTGCCGTCTAGGCCGAGCCAAAACGGGGACATTCGTCGATTCTACGCCTGCTTCCGCGGGCGGCTGCGGGGCGTGAGGGTGGAATCCAGGCCGAGGCGGTCGGCCGTCTATGACCGTGACACGCCCTTTCGGGATGATCGATGGTACGAGCCATTCCGTTTTCTCGACCTTAACGTCAGACGCCCAGCGTGCCATACAACACCCGCTTGCCTTCCTTCCTTCCCGCAGATCACGAGTATCGGTCATACCATATCGCCGTCGGCCATCACGGTACGGCCCTTTGCCGCCGGGTCGATCCGCAGCCCGTGCCCGAAGAACATCCCCTCCGAACCGCCGCCCCAGACCAGAACCTCTTTGCCGGTGCAAACCATGGAGTGGAGAATGCGCCCGATCGACTTGGGGTCGTTCGTTTGGTCTTGGGCCGACGCGACGGGTGAGATCCCGAGGATCACGGCGACGACGATTGGGACACTGGCCTTCATGTGAACTGCCCTCATTCGGGGTGTGACACCCCTGTAACGAATCGATTTGATGGTACCCGATCGCTGACCCCACACGAGTATCAATTCTGTAACGAGGGCGAGCGGTGGGTGAGGGGTTAGGGCGGCGAGTTGGTTGAAGGCGGGTTCCCGCACAACCATGGTAGTGGTGAGTGACGAGTGGTGAGTGGCGAGAGAAGAAGTCCAATCTTATTCTCACCACTCGCACTCACCACTCGTCACTCACACGGCGTCTACTCCTCGGAAGTCAACACACCTTGATCAGCAGACCGCCGCTGGCGATCGTGACGATCGAAATCCACCGCAACACCTTCACGGATTCTTTCAGAACGAGCCATGCGAGCATCACCCCAAAGATGATCGACGTCTCCCGCAGGGCGGCGACCAACCCGATGGGGGCGTACGTCATTGCCCAGAGAGCGAGTGCGTAAGAGGCGACCATGCACGCGCCGCCCAGAAGTCCGATGCGGCATCGCCCTCGCAGGTGGGTTAGAAACCCGGATCGGTCGGTGACGAACGCGTACACGACTACCACAAAGCCGGTGAGCAGCAACATCCACCCCGTGTACGCCAGAGCGTGTCCGGACAACCTCGCACCAAGACCATCGACCAGCGTGTACAACACAACAACGGCCGCGTTCCCGAGCGATAACGCGATGGCGGAGCCGGAGGTCTTTCGGGCTTCCACGACGAGCAACAACGCCCCGCCGCAGACCAGCAACAAGCCCGCCCATCCGAGTGGCGGCAGCGACTCCTGCAAGACGGTCGTCGCGACCAGCGCAGTCATCGCGGGGGCGGTGCCCCGCATGAGAGGGTATACCAGGCTCAGATCCCCGACGCGATACGCTGATGCAACGAGAAGGAAATAGCCGACGTGGATCACCACAGAGGTGACGAGATACGGGATGCAGGGGTACGCCAGGCGGGGGAGGAACGGAAGAACTCCGGCCGCGATGACCGCGGCCCCCGTGAGGATGGTCACGGTGTCGCGTTGCCGATCCGTCCCGGCCTTCACCAGCACGTTCCAGCACGCGTGAAGCAACGCACCAACCAGAACCGCCAACGCGACACTCCACGACATTACGACACGTCTCACATTCAGTGCTGATTCTCAGCCGGCTTCACTTCTTCAGCTTTTCCAGCTCCTGCAGTTCAATGGCGTTTGCCTTCTCTCGTTTGAGGGCAGCCTGACGCCGTTGTTCAACTCCGGTGCGAACCTCTTTCGACCGGGTGGCGATGTAGATCGCGTCTCGGCTCCGCCGGTCCTCGATCACGACCGCGTCGCCGTCCGCCTTCCACTTCACCTCGTGCATGCCGTCCGCGTCCACCCGGAAAACATCGTCTGCTTTTCGGAGCCACGGCGGGAGCACGAACCGGAACGACACCGCTCGCGGGTCGCCGAAGACAAACGTGCTCTGCTTCGGGTCGGGGGTGTAGGAGAGGTCGTTGGCGAACAGCACGACCGCTTCCGGAGCCGCGACGGACGCAAGGTCCCAGTCGGGCTTTCCATCCTTCTTCAAACGCTCGAATCGGTACGCGTCCCCCTCCAGAAAAAACGGCTCCAGCATGCGGATTTCACGGCCCACGCGGGCGATTGGCTCCCAGGTGTCGGGGAACTTTCGCAGTGCCTTCAGGCTCAGGTTGAACCAGTAGAGTGAAGTAATCCGAGTTGAAAGTGCGTGGATGGCCTGAGACCGAAGTTCGTCGGGGGTTGGGCTCCGCCGCGCCCGGCCGGTCAGGAAGCCCCCGCCCCAGCCGTCGTGCGGCCCCTGCGACCAGTAGGCACAGGGCATCGGCCGGTTGAGTTCCCGGAGTGACCGACACATGTCTCCGATCGTTTCCAGCGGCGCTCCCCAGGAAATCCGTTTGCCACCCCAACGGTCGTACTGGCGCCAGGCATCGGCGGCCGGAGCGACGACGCGATACGCATCGTAATGCGGGTAGTCGGACAGCCCGGCGTAGAACCGCCACACCCGCTCCTCCGAGTGAGTGACGCTGGTGGGCAGACGGCTGGCGCGGTACGGCAGAAACTTGTCGAACACCTCCTGCGGGGGCATCGGCCGCCCGCCGCCGTACTGAGGTTCACCCAGGAACTCGACGGCGTGGATCTTCGGCAGCCAGGCGTCCGTGTCCCACTCTTCGAGGGGCCAGAGCCGGTTGCACAGCTTGATCGGGTAGCGGTCGTACAGTTTCGGTTGGTCGGTGTACCCAGGGACGCCCTGGATCTGCCCCATGTTGATGTGCAGCCGGGAGAGCAACTTCAGGTACGGTTCGTGCTTCAGGTTGTCCGCTACCCAGCCCCCGCCGATGTCGAAGGCCTCCCGTTTGACGCGGAGGTGCTCCCACAGCGGCCCCTGATCGGTCGTCACCTCGACCGCGGCGTAGGTCAGGGGGAACGGCTTGTCGGCCTGGATTTTCACAAAGCCCCGATCCCGGGGAGGGATGACGCCTTCCACTGCTTTCGCTGGTTGCGGCCACAGTACTTGCCAGTCCTTGCGCTCTTTCGGGAGCCACCACCGCAGGGAAGTGACGCGGAGTGGTTTGTCGGAGTCATTGGCCAGGTGAATGACGACGGTGTCGGGCTCCACCTTACCCAAGGGCGCCAGGAAGTTGATCGTTGAGATCCAGCGGGTGGGGGCCTCGATCGGGACCGTCAATTTGCCCAGCCCTTCGGAGTCGAGTCCGAACTTCTTGCCGACGCCCCATTGTTTTGACTTGCCGTTGAAGGTCCACACCGCCAGCGCCCCGTCCGGCGGCTTCTGGGCCGTGGCCAGGTCGTGCCAGGCCCACTTGCCGGCCTTCAGTAGTTCTGCTGGCGTTTTCCCTTCGAACGTGCCTGGCACCGCCGGGCCCTTGACGAACAGTTGCACCTTGGCCGCGAGGTCGGGGTCGCGAGGTCGGCGGTACTGCATCGACTCGGCAATCACGTGCGGTGTGACCGTCACGCCCACGATTTCCGCGCCCGGTGCCGCCACCGCGGAAGCGAACAGACAAAACCCGACGAGGAGCGGGCGTGTTGTCAACATGGGTGGGTTCTCGGATAGGTTCGGGCGAATCTCAAGCGGATCGCATGGTCCTCGATGACGCCGATCCGCTGACTTCTCTCAATCACTTCGACTCCCCTTTGATGCTCTCCAAAAAGTGTTTATACTCGCTGGCCGGGTCGTAGTCTTTGCCGTCGTGTAGCATCGCGCCGTAGAGGATCCGTAGCGACTCGCCTTGCTTGACCGGCACGGTGCTCGCCGCGCCCTGTTTCATCGAGGCTCGGCCGAAAGCGTTGGCGACGAAGACGCCGTAATCGCGGTTGTGCCACCACGATTCGCGGAAGTTCTTCGGGCTCGGCATCAGCGTGATGCCGATAGGTTGGCCGTCCTTGGTGCCGAAATAATCGCACCACGCCGCTGGCTTGCCCCAGGTCGCCTTGGCCGTCTTCACGCCATGGCTGCTGACCAAGGTGCCGCCTTTCATTTCCGTACATTCCGAAGCGATGCGGGCGCCGAAGCCCATTTCTTCCTGGTCGCCGAAGACGAGAGCTTGCTCCGTCGCGGTGAAGGTCGCGTCCCACACCAGCAGCCAACCCGCCGGCCGCCGGGTGAGCGTGTAGCGGTTGACCATGATTCCCATGCGTTTGCCGTCGGCCTTCAGCAGATCGGAATCCGTGGCGAACGTGATCCGGTCCTCCGTGGCCGTCGGCGGCGTGAGGAACTTCACGTGCTGAATGCGACCCTGATTGCGCCAGAAATCGACACCACTGATTTGGCCGAAGCCGAGCCAAATGCCGGGGTGCATCGTGTCGTGGTCGGTCGCGTCCTTGCCCTTGATCGGCGGATGATTGCGCGTGATTTTCGTGCCGGTCGGCCCGTGCACATTCGCGAAGTACGGACGACGAATGGCCGTGTCACCCCAGACATACTCGCCCAGCGGCTTTTCGGCGTACGTCATGATCAGACGGTCCTTTTTGACCTCGAAGCCGAACTTCGACTTCGCGTCCACGTTCGGCTTGACCGCGTTCGCTTCGGGCTGCCTGCCATTGGGCGATGGCTCCGACTTCGGTGTTTCCGACTTCGGCGTCCCCTTCAACTCGGCCGGCTTCGCCTTCTGGGTCATCAGAAACGCGGCGACATCCGCTACCTGACCGGGCGTCAGCGTGCGGTCGAACGAGGGCATCGCCGATGTCTTCGACGTCGTGCGTGACTCGATCTTCTCCCTCGGAATCACCAGTCGCTCCGCCGTTGACAACCCCAACGTCACAGCCAGACCGCTTTCCTCGATGAGCACGCCGGAATGGACCTTTCCGTCTTTGGTTTCGATGACCATCTGCGAAAAACCCTCGACGATGTGGGCGTCCGGATCGACGATCGATTGCACGATGTGCCGCGGTTCGGCACGTGCGCCGATGTCGCTGAGTTGCGGTCCGAATGAGTTCTTCTGCTGCGACAGACTGTGGCACTTCGCACAGCCTGCGACTTGCTTGAAGAACAGTTCGCCGCGGCGAATATCGCCCTTGGGCAGATGTTCGAGCCCCTGCGCCAACGTCGTCGCCTGCTTCAGTTGGGGGAGCGGCAGCGGTTCGAGGATGACCATGTAGTTGGAGATGCCTCCGCCTCCCTTCTCGGTGTTGCCGCCGAGCTCCACGCGTCCAGGCTCGGGAACCTCGCGTGTGAAGATCTTGTAAGTGGTGTTGGTGCTGATGATCTTCTGTTCGGTCGGGCGAAAACGTTCGCTCAGCCACTTGGGAATTGGAATCCGTGCGTCGAGTCCGATATGCACTCGCAGAGGTACGAGCGTATCGAACGCGAGGAACTTGTCGCCGCGCGAGCCGTCATCGTCTTGAGACGTTTGCAGCAGTTCGGCCAGAGCCAAGGGCGGAGGAAACTCTTTGAGCGCGTACGCCCGATCCGTGTAGATCAGGCCTCCCTCGCGCACGCCGCCTGGGAGGGAGCGGTAGTACTTGGGGCTTTGCGCCTTCACGTTGGTAATCAACGACACGCCGACGCCTGATGCAGGGACCGCCGTCGGCACCTCGGGCGAAGTGGCGAGCGCCGACCTGCCGATCAAGCGCAACTTGGCGACTCGGACCACCTCGCCGTCCGGATCGCCGTCGGCCAGCGCCCCGACTTCTGTCACCGACAAGGAGTGCGTCTCCAATAGCGCGAGCAAGGCCGCCTTGCGGACGCCCGCTCGCTTGTCCGCGAGCAAAATTTTCAGTTCGGCCACAGGCAGCATTTCACGCAGACCCTGCCAGGCTGCGTAGTAGGTGACGCGATCGGATTCCTTTTCCAGCATGTCGACCATGGCAGTTACAAGCGACTTCTGTCGGGCTTGCACGATCGCATCGACGGCGGCGAACCGCAACCGCGGCTCGTCGCTTTGCAGCAGCTTCCCCACCGCCGCCGGCAAAGTCTTCACCTTTTGATGCTGGCGAACACGAAACGCGAGAATGCGAGCCGCCTGAATGCGCAAGTTGAGACTTGCGGCGGAACCAGGGTCGAGCAGCGACGTGAAATATTCCTCGATGGCGGCATCGCCAGGCAGCATTCGGCCCAGCGTCCAGGCGGTCCAGGTCTCCTGCATGGTCGAGAGCTTGCCGCCTCGCAGCGACGCGATGAGATCGGCCTTGACCGCGCCGCCGCGACGGACCAACTCGTCGGCGGCATCGATCCGCCACACCGGCAGCGGGCCTTCGAAATCCTCGATCAAATCCGCGACCGACCATTTCGCGAGCGGCTGTTTGCGTTTTGGCGCCAATCCGTTCGCCGGCTTGGCGTCCTTCCAGCGGATGTGAAAGACACGGCCTTCGTTGATCATCTTGCCGTCCTTGTAGGCCGAGGGAGGCTCCGCCCCGTAGTATCGGCTCCAGCCGAGAACCCACAGCGCGCCGTCCGGCCCCACTTCGATGTCCGTCGGTCGAAACAGCGACTTGCCTCCCTCGATGAACGGCTTCCAGGTTCCGCCATCGCAATTCATGAGTGCCCCTTCCCATTTCGGCTTCCATGCGAAGGTGGTCTTGCGCAACCAATCGTTGATGAAGAAGAGCTTGCGATATTCCGGCGGAAACTGCGGCGAATCGCAAAAGATGATCCCGGTGCCAGATCCGTCAAAATTCGGGAGGCTGACCGGAGCACTCGGCGGATGCGGTTTATGGGTCCAGTGCGCACTCCACGGATGATTCCAGCCAAAATGAGCGTTCCAGAACGGCATGAAGACGCGATCGCCTTCGTTCGCATCGTTGTCGGTGCCGAGCCAGTTGAAACCGTCGTCGAGGGTGATGTCCCAGGGATTGCGCATGCCGCGCGAAACGATTTCGAGGTTCTTGCCGCCGTCGTCGCAGCGCAGCACGCCTCCCTCGCGGCCTTGATCATCGGGAGGAGTGTGGTAGGCCCTCTTGTAATTCTGTTTGGTGAACTTCACCGGGTCGGGAAAGGCGGGCCAATCGGGATGCACCTTGCCATGCGCCAATTCCATGAACGCTCGCGGCGTGAGACCCGACGGTTTTCTCGGATCGGAGTACCCCTTGGAATTCCCTTTGCTCATGTAGAGCTTGCCGTCGGGCGCCCAGTTGAGGCCGTGCAGGGCGTGTTCGAGGTTGCCGAGATCGGTGTAGACGCGGATGTACTCGTCAGCTTCGTCGTCGCCATCGAGATCGCGAACGATGGTGAGATCGGGGCTATTCGCAATCCAGAGATCGCGGCCGTGCCAGGCCAACGACTGGATGCAGTTGAAGCCGGTTGCGAAGACTTTGATCTTGTCCGCGACGCCATCGCCATCGGTGTCCTCGACGATCACGACGGAGTCGCCGGGCGTGCCGGGCTTGGGATTGCGATACTGCGGCCCCATGCCGACGAAGAGCCGCCCCTTGGCGTCGAAGGCCATGGAACAGGGCTGCCGGACGAGCGGTTCCTTGGCGAAGAATTTCACCTCGAACCCCGGCGGCACCTTCGGCAGGGCCTTGGCGTCAGCGCCGGGATCGGATTGCGCGAATGCCCCGACGGGAAGCAGGAAAGCAAGAGCCAGGGCTCCAAGCATCAGCGGATTTCTCATGACAAGTGCGTCCTTTTCGGCTTCTAAAACTAATGTTGCGCCTGCAACCGACGCATGTCGGCAAGGGTCAATGCGCCGCCGAGGGCGCCGATTCGCAGCAAATTCCGGTGCGAAAGGCCGTCGCAGAAGCGTGGGGAGTTGGACCCCGTGATCGTCAGCAAGGGAGATTCCTTGCAGGTAAGATTCGGGTCACAAATCATCGGCGGGATCATAGTAAGGTCGTCGTTGGCGATGGGTAGCGGCACGTAGCGGCTACGCTGCAATTCACTCGCCACATTCTCTTAGCACTGAGCGACAAGATCCCGCACGAGAATTTTTGGAAAGATCGAATTGCGAACAAATGTATGTTTCTGAGCCTTGCCTATAGGCGCACTGAACAAACGATCCGGTCGCGAGTGTTTTTCAAGGCCTGTCAATGATTGAAGCTGAACTCCTTGGTATTCAACAGCGACCAAATCACGTCTTCGTATGCGCGTTGCACATTTGCCGAGCGTTCTAGATACGCTTGCAGCTTCTGCGACTCCTCGGCGCGGATCGGACGCGAGTAAGCCAAGAGATACAACTCATTCAGCTTTTCCTGGTGGCTGCGTTTGTCCTTGACGAGCTGTGCGGCGCGGCCCTTGCTTATCTTCGCCTGCAGGTCGGGCGAATTCAAAAGGTGCAACCACTGTACAAGCGAGGAATCGTTTGATCGTTCGCACTCGCACGCGCTCGACGAATCCGGGCGGCCGAACACGTTGAGGAAATAGTTGTCGAACTGATTGTCCGGCAATTGGATCGCGCGCGTCCCGGCAGGCAATCCCTTGAATGCCGTGCGCGAACCGGTGACGTCGTCAACCGAATCGAGCAACACCTCGGCGAACAACCGGCGCGGCAGAAAACGCGAGTAGTTCTGGCGATCGTCCTCGTTGTGGGCATTGGGGATCGCACTGAGCCGATACGTCGTCGACGTACAGATCGTGCGGATCAACTGCTTCAGATCGAACTTGGTGTCGACGATGTGTTTGGCCAGGGCATCGAGAAGCTCGGGGTTTGTCGGCGGATTGGTGATACGCATGTCATCTTCGGGCTCGACCAGACCGCGGCCGAGGAAGTGTTTCCAGTAGCGGTTGGCAAGAGTGCGGGCGAAATAGGGATTGTCGGGACGCGTCATCCAGTCCACGAACTTCACACGTGGATCGTCCTCAGCAGCGATCTTGAGTACAGCGCCTCCCAGGCCGGTCGGCGCGACGTTCAGCCTGGTGCGCGGGTTTTGCGCCTGCGCCTGCCCAGGCTTGTGCAGCACTTCCAGCATTTGCTTCGCCGGAGCATCCTTCGCTCCTTTTGCCTTTTTGGGCGGCGGCGGGTCCTTGACCTCCAAACGGGTGAAGAACGCCGCCAGGCCATAGTAATCCTCCTGGCTCCACTTTTCGTACGGATGATGATGGCAGCGGGCACACACCATGCGCTGTCCCAGGAAAAGCTGGGCGGAATCCTCGACCAGGGCCGACACTTCGCGCACCTCGCGATACCAAACCGCGGGCGGCGTGTCGGTGTACTTCCCGGTCGCCGTCAGGATCTCGCGCGCGAAATGATCGAACGGCTTGTTCATTTCGAGGCTCGTCTTGATCCATTTGTGAAAGGCAAACGTCGGCGCGGTTTCGTCCTTGGGATCCTTGCGGCGATTGCGCAGCACCGCCCCCCACTTGCCGGCGAAGTAATAGGCGTATTCCGGGCTCGCCAGCAAGCGATCGACCAGCTTTTCATGGCGATGAGCGTCCTTGTCCGCCAAGAAAGTCTTTGTCTCCTCTAGCGTCGGCAGTCGGCCAGCAATGTCGATGGTCACACGCCGCAAGTAGGTCGCATCGTCGGCCAGTTCAGAGGGTGGCAATCCCAGTTGCTTGAGCTTCTTGAATACGAGGTCATCAACAAAGTTGGTGGCGGCAGGAAGCTTGGCGATCGTCTTGCCCAAGGGAACAACAATCTCGACGACATCGACATGCGTTTGACAGCGGACCATCACTGCCGCCGCGCCCGCGCGTCGGCCCGCCGAAACGATCCCGGTCGTCGCCACTTCACACACATCGCGATCGTTGACCTCGAATTGGGCCAGACCGGTGACGTCCATGGTCGAACCATCGCTGAGGTGGGCGACCACCAGAAGCTGCTGTTCTTCGGCAAAATCGAGGGTTCGGCTGCGCGGAGATGCTTCGATCCGGGTCACGGTCGGCGCTTTTGTCGAATCGCCAGGTGTCCCCTGCGCGATCCAGCCGCGCAAGAGGCGATAGTGCGGCGAGTTTGCATCGATGCGAGCGCCGCCGCTATGGGCCATGGCGCCGGTCGCCTTGAGCAGCAGCAGACTCGAATCGGGGGCCGAGTACAGGATGCGCCGGCCGCCGCGTGCCTCCTTGACGAGGTATTCGAAATCTTCGCCAGGCTCGAAGCCGAACAGGGACAGCGCGAAGTGCTTCTGTCCGCCGGACTTGCCGTGGCAGCCGCCGCCGTTGCAACCGAACTTGGTCAACGTCGGCACAACCTGGTTGCTGAAGCTCACCGCGGGGGGGGCGGCCATCTGCGCGACGTGAATCTTGATCGACGCCGTCTTGCCGGCGATGGTGGCGGTGAGGGTCGTTTGGCCGTCGCCGCGCGGAATGATCCAGCCGCCGCTCTTGATGTCGACGATGTTCTCGGGGCTTGCTGACAGTTTAGCTGTCCGAGTAAGGTCGCGGAGTTTGCCGTCGGTCGTTTCTCCCATTACGACGATCTGCTGCCAGCTATTGGGGCCGACGAGTTGGAGCGAGCCGTCCTTGGTTCGACCGGTGTCGATGCGCAGCGAGCGCAATGCCGGGTCTCCGGCGAGTGTCGGCGCGACGGCAACGAAGGACATCAGAGCAGCCAGAATCGAGCGTGACATCGCGTGATCTCGCGTGATATCGGAAAGTGGGAGAACGAATGGGGAGCTGGCCGCGCGGCGCGATGACCTCGCCGCGCGGCGAAGGAACGCTCAACCAATCGGGATCGGATTCACTTCCGCCAAACGATAGACGCTGGCGAAGGCGGGCTGCAGACGAACCTGAGGAACGTCCCACAGGTGATGCAGGATGGTGGAGATCAGATGTCGGCCGTTGTACGGGGTGCCCGAAGGTTCGCCGCCGTCGCGCGTCGACTGGCCGACGACACGGCCGCGCGCCGCATTGCCGCCGTAGATGAGCAGCGGCGCCAGCTTGCCCCAGTGATCGCGGCCGCCGCGCGGATTGATGCGCGGCGTGCGCCCCATTTCGCCGCAGGCCACAAGCATGATGCGATCCTGCAGGCCGCGCGCTTCGATGTCGTCGATAAAGGCGGCGACGGCATGATCGAACGATCGCCCCACCGCTTCCATGCCGTCCGCGACGTTGAGGTTGTTGCCGTCGGCGTGGAAATCCCACACGCCGGCGTAATCGGCATGGACGGTGACGAACGCACAGCCTGCTTCGCACAGCCGCCGGGCCAGGAGCAGACTCTTGCCCAGCGACTTTGCCTGACCTGTGTACATGCCCTGGCGGCCCCGCGCAACCTGGCTCCAGTTGTGCGACGCGACATAGCGGGCGGTATCATAGGCCGACACCAGCCGCGGATCCTCACGCGACAGGTCGAGCGCCTCGGCGACCCGGCCGCTGAGCAGCACCTCTGCCGCCTGGCGCTGATACTGGTCGGCGCTTTGCACCTGGGTATCGCGTCCCAGCTGCCGACTCAACGCATCCATCTGTTCCAGTAATGCGCGCCGATCGGCAAAGTGATCCGGCGCCAGGTTGAGGCGAAGATCACGCATCAAAGGGCCCGGGCCACCTGGGGTGAAAGGGGCATAGTTCGAACCGACCGCCGGCGTCGCCGACAGATCGCCACGACCTTGCCCGGCCGCCACATCGCTGCACACCGACTGCGGCAGCAGCAGGGCGTTACGTGGCATGCCGGTCGTCGGATGCGTCGAACCGAGCACGCGCGCCGCGATGGCCCCGATGTTCGTGTTCAGTGACTCGGGCCCCACGAGCGGACGAATGTTGTGCCCGCCGTTGTCCGTCTGGAACGAACGCACGATCGTCAGCTTGTCGGCATGGCGTGCCAACCGCCCGAGCGTATCGCCGAACTGGACACCAGGAATCGTCGTCTGCGTAATGCCGGTGACCGTGCGGATATCGGAGGGAGCATTGGGTTTTGGGTCATACGTCTCGAACTGGGGCGGCCCACCTTGCTGGAAAATGAAGATGACCGACTTGTCGTTAGCGGAACCTGTTGCGCCACTTGCTTTTGCTGCAAGCAACGACGACAGCGACAAACCGCCCAGTGCCAGGCTGCCGATGCTGAGGAGCTGGCGACGGCTGATCCGAGCATTTTCGTGCAGCGTGAGCATGGGGAACTACTCCAAAAACCAAGGTACGTCCTTAAACACTATTAAACGCTGTTGGCTAAAACAAGTTCCGGGATTTTTTCAGCCATCAGCCATAGCCAGCTGACGCCTGCGGCGACGCTGTCAGTTGGCCGCGCGGACCAAGCGGAAGCCGCGGTCGTCGTTTCGGTCCGAGGGGCCGTGTCTGCTGCGGAGTCCGGCCCGGCACGCGGTGCCGTCGTTGCACCAACTGCCGCCTCGAAGTCCTTTGCTCGACGGCTCCGATGTGTCGGTCCATTGCCAGACGTTGCCGTGCATGTCATACAGGCCCAGTTTGTTCGGCGGATAGGAGCCAACCTTGACGGTTCGACCCAGACTTGGCCCCTTCACGGCCTTGCCGACCGGGTTATTACCGTCGAAGTTCGCCTGCTTCGACGATAGGTCATTCGTCGGCTTCTCGAAGTAGTAGTGATAGGAGCACTCCTCCTCCGTCGCCGCTCCACCGCGACACGCATACTCCCATTCCTCGTCCGTGGGCAGTCGATACAGGTATCCCTTCCCCTGCTCCTTTTCGTTCAGCTTCTTGATGAATTCTTGTGTGTCATTCCACGACACGTTTTCGACCGGAAACTGCTTCAAATCGTCGTCCGAGATCTTTTTGACCTGTCCGTCTCCGCCCGCCTTGCGAGTAAAGTGGCTGGGGTTCTTGGTCATCAATTCTTGCCACTGTCCTTGCGTCACCGTGTGGATGGCGATTTCGAAATCCTGCTTGATCTCCACCTTCTTCACTTTGCCCGTGTCGCCGTTCCAACCCATGTAGAACGTCCCCTTCGGCAGCGGCACGAACTTCACGCCGAGCGGACCGTCCTTCGGCTTCGGCGCACCTGCTTGGGCATTTCCCAACACAGACACCAGCAACAAGAACAGGATCATCGCAACCCGCCACCCCAGCATCGTCAGGCTCCTTTTTTGGATGCACGTCACAAGTTTCTCTATGAGAACAGTTCCGTAATCGGCGGCGCGCCGTTGTTCATCAAGGTCGCGATTTCGGCCGGGAGCAGCGCCGGGTTGATGCGAACCTCGCTTGCATCAAAGAGGGTGTGGAGCACCGTGGTCAACAAGTTTACCGGCCAATAGGGACGGCTGATCGCTCGGCCTCCCGGGCGATCCGACTCGCCAATGACCTGGCCCATCCGCAGACCGCCGCCCGCGATGAGTAACGGCGTCAGGTCTCCCCAGTGATCGGTGCCGCCGCGGTTGCCGCCCTTGTTCGTCGTGCGGCCCATTTCGCCGGTCACGATCAGAAGGATCTTGTCGCTCAATCCTCGCTGTTGCACATCCTCGAGAAAGGCCGCGATCGCGTGATCGGCTTGCGGCCCGAGAAACGACATGCCAGCCGGCACGCCCGGGTTGTTGCCGTCGGCGTGGAAGTCCCAGCAGGAGTCGATGACCGTGACGAAGCCGGCGCCGGCCTCGCAGAGCCGACGTGCCAGGAGCATCTGCTTGCCGAGCAAATTCGTGGCACGCGACTGGTTGACGAGATTGTTGAAATTCGGGCCGCCGCGATGATAATCCTCCATCACGAAGTATCGGCTCGTGTCATAACGTTCGATGACGCGCGGATCTTCGCGGCTGATGTCGAAGGCCGAAGCGACGCTTTGCAGCAAAACTTCGTGAGCCTGTCGTTGAAAAGCGTCAAGACTGCCAAGATCGCCGGGCGCCGAATCGAGACGACGGCGCAGGCCGTCGACCTGCGACAAAAGCTGACGACGGTCCTCGAATCGGTTGCGATCCATGCGCAACTGCAAGTTGCGCATGAGGGTGCCGCCCCCCGCGGGAAGAAAGGCCTCGAAGTTGCTTCCCAGCGAGCCGGCCGGGATGTATTGACCCAGGACGTCTTGAATCGTGAAGCCGCCCGTCGGCTGGCCGAGTTGCAACTCGGGCCGAATCGCTTCGGGAATGACGACGATGTTGGTGGGGACTCCGGTGCGCGGATTGACGTTGCCGCCGAGGGCACGCGCCATCAATGCCCCCATCGGAGCACGCATGCGATTATTGCCGGTGAGGACGGGCACCTGATTGTGGCTGGCATCGCCGCTGCCGAAGGAACGGACGATGGCAAGGCGGTCCGCCATCTGCGCGAGCCGAGGGAACGTCCCGCCAAACTGAACGCCGGGCAGTCGCGTCTGGACGAAACCAGTGCAACTGCGATTGTTGGCCGGCTGATTCGGCTTGGGATCGAACGTCTCGATCTGCGGCGGCCCTCCTTGCAGAAAAAGCAGGACCACCGACTTGTCCTTGAAAGCGGATGAACCCGTGGAAGCGGAGGCTTGCCCGGCCAGCATACTCGCGGCCGATAATCCGCCGAGCGCCAGGCCGCCCACGCGCAGAAACTCGCGGCGATTGATGCCGGAGCAGGTTTTGGTTGATTCATTTCCGAATATAGAGATCATGTAGATTACCTCCCGGTATTTGTTGCCTACATTACGCAAACAATTCCGCAATCGGCGGCGCGCCGTTGTTCATCACGTTCGCAATTTCCGCCGGCACCAGCGACGGGTTGACGCGAACTTCGCTTGTATCAAACATGGTTTGCAATACCGTGGTCAGGAGATTTTCCGGACGGTAGCGGCGGGTCACGGGTCTTTGTCCGGCGCGATCGGATTCGCCGATGACCTGGCCCATCCTCAGGCCGCCGCCTGCGATCAAGAGCGGCGTCAAATCGCCCCAGTGTTCGGAGCCTCCTGTGGTGTTGTTCCTTTGCCCCCGGCCCATTTCGCTGGTCACGATCAGGACGATCTTGTCACTCAGGCCGCGTTGATGGACGTCTTCGAGAAAAGCCGCTACCGCGTGATCGACCTGGGGGCCGAGGATCTGCATGCCCGCCGGCACCCCCATGGAGTTGGCGTTCCCGTGCATGTCCCAGCCGGAATCGACCACGGTGACAAACCGCGATCCCGCCTCGCACAGCCGGCGCGCCAGCAGCATCTGTTTGCCGAGCAGATTTGTCCAAATCGATTGGCAGATTCGGCCATTGAAGAGCGGGCCGCCGCGCTGATAGTTTTCCATCACAAAATAACGGCTGGTGTCGTAACGGTCGATGAGACGTTGATCTTCACGATTGAGGTCGAACGCGGCGGCGATGTCGCGCAGAAGAACGTCGTGTGCTTGCCGCTGATAGGCGTCGAGACCGGCGAGGTCACCGGTCGCGTCGAGTCGGCGACGAAACGTATCGACCTGGGCGAGAAGCCGGCGGCGATCCTCGAATCGATTCCGTTCCAGCCGAAGTTGCAGGCTCCCTATCAGGGCGCGGCCGCCTGTGGGCAAGAACGCTTCGTCGTTGCTTCCCAGGTTTCCTGCGGGGACATACTGGGTGCGAACGTCATTCAGCTGCCCCACTCCTTCCTGGGCACGAACCAGCTCGGGGCGGACCGATTCCGGGACCACCACGATATTGCTCGGCAGCCCGGTCTGGGGATTCACATTGCCAAGCGTCCGTGAAACGAGTGAGCCGATCGGAGCGCGCAATCGATTTCCGCCGGTCAGGACCGGCCGCGGATCGTGGTCCCCAAAGCCGCTGCCGAACGAGCGCACAATGGTGAACCGGTCCGCCATGGCGGCGAGCTTCGGAAACGTCCCGCCGATCCGAACCCCCGGAAGATTCGTCTGAACGTGCCCCGTGCTGCTGCGGATGTTTTCTCGCTGCTCGGGCTTGGGGTCGAACGTCTCGACCTGCGGCGCTCCGCCGTGCAAGAAGAGCAGGACCACCGACTTGTCCTTGAAGACCGAGGCACCGGTGGAAGCGGCGGCGTGCGAGGAGAGAAGATTGGACAAAGTCAATCCGCCCAGGGTCAGACCGCCCACGCGCAGAAACTCGCGCCGATTGACGCCGAAGCAAGTGCGGGTCGATTCATTTCCGAAAATAGAGATCATGAGACTCTCCCGGCCGCTTGCGGCTTAGCGTGATATTCCCAATGGATCAATTAATGGTTGTACATGAATTCGCTGCTGTTCAAGAGCGCCCACAAGATGTCCGCATAGGCGGCCCGAACGTCGCCGCGTTGCTGGATGTGAGCCTCCAGGTTGGCGACTTCCTCGGTACTCGGTTCCCGAGCGAAAGCGGCCAAATACAGTTCGCGGATTCGCTCGGCATGAGCCCGCTTGTCGGTTGCCAACTTCAGGATGCGTGCCCCTGCTGTCACTTTGGGAGCTGGTTTGGCTATCGATTGTTTTCCAACCTTGGGCGGCGGCGGTTCGTCCTTCAGAACGTCGCCGATCTGACCCAGAATCTCCGTCGAGTTGAACAGGTGCAACATCTGCGCGAGATTATGGGTGCTGCTCCGATCGCATTCGCAAGCGCTTGCCGCTTCGGGTCGGCCGAAAGCCTTGAGAAAATACGACGCTGATTGATTGTCCGGCAATCGCACCGTCCGCGATTGCGGCGTCATCGGCTTGGCCAACGTGACCTGGTTGATCGCATCGAGCAGCACCTCGGCCGGCAGACGACGAATCGTGAAGCGAGCATAGTTCTGCCGATCCTGAGCATTGTCTTTGTTCGGCTCGCAACTCAGACGATAGGTCGAAGACAGGCAAATGACGCGCACCAGGGCCTTGAGGTCGTACTTGCTGTCGATGAAGTGTTTGGCGAGCGCGTCGAGCAATTCGGGATTGGTCGGCGGATTGGTTGCTCGCATGTCGTCCTCCGGCTCCACCAGGCCACGTCCCATGAAGTGCTTCCAGTAACGATTCGCCAGCGTCCGGGCAAAATACGGATTCTTCGGATCGGTGATCCAGTCCGCCAGAACAGCACGCGAATCCCCTTCCTCGGCCGACTTGAGCGCCTTGGCTCCAAGCCCGGCCGGCGCCAGCGTTTCGCCCGTGCGCGGATGAGTGATCGGATCCGCTTCGAATTTCAAGACCACCGTCGGCCGTTTCGGAGCTTTCGGCATTCCCTTGTTCGACTTGGGATTGGGCAGTTGCACATCGGTTCGCGCGAAAAACGCGGTCAGCGACCAATAATCGCGTTGGCTCCAACGCTCCGTGGGATGGTGGTGGCACTTGGCACATTGCACCCGCTGGCCGAGAAAGAGCTGCGCGGTGTCTTCCGCCAGTCCGCTCGACTCGCGCAGCTCGCGATACCAGACTACTTGCGGCGTTTCCCCCTCCTCGCCCGTGGCCGTCAGGATTTCACGGACGAACGCGTTGAAGGGAACGTTCTCGTGCAGGCTCTTCACGATCCATTTGTGCAACAGAGTAGTCCCCTTTGCATCCTCGTTGGAACTATTTCGGCGATTGCGCAGCACAGCGGCCCACTTGTTCGCGAAGTAATAAGCATAGTCCTCGCTCGCCAGCAGCCGATCGACGAGTTTCTCGTGGCGATCTTCCGCCTTGGCTTTTGCGAACGCTTCGACTTCTTCCGGCGTCGGCGTACGCCCGGCGATGTCGATCGTGACGCGCCTGAGAAAAGTCACATCGTCGCACAGTGGCGAGGGCGGCAAGCCGATGGCTTTCCATTGTTTGAAGATCAGCTCGTCGATGAAATTTCGGGCCGGCGGAAGATTCGCCACCTTGGCGCCAAGCGGAACCACGATGCGCGATACCGCCACCTGATCCTGGTAACGAGCCATGACGGAACCGCTGACCGATTGTTGTCCGACACTCGCGAGTCCGGTGTCATCAACGCTGATCGCTTCCGGGGGATCGGCCTTGAATTGCGCCAGATGAGTCACGTCGCGCTGGGTGCCGTCCGCGAAATACGCCATTACGGCCAGCTTTTGCGAGCCGCCGCGCTGGATGGTACTTGCGGCGGGCTGAACCTCGATGCGTGCCAGACCCGCGTCTTTGTCGCCTTTCCATAACGCTCCCGCGCTGATCCAGCGATGGAGAATCGCGTAATAGGTGGAGTTCTTGTGGGTCAAGGCTCCACCGCCGTGCGGCACGCTGCCGGTCGCTTTCAACAAGAGCAGACTTTGATCCGGATCCGTGAGATTGAGCCGCCGTCCCAGAGCGTCGCGCTTGAGGTGCTCGTAGTCCTCCTCCGGTTCGAAGCCAAACAGCGAGAGTTTGAAGCCGTTCTGCCCCGCCGCCTTGCCGTGACAGCCCCCCGAATTGCAGCCAAGGCGCGTCAGCGTGGGAACCACATCGTTGGTGAATCCGGAGCCCTGGGCGAACACCCCAACAGGGAAAAGAAGAGCAAGCGCCAGGGACGGAAGGGTCAGACGGATAATCATGGAAGAGTCCTGTCGGCGGGAAGGCGGCGTTAACGCAAGTCGTTTCGAGGCAATGGGAAGCAGAACTCCCCATTATTCGTCATCAGGCGGGATCCCTCATTAGATTAGCCGTTAGCGGCGAGATTCCGCGTTCGATTTTCGAGTTTTTCTGGAAAATCGGTCACGGCTTGCGAAACTTCGGCGAAAGCGTGATCTTGTCGTTGGTCCGCAAGGCGGCCGCGGCCGATTCGGAGATCGTCGTCAGACCCGTTAGGACGACTACGCCTTCGTGTTTGGCCAACGCCTTTGCGGCTTCCTCGGAGAGCGATTTCAACCCGGAAAGATCGAGCTTACCCTTGTGCGTCGCGAGTGCTTTGGCGACGTCGTCGGAGATCGTCGTCAGCTTCGGAAACTTCAACTCGCCCGGCTGTGAGGCGTACTTGGCGGCGAGCGGCGCTGACTTCAGCGACGTCAACGAGGGAAGGCCGTTGAGGTTGCCCTTGTACTCGGCGAGCGCCTTGGCCACGTCGTCGGTGATCTCGGCGACACCGTTGAGCGTGCTGTGCGGCCCCTGTTGGTACCTCCGCAGCACCGCAACTGCAAATGGTGGTGAACTCAGCTTTTTCAGGCCGTTGAAGTCGATCATTCGATGCGGTCCCGCCGTCATCTGCTTGGCGATGGCTGCGGCTGTTTCGTCGGAAAGCTCGGGACCGAAGCCGCGGATGTCGAAGATGCCGCTCCCCTTCGCCAACGAGGCGCCGGCAGCGGGAGAGAGCCTCTTGAGACCGAACAGGCGAATGTTGGCGAAGGGGCCGGACCAGGCGGCAGCCGCCTCGTCGGAAATCGTTTCGAGCGAATTTGCCGAGACGTGGCCGCGTCCCGCCATGATCGCCGTCGCCACGCCGGCGGGCAGTTCGGTCAATCCGATGTAGAGTTGCACGTGGTTCTTGAATTTCACTCGATTGCTCGGCGGACAGATCGCCCGAGCAATTTCCGGCGTGATCTTGGTGACCCCGTTCAGAAAGAGCCACTCCTGTTGACCGAGTCGTTCCGCCAGCACCAGCGAGGTGAGGCTCTTGAGTTGATCCAGCCGAAGATTGCCGCCGTGCTTCGCCAACGTGGCCGCGGTTTCGTCCGAAAGTTCCGTCACGCCTAGCGCAAGTTGGCCGCTGTGCGCGGCGAGCTCCACGGCGACGTCGGTGGACAATACCGTGATGCCCGGCAGACTCAGCGATCCCTTTGTCGTCGCCAGCGCCTTGGCCACGGTGGGCGTTAGCGTCGAGACTTTGGGCAGATCGATCGTACTGGTACGCGTCGCGAGTGCGGCGGCCGTTCCCGGCGAAAGCGCGGTGAGGGCCTCGAATCGCAGCTCACCCTTGTAGGTTGCCAGCACCGCCGCCACTTCGGGCGACAACTCGGTGGCACCCACTCGTAACGAGTTGGGCGTCTTAAGCAGTTCGGTCGCCTGTTCGACAGTCAGTTTCTTCGCACGAGTCGGATCGCCCGCAACGAGCCAGTCTGGCGTGAGTGTCAGGGCAATCGTCAGGCAAATCGCCTTGTTCCAGGTATTCATGAACAGCTCCACCAATCACTCACGATCTACTTTGCCAGGTTTTGCGCTTGCGCCTTGGCATGGGACTTCACAAAATCCACGAGTTCCTGGCACTGGAAAAAGCCCTTCCACATGTTGTGGCCTTGGCCGGGCGGCACAACGAGCTGCATGGTTCCGCCAAGTTTGGTGTAGCGTTCCTTGAGCAGTCCGGAATTCGTTTCGAGCGGCACCACTGTGTCCTTGTCACCGTGGATCGCGAACAGGGGCACCTTCGCCTGAGCGAGTTTCTCGAGACGTTCGACGGGGCTGAATTCCTTCAGCCTTGCGGCGAGTTCGTCTCTCTTGATTCCGTAATTGCCAAGGTTGACGCCGCTCCAGCCCGCGAGGTTGCAGACGGGGTAAATTCCTGCGAACGCCGCCACCTTCTCGGGATTCTCGACGGCCCAGCCCAACGTCGTCAAGCCGCCCTGGCTGCGGCCAATCAGGATCGGTTTCTTCGCGTAGCCTCGCTTTTCCGTCATTTCCACGTAGAAAGCGGTCTGGCTCTTGATGGCCGCCGGACCTCCGTACGCGGCGCCGCCTGCCGCGACGGAAATCCCGGCTTCGAGAAACTGTTCGACCATCCAAGCCTCAGCATCCCCCAAAGCCCAGTCGGGAGCATACCAGACCCAGGCCTTCGTCTTTCCCGCCAACTCCGCTTTTGCGGCAATGAGACGCCCGCCCGGAATTCGCTCCGCTTCAAACGCCTTCTTTTTCGGAGCCGGCTGGGCGCGGGCAGGTTCAAACTTTGTCACGTCAGTTCGCTTGTTCTGTTTGTCGTAGACGAGCAGATGGGTCCACCGCTGGTCGCCAACGTTCACAAGCACCGCGACTGCGTTTCGGCCGCTGCCATCGACGTAGTACTTCACATCCGAGACGCCGGGCCGTTCGGCCTTGGGTAGCTTCTCGATGTACGCGTTGTAATCGGCGACCACCGTATCTGCGGGCAGATCCTTTGTCTCCTTCCAACCCTTCAACACGTCGGACACCGGAGCCGGGCCATCGCCCGATTTCGGGACCGGCTTCTCGCCTTCCTTTTTCGGCTGAGGAGCTTCGAACTTCGCGATGCCGGCATAGGGATACTTCGAAACCATGTCCCACGCGAGTTTCTGCAAAATCGCGCGCTGCTCGTCGGTCAAGCCATCGCCCTCCTTGCCCGGAAGCTTGAGCCCTACCGGCGACATGCGATACAAGGCCGCGAAGTGCATATAGGCTCCCAGACGAAATCCAAGATGCCCTTGGTGCGGCATGATGTCGCCTCCCATGATGGAACCGCGATCGCCCGGCCTATTTCGGTAATTCACTTTCGTAATGCCCGGGAACTTCCCGGCCACAATCATCTTTCGCACCTCGAGCATCCCGTCGGCGAGCGGCACCAGAAAGACGATACGCTTGCCGGCCCTGGCGTTGACCGCGTCGACGTAGGCCTCCGCATGTTTGCGAGATTTTTCCAACTTGGCCTGATATTCCACGAGGTCTGTCGTCTCATACTCGTCGGGCGACTTGGGATTCTTGCGTCCGTCGTGGACCAGCCAGGGCAACTGGATGTGGACACGGAAATTGGGATTGTGCTTCGGACCGAGTTCGACGAGAGTCGGCAGAAACGAGGGGGACTCGGGCCCCACCTCGCTGCGCTGCCAAACGTAGACGTCGATCTCGCCCTTTTCGAGGAGCGGCTTCACGTCGTCGATTCGGTTGCCGTTGATACCGGTGATCTTCTTGTGCGCGGTGATGCCGGCCGCCTGACACAACGGCACGGAGTTTTCCGTCGACCAACTGTGCCCGCCGTTCATCACGCGAAGCCCGGCGGGTAGCTTCTTGGTAGGCTCCGATTTCGGATCTTGGGCATAGGGATACTTCGACACCGTCTCCCAGGCGAGTTTCTGGAGCACGGCATTTTGCTCGTCGTCAAGCGGAACCTGCGGATGCGATGCCAGATTCCCGTTGGCGGGGAAGTTAGGCCTCATCCCTACTGGCGATTTGCCGTGGATCGCGGCGTACGCGCAATACGCAGCCAGAGCATAAATTTGATTGTTGCCATGCTCGTCGCGTTTGCCGTCGAAACTGACGAACAACTGCTCCTGCTTCGTCACCTTCGGAAACTGTCCCGCTTTGACCATCCGCCGCATTTTCATCACGGCGTCGTGCAGCGGAATGATGAACACCACTTGTTTGCCCGCCCGCTTGTTGGCCGTATCGACCGCGGCCTCAATTGCGGCTCGCCGCTTCGCCCAATCGGCGTCGTACTTGTCCAGGTCGTCGTCGTCGTGCGTTTGCTTGTCGTTGCCGCCGTGTGCCCAGGCGTGTTGCAGGTAGATACGTGCCCCCGGCTTGTGTTTCTGGATGATGTCGAAGAATTCGTCCATGGCCGGGAGCGGTGAGTGGAGTTGCACGAATCCGAGGTAGACCACATCGAAGTCGCCCTTCTCCAGGAGGTTCTTCTGCGCCTTGTCCTTCTTCAGCGCCTCGCCGATCCAGCCCTTGGCCAGAACGTCCTCTGGTTTGCTGTGCCCGAAGTTGTGGGTGTGGTGATAGAAAACACGCGGCAAACCCATCGCTTCGAACGGCAACGTGGCGGACCAACTATTGCCGACGTGCCACATGCGCAACTCTTTAGGGGCCGCCTTCGGTTCCTGCGCACCGGAGCCAGCAGCCCAAGCGAAGAAGCCGCAAACACTCAGAATCCCTGCGATGATTTGTGATCGAAACATGTGAAACCCGTTGATGTTTTTGTAAGTGGTTACTTGGACACGCCAGCATACGGATACTTCGACACGGTCTCCCAGGCGAGTTTTTGCAGGATTGCGTGC
>VGZI01000069.1 GCA_016872605.1 Planctomycetota bacterium
GACATCCTTGCCGGAAGACTGGGGCGGCTTGCCAGCTTGACGCAAACGTCCCGTTTTGTCCAGGCCAATTGCAGCTGCAAAGCGATTTGTGAAATGGTCATCTAGTTCTCCGTTGTGGCCTCGCTGGACCAAACAAATTTCAGCAAAGCAAGCGGAGATTGCACTGAGGACCGTACTTATCGTTGCCGATCGCCAACCTCCAACTACCGCGTCGGAGCCGACCGATGAATCGATCATGCTGTTTTATCGTAGCCCTCATCTTTGCCCTGACCACGGACGCCTCGGCTCAGGACAAACCGAAGCTCGACATCATCGACACGCACACGCACTTTTACGATCCGATCAGGCCGCAAGGCGTGCCGTGGCCGGGGAAGAACGACAAACGGCTTTATCGGCGCGTGCTGCCCGACGAGTTTCAGCGACTGGCCAAACCGTTCGGAGTGGTCGGGACCATCGTTGTGGAGGCGAGCCCGTGGGTCGAGGACAATCAGTGGCTGCTCGATTTGGCCGCCAAGGAGCCGTTCCTCGTGGGAGTGGTCGGCCGGCTCGATCCACGGGCCGACGATTTCGAGAAGAACCTGCGCCGTTTCGCCAAAAATCCGCTCTACCGTGGCATCCGCATCTCGCACACCGATGTTGTTGCCGGTCTGAAGGGGAAACTCGTCGAACGATGCAAGTTGCTGATCGACCACGATCTGGTGTTGGACGTGAACGGCGGCCCGGACATGCCCGCCGACGTCGCGCGTTTGGCAGCTCAGGCGCCGAAGCTGCGCATTGTCATCAACCATGCCGCCAACCTGCGGATCGACGGCAAGCAGCCGCCGCAGAAGTGGATCGACGGCATGAAGGCTGCGGCAAAACAGCCCAACGTGTTCTGCAAGGTCTCCGCTCTCGTCGAGAACACCGAACGCAAGCCGGCGCCGCGCGATTTAGCGTACTATCGCCCCGTTCTGGACGTACTCTGGTCGACTTTCGGCGAAGACCGCCTCCTCTTCGGCAGCAACTGGCCCGTTTCCGATGGCTCCGCTTCTTACGCGTCAGTCATTAGCATCGTGCACGACTACGTCGCTGAAAAAGGCAATCAAGCGGCGGGCAAGTTCTTCCTCTCCAACTCGCAGCGGGCATACGGCTGGGTAAGGCGATAGTCGGCAAACGTCACGTCTTGGCAGTCTCGGACATTGCGAAAATACTCCGACACATCGGCACGCGGGTTGCTCTTGGTATTCCGCCACCCCGGAATCGCCAGCCACCGCACACCCGGCCTACCCCTCGGATCGCGGGATCCGACGATGTCTACCCCCTTTCGACGAAGGAGCAAAGCCATGTTTGAGAAAGTTGTTCTTTCGGTAAAGAACGAAGATGCAGAAGACGAAGTCAAGGTCATCGACGAAAGCGACGCCTGGCTTATCGGCCGCGCATCGGAGTGCCGGCTGCGACTCGTGGGACCGACGGTATCGCGCCGCCACTGTCTCCTGGAGTTTGACCCACCTTTCATCACGATTCGCGATCTGGGCAGCCTGGACGGGACCTACGTGAACGGGCAGCGGATCGACGATGTTCACGACTTGTTCGACGGCGACGAGGTCGGCGTCGGCTCGTTTCGGTTCCTGGTTCACGTGTACCAAGGCGACGAACCTTGCGTCGATTCTCACGCCTTGGAAACTGCCGCGACATGAAGGACGAAAAAAGTCATGAACCGCACCCGCCTCAACAGCGCCGAACGCGCTGTATACCGCCGTTACGCCAATCTTGCGTTGCCGCGGCACACGTCCTACCCGATCGCGCCGGCGTGGCGCGAAGACTACAATGCGGACGATTTCCGCACGGACCTGAGCGAATCCGCACAGCGCCGGCGGCCTTTGTCGCTCTATGTCCACATCCCGTTTTGCGAACGGCTCTGCTATTACTGCGCTTGCACGAAAGAAATCGTGTCTCCAGCCAAGAGACGGGCCAACGATCCAGGTGAGTCCTTTCTGGAAGGAATCGAACGAGAAGCTGAACGTTTCGGCGAGTTCCTCACGGGCAGCCGTGTCGAACAAGTGCATCTGGGCGGCGGGTCGCCGACGTTTCTTCGGCCCGACCAGTTGCAGCGGCTTTGGCGGGTATTGACGACCCATTTCGCGATCGCGCCGGATGCCGAGGTCGCCGTCGAAATCGATCCGCGCATCACGACGCGTGAGCACCTTACCACTCTGCGTGAGCTGGGCTTCAACCGCCTTAGCATGGGCATTCAAGACTTCACGGCCAAGGTGCAGCAAGCGGTGAATCGCATTCAACCATTCGAGGTGGTCGAACGCGTCGTCGCATGGAGTCGCGAACTCGGCTTCTCGTCGATCAACTTCGACCTAATTTATGGCTTGCCGTTCCAGACGCTCGAAAGCATGGCCGAGACGTTGGACTACACCATCGCCCTGTCGCCGGATCGCATCGCCTTTTACCGTTTGGCGGTAATCCCGGAGATCTTTCGCTGGCAGAACGTGTTCCACCCCGACGATTTGCCCGGCGGCGATTTGCCGCTCGACTTGAACCTGCTCGCCATTCGCCGATTTCAGGAAGCGGGGTACGAATTCATCGGCCTGGATCATTTCGCCAAACCGACGGAGGCTTTGGCCCACGCTCGCCGCGGGCACACGCTGCACCGCAATTTCCAAGGCATGACGACCGGCAAGGAACTGGACATCATCGGCCTTGGCCCATCTGCGATCAGCCAACTCAACTCTGCGTTCGCTCAGAATGTCAAGAACACCACCGATTGGCTCAAGGGCCTCGAAAACGCCTTCGCCACCGAACGCGGCTTGCGCCTTTCCCCGGACGACCGCATCCGTCGAGAGCTGATGCAGCAGCTTTACGGCCACGGCATCATTCGCAAAACGCATATCGAGCGGCGCTTCGGCATCGACTTCGACGATTATTTCGCCGACGAGCTGGAGCGGCTCCGATCCTTCGTTCGCGAGAGGCTTGTGACACTCGAATCCGATGCCATTCGTTTGATCGACCCGCTCGGCCGGCTTCTGGTACGCGTGGTCGCCGCCGTGTTCGACGCTTATCTTCCCGCGACCGCTTTTCGAACAGGTCTGTCGCCGCATCTCTCCTCGAAAGTCGGTTGAACTCAGAGCCTGAAGCGTAGGCGAAGTTCTCCTCGCTTACGCTCCAGACGCGTGGGATTCAATTCGGCGCGACATTTGCTTAACCATGAAAATCGTCTCGCCTGCTGCCGCCCCAGTGAAGGAGTTTCCATGCGATCCACCGATATCCTGAAAAACGAACATCGCGTTATCGAGGTCGTGCTTGCTTGCCTGGAGAAGATGACCGAACAAGCCCTGGCGCAAGGCCATCTGGATGACGTATCGGCCCGGCAAGCGATCGACTTCTTTCAGGCATTTGCCGACCGATGCCACCATGCGAAAGAAGAAAATCACTTGTTCCCGCTGATGGAGGCCAGGGGATTCCCGCGCGTCGGCGGTCCGACCGGCGTCATGCTGCACGAGCATGAAGAGGGACGACGGCTGCTGTGCGAAATGGCCGGGGCTCTGATCGGCGCCGGCGCGGGGGACGAAAAGGCTCTTGCCGACTTCGCCGTCCATGCCCGGGCCTATGTGCAGCTCTTGCGTCAGCATATTTTCAAAGAGGACAACCGCCTGTTTCCGATGGCGAGCCAAGTCTGCTCCGCCCGCGATGACGCGGATTTGGTGGAGCGGTTCGCCCGCGCCGAGGCGGAAGATGTGAAACCAGCCGATCACGAGCATTACCTGGAGGTCGCACAGCACCTGGCCCAACGGTTCGGCATCCCGCGCGCGAACGCCAAGCCGTGCGGTTGCGGCCACGCCCATTAGGGCGAGCTGCACGAAGAGAAATACCGGCCGTAGCGTGGGCTTCAGTCCACGTGCGGCTCCCTGTCGCGTGGACTGAAGTCCACGCCACATTTTCAGGCGTCGGCCGGCGGGACGTTATGTCCTGCCGCTCGCCTATGCGGCGGAGTTCAAGTCTAAGCCCGGCGCCGGCCATATATTGTCTCCACCCATTCACCAAGGAGACGCGCATGGCCAAGAAAATCCTCATTCTCACCGGCGATTTCGTGGAAGACTACGAAGTAATGGTCCCGTACCAGGCGTTGACGATGCTGGGCCATACCGTACATGTCGTCTGCCCGAACAAGAAGGCGGGGGATCTAATCGCGACGGCAATCCACGACTTCGAGGGGCACCAGACCTACACCGAGAAGCCCGGCCACAACTACACGCTCAACGCCAACTTCAGCGACGTCGTCTCCGATGCCTACGACGCATTGATCCTGCCAGGCGGCCGGGCGCCGGAGTACCTGCGGCTCAATCCGCGCGTCATCGAGATCGTGAAACAGTTTGCAGTCAAGAACAAGCCGATCGCAGCCATTTGTCACGGCATGCAACTTCTGACGGCGGCAGACGTGGTGCGCGGCAAGAAGTGCACGAGCTATTGCGCGGTGGGGCCGGAGATTACGCTGGCGGGAGGCAAATATGTGGAAGTGCCGGTCGATCAAGCCGTCGTCGATGGGAATCTGATCACGTCGCCGGCCTGGCCATCGCATCCGGCACTGTTGGCGAAACTGCTGCAGGCGATGGGGTGACAACGTTTACGTTTAGCGCTCGCATGGCGCCATGCGAGCGCTAAACGTAAACGGCAGATTAGCGTTTCGAGAACTGGAAGCTGCGGCGAGCGCCCTTGCGGCCGTACTTCTTGCGTTCCTTCATGCGGCCGTCGCGGGTCAGGTAGCCGGAGTCGCGGAGTTTTTTGACCATGCCGCCGGCGGGGCCTTCTTCGCCTTGGCCTTCACTTTCGGCGGCCTGGCTGAACATGTTCTTGAGCGCGCGGGCCATGCCCTGGCAGATGGCGCCGGATTGCCCGGTGAACCCGCCGCCGTGGGCGAGAACGCGGACATCTACCTTGGCCGTCATCTCGCAAAGCTTGAGCGGGGCCAAGACGGCGTTGCGGTCCTTAGTCTCGGTGAAATACGATTCCAGCGCCCTGCCATTGATCGTCAGCTTGCCGGCGCCGTCGACGATGCGAACGCGGGCGACGGCGGTTTTGCGTCGCCCCGTGCCCAGATACGATTTCTTCTTCGCTGCGGTTTCTGCCACGTGCGGTCTCCGTCGTCACCCCGGCAATCTCGTAGGTTAGGCTTTCCAGCCTGACGTCAGGCTGGAAAGCCTGACCTACGCGCGGGGCTTGGGATTACATCTTGAATTCCTTTGGCTGTTGAGCTTGATGCGGGTGCTGCGGGCCTTTGTAGATCTTAACCTTTTCCAATTGCTTGCGCCCCAGGCGCGACCGCGGCATCATGCGCTTGATGGCAGACATGATGATGCGTTCGGGGTGCTTGTCCATCAATTCGGATGCCGGGATGATCTTTTGACCGCCCGGATAGTGCGAGTAGGACTGATACGTCTTTTGCTCGAGTTTGCGGCCGGTGAACTTCACCTTCTCTGCGTTGATGATGATGACGTGGTCGCCGGTGTCCTGATGCGGAGTGTACTGCGGGCGATGTTTGCCGCGCAAGATCGTCGCCACGGCGGCGGCGAGTCGTCCGACCACCAGATTGGACGCGTCGATCACGTACCAGTGCTGTTCGAAGTTCGTCGGATTTCCAAGGGCGTCGGTCTTGGCCATGAAGCTTGACATTGTTCGCTCTCAAATCTTCATATTCGTGGAAATATATACGATAGAAGGCGTGCGGAGATCGTCAATACCGGATTCTTCGTTTAGCGCTCGCTGGGCGGCATATGGTTTCCCGGCGCCATGCGGACGCCAATCGAGGAGGACAAAACATGGCTCACGGCACGTTCCGCGTCGGCGATCTGACGGCGATCATCGGCGACAACTCAGCCCACGAACAGCACCGCGCCGGCTACAACGGTTTATGGAGCCTGACACATCGCACCGAGGCGGCGAATCTCTTCGTGCCGATCGTCGCCGGGCTCAACTTCGAACACATCTTCGACGGTGAACGCTTCGACCGGGATCGCTCGAACACGATTTTCTTCGAGCCGCGCAACGCGCGCATGACGTATCGCAGGGTATCCGACAGCGAGGCGGAGCTGCATCAGCCGCCGACGCCGACGTTTGCGCTGGAGAGCTGGACCCGATTCGCCCTGGTCGCGCCGCATTACGTGGACATGACGTTCCGCTGTGTCGCCACCAAGCACACGTTCGCCAACAACTACATCGGCCTGTTCTGGGCCAGCTACATCAACGCCCCCGACGACAAGAGCATGTACTTCCGCCATGGGCGACAGTGGCATCAACTCTGCACGCAAAGGCATAACGACGAGAGCACCGTTCGGCACACCGACGACAAGCTGGAGTTACGCTTTCACAAGGACTTCCCGCAGTGCCTGTTCCGCAACTATTCGCCGATGCGCTACGACGAGCCGTTCTTTTATGGGCTGTATCGCAACCACGTCGCCATCGTCATGTTTGACCGCACCGAGGGGATTCGCTTCACGCATTCGCCGTCGGGCGGGGGAGGCAACGCGGAACGGCAGACGACAAATCCCGCCTGGGATTTCCAATATTTGGTGCCGCGCTACGAAGTAAAAAGGGAGTACCGCTTTCGCGTGCGCCTGGCGTATCGACCGCGCTGCGACCGGGCCGAGATTCTGAAGGAAGTGGCGGCGTGGCGCATGGCATTGAAGCAGGCTGAAGTGTAGCCGGCGTTCGTGGAACGGCCGCGCGCGGCGTTCTGCGAACGCCGGCTCAACGAAAGGACCTACCATGACAAACAATACGACCGAACCGACCCAACCGACGCCCAAACGCCACGCCCTTGGCTTGCCCGGCGGCAGCGTGCGCGCCATCCACGTCATCGGCATCATCGGATTGGTCTGCGGAATCATCTTACTCCCAGGCCAACATACGATCCCGCCGTACCTTATCTATTTGCTGTTCCTGATGATCGGCGGGTACTTCGCGGCACACGGGGTCAGCATCTCGGCGCCGGCCGAACCGTCGCCACTGTATCTGCCGGGCGGCACTGTTCGATTCATCATCGTCGCCGCCTTGGTCGGCTGCATCGGCTGGAAGCTTTACCAAGACCAGCAAGGGTTAATCGACCAATTCGCGCGATCACTCGACGACCTCAAGAAAGAACCGGTGTTGCCGTTAATCATTCTGGGCGGCTTTATTCTCGGGGTGATTATCGCTGCCGTGCTTCGGCAATTGGATCCGGCGCACGTCTATCGCGATTTCGAGGCGTGGATTTCCCTGATTGCTTTGGTGGGAATCGTGGCCGCGGCGGTCATTCATTTGGTGGTCGACCCAAGCCTTGGGCTGGAACAGAAACTCTATCTGCCGATGTGGGAGAGTTTCGTCGGCGGCGTGGTGGCGTTTTACTTCGGCGAGCGCTGCTAGTGCGTCGTCTCCCATGGATGGATGGAAGTAGGGCGCGTGAAAAGCACCGTGCGTGGGGAGAGGCGCGTTTCACGCACCCTACAAGTCAGATGCGGCGGCGGCACAGCCCGGGTTGAGCATCCTCGACACATCTCAAACATGGGAGATCTGACCCGATTGTAGCCAGGCTCCCAGCGGCGCACTACCTCACGTAGCGCCGAGGGGGTGCACGACATGGTTTGCAAACGGCACGGGAGGGCGAGGCTCCTGCCGAGCCGCGAGCCCGCGAAATACTCGATTTCGGACGAGTATCCTGTCGCTTCCGGCTCGGCAGGAGCCTCGCCCTCCCGAAGCAGGCCACGCAGACCATGTCGTGCACCCGCGCCGAGGTGATGTGTCGTGATGCTCCGACTCCGATCGTGACAATGTGTCGTCTCCGGTGGCCGCCCTCTTGTGCACAGCTCCGTCCGCGGTCCGTGAACCGACCCAGACCACGGCATGTGCCGCGCCGGGCATACATTCGCGCATTCTTACTCCTTCTCTCGCTACTGCCGAGTTACGCACCGTCAGGTAGCTCCATAAGATGACCCGGCCATCATCTCCCTCGGAGGCCGGTCATGTCATTCCCAATCCGCCGCGATTGGCCGCTCATCCTCATCGCTCTGGCGTTCGTCGCGGCATCGGCAAACGCGGGGGACGACGCCAACTTTCGCAGGCCAAAGGACGATGCCGAGCTGCGCTATTGGCTCGAGAACATGGTTTGGCATCACAAGTTCACCGAAGCCGAGATCACTGCGGCGACCGGATTGAGCAAAATCGAGATTGGCGCCGCCCTGAAGCGGTTCGACATCCGCGCCGCCACGAAGCCACGCCGGCCCGCCGACCGGCCGTTGCTGGTGCTACCCTATCCGGGCGGCCGGCACCCGCGCATTGGGTTTCTCGAAGGCGCCATCCGTCCCCAGCGCGAGACCAAGGTCAGCGTCTTCACCCCCTGGGACGATTCGAGCTACGTCGTCGTCGATGTGCCCGAGGCGATCTTCTCCAATCTCGGGCTCACCTATCTCGCACACACCCATGTGCCGACGATCTGGGAGAAGCAGAAGGTCGAGTTGGAAAAGCTCGAATGGAATCGCCGAGCCGACGGCACGCTCGACATCGAACGCCGCCTGCCCAACGGCATCGTGTTCGGCGCCAAAATCGCACCGAGGCGAACCGAAGTGCGCATGGAGCTTTGGCTCAAGAACGGCACGAAGGAAAAGCTCACCGAAATGCGTGTGCAGAACTGCGTGCTTCTCAAGGGCGCCAAGGGATTCGATGCGCTGTCAAACGACAACAAGGTGTTCGCTCCCCCCTATGCCGCGTGCAAGTCGGCCGACGGCAAGCGCTGGGTCATCACGGCCTGGACGCCGCACCAGCGTTCGTGGGGCAACGTGAAATGCCCGTGCCTGCATTCCGATCCTCGCATCCCCGACTGTGCGCCCGGCGAAACCCAGCGCCTTTCCGGCTGGCTTTCGTTCTACGAGGGGGACGATATCCAGGCCGAGTTGCGCCGCATCGACCAGACTGGTTGGCGCGGTCTTCCGGCGAAAGACCCCCAGCGCCGCCGCGTGCTGATCGAAACCGACGCCGGCGGCGATCCGGACGACGAACAGTCGATGGTCCGCTTTCTGCTCTACGCCAACGAGTTCGACATCGAAGGCATCATTTGCACACTCGCCAAGGCGCGCGACAAGGAGAACCTCAACCCCGAACGCACCGGACTCGGCATCATCCGCAGGCAGCTCAAGGCGTACGGCGAATGCCATGCCAGCCTGGTCGAACACGACACCCGCTATCCGACGAAGGACCACCTGTGGCAGCGCACCGTCGCGGGCTATGCCGGCGACGCCGGCGTGAAGCGGATCCTGGTGGCCGCCGACACAGACGATCCTCGACCGATCTGGCTGTGCAACTGGGGCACCGGGCACGATTCCGACGAGAGCAGCTTCAAGCTCGCTCTCGACCGCGTGCTCAAGGAACGCGGGCCGGCTGGGTATGCCAGGTTCAAGTCCCGTTTCCGCCTCAGCTCGGCCGATCGCTTTGGCGAACACATGCGTCGCGAGCCCGCTTTTCCCATCTGGGTCGACACGTTTCGCCCCGAGCTTGAAGGCAAGCGCTGGTATCATCGCTTCGCCCCGCTGACGGCCAAAGCCGGCGGCTTCGACGTGAAGCGCGATGTCCTCACCGGCCACGGCCCGCTCGGCGCCCTGTATCCGACCAACACCGGTTTGTCGCCGCAGAAGGAAGGCGACACCATGAGCTTCCTTTATCTCGTGCCGACCGGCATGAACGATCCGATGCAGCCGACCTGGGGAAGTTGGGCCGGACGCTATGGCCTGAACGAGAAGGACGCCCCTCGTCCGCACTACTGGGCGAATCAGAAAGATCACTGGGAGAACACGACGCACCGCGACAACACGCTCAAGCGCTGGGCCGTGCACCTGCAGAACGATTTCCGCGCTCGCTTGAAATGGTGTGTGAAGCCGACGAATCAGGCCAACCATCCCCCAGGCCGCACTGTCAGGGGGACGCATCGAGCAATATCCTTTTCGCCGAAGCGCCAGTCGGACAGCCGTATCGTCTGAGCGCCGCCGGCACGACCGATCCCGATGGCGATCGCCTTAGCTATCGCTGGTACGTCTACCCCGAGGCGGGAAGCTACACCGGCCAAACATCGATCGCCGACAGCGCAAAGCCGCAAGCAACGCTCGCCGTCCCCGCCGACGCCAAGGGCCGCACCATTCACGTGATTCTGGAAGTCACCGACGACGGCGCACCCGCGTTGACCCGCTACCGTCGCGTGATCGTGACCGGTTCGTAGAAATGGCTCGATCCACTGAATTGTCTTACCGTGGTTCGGGCTGGGCCGCTACCCGAAGGAAAAGCCTCGTCGCACCAAAGGTGCGCAATGCCAAAGCCCACGGCGAAAGTCGTGGGTTTCTGCGTGATATCAATACTCAGCCCCGATGCGGCGACAGAAAGCCGACCCGGGCTTGCTAGCCCGCCCCTCCGGGGCTTTTTGGAAATGTACTTGAAAAAGGGCTCGCAGTCGATTCGCTGACGATTCAGGCACAGATCAGTGAACGACCTGGCGAATGATCTGGCCGCGGCTCAGCGGAATCGGGCGATTGAAGCTGTCGTGAATCTCGGTGTCGGGGGCAAAGCCGAGGCAGTGGAAGATGGTGGCGGTCAGGTCTTCAGGGCGGACGCGGCCGTCGCGGGGCTGGGCGCCGATGCGGTCGGAGGCGCCGTACACCGTCCCGCCGCGAATGCCGGCTCCGGCGAGGGCGACGCTGAACACCGGGCCCCAGTGATCCCGCCCGGTTCGAGCATTGTAGCGCGGCGTGCGGCCGAACTCCGCCATGCACACGATCAGCGTCTCGTCCAACAGGCCGCGCTGCTCCAGGTCGTCGATCAAGGCCGCGAACGCGTGGTCCATCGGCGGCACGAGTACGTTGCGCAGGCGGTTCGGCTCGTCGGTGTGCGAGTCCCAGCACGGGTTGTCTGATGGCTCGTTCGGCCCGCGATACCAGTTGACCTGCACGAGCGATACGCCGGCTTCAACCAGGCGCCGCGACAGCAGCACGCTCTGGCCGAAGGGGCTGCGGCCATAGCGTTCGCGCATGGCCGGCGGCTCGCGTTCGAGATCGAACGCATGCCCGGCCTCGGCGCTGCGGAGCATGTCGAACGCTTGCTGGGTGTTGCGGTCGTAACGCTGGCCGACGCGATCCGCCAACTGAAGTTGTTGATTGACGGCGTGCAGCAAGCGATGGCGATCGTCGAGCCGGCCCGACGGCAGATCGGCGGCGAGGCTGAACTCGCTGACGCGCATTGTGGCCGCGCCGGGCTCGCAGCGCAACAGCCAGGGATCAGCCGACTGGCCTAAAAAGCCGGAGTCTTGGCCTGGCCATACCGAGCCGTCGGTGTTGAAGATACGATGCGGCAGCCGAACGGCAGCGGGAATCAGCCGCCGTTCGCCGGCCCGCGCTTTTTGCACGATGGCGCCGAGCGTGGGCCAATTGTTCGGCGCGCCCGGATTGGCGTTCTCGACGTTCTGCGGCGCGTGCGGGATGCCTGTCATCATGTAGTAGCCGCTCGACGAATGGGCGCTGTCGCCAGTCGAGACGGCTCGGAGAATCGCGATCTTGTCCATGCGCTGAGCGAGCCGGGGCATAAGCTCGCAGATCTGAATGCCCGGTACGGACGTGGCGATCGGGCCGAACGGACCGCGAACTTCGGGCGTCGCGTCCGGCTTCGGATCCCACGTCGAATGCTGCGGCGGCCCACCCATCAAGAAAAGAACGATGCACCGACGCGCCGAACCACGTATGGGGCCGGTTGACGCTGATAGCAGCGCCGGCAGCGACAGTCCGAGCGCTCCGATGCCGCCGATGCGCAACATCTCGCGCCGTGTCAGTTTGTCGCACAATCGCGGTCCGTTTGTCAGCAGACGGAGCATGACAAATCCTCCGAAATCGAGGCGCACAGTCGTACCTTATCTTATCGGCCAGGCCGTGATCGATTCCAGTGAAATCGGCCACCCAATCTCACAAGAACGTCGGCATCGGCCAAAGATCGAGGTAAACGTAAACGCCGAAGGCGATGGCAAGCAGGCCGGCGAACGCGGCGAGGAGCCAGGGAATGCTCTTGCGCTGCACGCCGATGGCGAGGGTGGCGATGGTGACGCCGGCCTGGGCGAGGAGCATGGCCAGCATGTACATCTTGCTGCGGAACAGGTGCTTGTCGGAGCGAGCGCTATTGAGCATCACCTGGGCTTCGTAGAGAAACGCGGCGTCCTGGTTGCTGCGGGCGTCGTCTTCGTAACGCCGGGCGCCGAAGGCATGGCGCGCCGCCTTGTAATCTCCCTGCAACCGGGCGTTGTTGGCGCGAAACATGTCGGCGAGGCGTACGAGCTCCTTGTGCATCTCCTCAATCGACCCGGAGGTGCCCGGCTGAGCGTCCTTTGCTTTCGCGGTCGTCTTTTTCAAGAGCGGTTTCAAACCCGACGCGATTTGCTCGTAGGCGTGCACGATGGCGGTTTGCTTGGCGAGGAGGGCGTCGAGTTCTTCCAGAACGTTTTCAATGCGTTTGCCACGATCGTAGACCTCCTCGGCCTTGGCGTCGGCGTCCTTGATGGCCTGGTTGAGCGTTTCATCGTCGAGCTTGACGGCTTTCGGGCCGATCTCGCTTTCGTGCTTGCGTTTCTTGATGTCGGCGATGACTTCCTTGAGCAACGCGGCTTGCTCGGTGCTGGTCTCGGGCTTGCCGGCGTCGGAGACGTCGGCTTTTTTTGCGGATTTGCTCTTGGCCGCGGACTTTTTGTTTTGCAGCGCCGCCAGAGCATCGGGCACGTTGTCCGCCTCAAGCATATGGCGTGCCCCCTTCCAGCCGGCCGCGGGAGGATACAGGGCCGTTTTGGTGGTGGCGGCCAGTTTCTCCGCGTCATCGTGAAGCGCTTTCAGGGCCGCGCCGAGCTTCGTCAGGGCCACAACGTGATCCTTACTAAGGACCGAGGCGTCCTTGTCCGCCGTTCGATCACCGACCAAATCGCGGGCGCTCTGCAACTCGTCGGCAAGCTCTTTCGCGGCATCGATCAGCGTGTCGCGATGGAACATGCGCCGGCTCTGAGCGGCGAGCAGGTCGGCGTTTCCCTCCATGATCTGCCCGCGAATGCGTTTGGCTTGGAAGAAGCCCCACTGATCACCGACCTTTGACTGGTTCTGGCTGGCGACGGCGCGGAAGTACTGGGCGTTCGTCATCTCGCCCGTCGAGCGCCCGATCATGAACGTGGCAATCACCGTCAGCAACACCGGCGTGCTGGTGACAATTAGCTCGAAGCTCGACTGCGCCTCTTCCGGCGCCGGCGTCGCGGCAGGTTGGGCAGGGGTATCCATAATCGCTCTTCCTTTCGTTTGATCCCTTAAAACACGCATCCCCGCGCTCGCTGACGGTCCTGCCGACGCAGCATGTTCGTTTTGGAGTGACAGGACTGACGCCGACTGGACATCGATTACGGCCAACAAATCCGCGAGATCAAGGCGCGAGTTGTCGGCGTTTCGATCGTTCTTATCCACCTGCAAAGAACTTGCTTGATGCAGCTCCATACGTGAATCAAACATTCGCGGATTCGGCGCACACACCCAATCCCCCCCCTAGGTCGTGTGGACAATCGCTGGATAATCTAGACACTGTAGGTCGGCTCTCCAGAGTCGTCCTTGACGATGACGTCCTTTTCGGATGGCTCTGGACAGCCGTCTACGGAAATCAACGCCGAGAGCGGTACTGGCAGCACGCCTTATGCGAGTGCCCAAATATCCAAAGCTTCCCAGCTATTGTCCACACGGCCTAGTGATAATGCAACGAATCCCGCGATCTTTGTTGTTGCTGCCGCGCTTGCGTTCCGCTTTCCGCCACGATCTGGTTAGCGATAAAGGTCCGTGCGGACCCGGCGGATCATCGGCCCGTGATACGCTGGCTTCGCGCCGAACCTCGGTTTTTCCGCGGCGCGAGCCATCGAAAACGCCAGTGGATCACGAACACACACATACCCAGAGCCGGAAACTCTTCGACAAGTCGACTATTGCCATCAACTTGCACGCCGCCCAGCGGGCCGGTGATATGCGTCAAAAACCCCTGCAACGAATTTTTTCGACGCAAGTTCTGAGCATTCATCACGATGGCCCGATTCGTTGCACCCACCCACTCACCCCCCCCTTGCGAGATGCAATGAATCCGACCCGAAAAAGGGGGCGGGAGCAATAGTGATCGAGCGCATGTAGAACTCGGGTCAACTGGGAAAAGTATGATGATTCTCGACAACCGACATGTCGTCGCTGGCGCATGGAGTGCCTCCTTGCCCATGGGCCGCAGATTGGAATCGGGATCCAATTTGCCAACAACGGTCCATTCTGCCTATGTCTCCATCAGATGAGGTTGAACTTGGCGCGAATCTCCGGCATGGCTATACGATGACGCAAAACTTGATACATGTCTGGATTCGGGGGATCGCCATGATGGCCTGCTCGACGGTCCGGATAACCGTCTGGTTGAGTGGATTTCTCGTGGTGGCAAGCTTCGCGTGCAGGGGGATGGCGCAAGACCTGCCGCCGCGCCTGCCCCGTTTGGCGGCCCCGGTGACCGCGACGACGCCGATGGCCGAGCAACCCGAGAAGGTCCCCGCGCCGATGGTGAAGAAGGATTCGCTCGAGGCGATCCTCAAGGCCGATCCCGAGCTGCGCAAGGAACTCGAAACCGTCATCGAGACGATCGTCAAGCGGCGCGATGCGGAGAAGAAGAACGCGGATGAGGCCAAGAAGAAGGCGGACGAGGAGCAGAAGAGCGCCGAAGCGATCATGAAGCAACAGGATGCCATCACGCCAAGCGGGCATCACGATTTCCACATGAATCTGCCGATCCTTTTCGATTCGATGCATCCCTTTCCCGATCCGCTGAAGAAGTCATCGAAGTGGTACGACAAGTTCTCCATTCGCGGTTACACGCAGATCCGCTTCGATCGCACCCTCAACACGGATGAAGGGAGCGCCGAACCGAACGTGTTCGGCGACCGCGGCATCAACGGCAGAGCAGAGAACTTCTTCATCCGCCGGCTCCGTTTCATCTTCTCGGGTGAGCTCAACGAGCACCTGTTCTTTTACATTCAACCCGACTTCGGCTCGACCGTGCAGGGGGTCACCGGCTCCACCAACTTCGGGCAGATGCGCGATGCCTATGCCGATATTTACGTCGACAAGGAGCAAGTCCATCGCTTCCGCGTCGGGCTTTCCAAAGTTCCTTATGGCTGGGAAAATCTGCAGTCGAGCATCAACCGCATTCCGCTGGACCGGACCGACGCGATGAACACAGGCGTCGCGCCGAACGAACGCGATCTCGGCATTATCTACTACTGGACGCCGGTGGATAAACAGAAGCTGCTCAAAGCCCTGGTCGACAGCGGCTTGAAGGGGAGTGGCAATTATGGCATCTTTGGCATCGGCGTCTACGATGGCCAAGGGGGATCGGTTCCCGAGGCGAATCTCAACCTGCACGCCGTGGCTCGTCTTACCTGGCCGGTGCAACTCGATTGGTCGAACGGGCAAGTAATCGAAGCCAGCATTCAGGGGTATCGCGGGGAATACGTGGTCACCGGCGGGCCGATTCGCGCCCTCGGGCGCGGACCGGCCATCACACCGCTCGGCACGGGCGGAACCGCCGGCATCCTCGAAGAACGAGTGGCCGCCACCTTCGTCTTCTATCCTCAGCCCTTCGGCCTCCAGGCGGAGTGGCAGGTCGGCAAGGGACCAGGACTTAACGACGCGCAAACGGACGTCATCAGCCGTCCGATCAGCGGCGGCTATGTCATGGGCATGTACCGCTGGGACACTCATCGCTTCGGCATCGTCATGCCCTATTGCCGCTGGCAACAGTTCAGCGGTGGATATCGCAACGTCGTGAACGCTCCCTACGGCCATCAGCGCCAACTTGACCTCGGGGTTGAATGGCAGATCTTCCAACAATTGGAATTGACGCTTGAATACAGCATGGTGAATACGCCCAATTTCACCGCCAACAGTGCAGCCAATGCTCGCTCCTTCAACGACTTCGAGGGCTCCATGTTCCGCGTGCAGCTTCAGTTCAACTACTAAGCGGGTTGAACGAACCAAGGAGGCTCGCGAGGGATTGCCGATCTTCGTCGAGAAACGCGAGACGGAGCGCATGTAGAACTGGAGCCAATGAACCGGAAAAGGGGTCACGAGTGGATTTGATAAGTATTTATTCGCATAGACATATTACGTACTAAAATGACTCCCGACCCTTTTTCTGGACCAGCGCCGGCGACTTTATCAGCCTCGACGACAATTTGGCCGGCAAGCTCGTCTACACACCGCCGGAAGATGAAACCGGCGAGGCGCTCGATTCGTTCACCTTCCAGGTTCAGGACGACGGCGGCCCGGAAAACGACGGCATCGACCTCGACCCGACGGCGCGTATGATGACCATCAACGTTGGCTAGAGGGATGGCGACGGCGTATCACTTCACGAAGGTTGACGAGGTGGACAGATGCCGCGATCTGCGTATTCTCTGCGACTTTCCACCTTGTTTCGCGTCATCGCTTTCCTGACGTTGCTCGTGTGCCCGTCGCTGGTCTCGGCCCAACAGGCGTTGCCGACGTATAAGCAATGGCGGCTAGCTTGCGCCAAGTTGCCGGCGAATCGGGAACTCCGGGGCAGGCTGCCGGACAAGAAGGTGCTGCCGCTGCCGGCGTTCGCCGACTTCGATCGGGCGCTCGACGCCTATATGCGTCTGGAGCGCGCGGGGCCGCTCGCCGATGCGAAGGCGTGGGTCGACAATCCGCCCAATCCGAAGGTATTCTTCGATTTCGCCAATACCTGGTACGGCGGCAAGGAGGGCCCGTTCCAGCCGTTCGCGGCCAAGCTGGTCCTGCCCAACGACGCCATTGCGCTCATCATGGGCGATCTGCATGGGGACGTGCGTTCGCTCTTGTGCGTGTTGGATGAACTGAACGATCGCAAGATCCTCGACGGGTTTCAGTTCCGCGACACGAAGCACCGGTTCATGTTTCTGGGCGACTTCACCGATCGCGGCGCGTACGGGACCGAGGTCCTGTACACGCTGTTCCGCCTCAAGTTGGCCAATCCGGATCGCGTCTATTTCGCTCGCGGCAACCATGAGGACATCAACATCGCAGCGCGGTACGGGTTTCTCGACGAACTTCAGGCCAAATACGGACAGCAAGCGAACATCACGAAAGTCATGCGGTCCTACGATCTGATGCCAGTCGTCTATTATGTCGGCAACGACAGCGATTTCCTGCAGATGAACCATGGCGGCATGGAACCCGGCTATGATCCGCGCAAGCTGCTGGCGGCTGCCGGGTCGCTCCGCTTTCAACTGCTCGGCCAGCTTCGGCAGAAAACGTATCACGCAGCCCGAGCCGGTTGGCTGGGCAACGATCCTCGCGTCAAGGACTTGGCAGACGAGCACTTCCGCGATTTCACGCCCGAAGCGCCGACGATGCCGCGCAGCATCGGCTTCATGTGGAACGACTTCACGGTGTTCGCCGACGAACCGGCGCTGGGCTACGAGCGGTCGCTGGTTTTCGGCGCCAAGCCGACGCGGCGAATTCTGGCTGACGCGAGCACCGACAGCGTACGGGTCCGTGCCGTGGTGCGGGCCCACCAACACGTGGCCGCGCTGAATCCGCTCATGAGTCGCCTGGTCGCTTCGGACGGCGTCTATCGCCACTGGCAGGAAAACGAATCGAGCGCCGACGCGGAGAAATCGGTTAACGAGATTCGCCGTCAACTTCGCCCGGACCAGACCCGTTCAATTCCCGACGGCTCGGTCTGGACCTTCAACGTCACGCCCGACAGCGTCTACGGCGTCGGCACTCAATGCAACTTCGCCACGGTCGGCATGCTGAAGCTGGCGCCCGCGTTTAAGGATTGGCGAATGAGTGTGGTGCGGATTCAGGTGTTTTGAGACATCGTCAAAAAAGCCGGTGCCCCTGACAGGTGAAGCTCCCGACACCTTTTCTATTCAGCGTGAAGGTCAAGCATGGAAAGAGTGTACCTGGAAACATCGTTGATCAGCTATCTGGTCGCTCGCCCGAGTCGTGACCTGCTTGTTGCCGCGCACCAGCAAGTTACGCAGGAATGGTGGACGAATCGCCGGAGTCAGTTTGAATGCTCTGTTTCCCAAGTCGTTATCGACGAAGCCTCACTTGGCGACCCAGCCGAGGTACAAAAACGGCTCGCGATCGTCAGCGTCCTGCCGGCGCTTGAAATCACGGCGGCGGCGGCTGGGGCGTTGACCGAGGCCATCATGTTAGCGGGCATGCTCCCCGCGCACGCCGTTGGTGACGCCGCACACGTTGCTGTAGCGGCCGTCCACGCCACTGATTATCTGCTAACATGGAACTGTAAGCACTTGGCAAACGCGCAGATAGCACGGAGAATTGCGCTTGTGTGACAGGTTAGGACACCAGATGCCGATCATATGCACGCCCGAGGAATTGATGGGAGAATAGCCATGTGGGAAGATCCAATCGTGGCGGAAGTTCACCGCACACGCGAAAAGCTCGCCGCACAATTCAATTACGATATCAAGGCGATTTTTGCCGATTTGATGAAGCGTCAGGTGTCGCTGGGCGCTAGGCTTGTCGCCCCGAAAAAACGAGCCGAGCAAACGGTTGAATCAGGATCTGACGAAGCCACGTCCACCGACGCGGCCCCAGCCGCTTAGCAGAGCATTATCTTGGGCTCATCCATGCCAGCTCTCGGCACTGTTGGAATCCTGGTTCGCGTCACGCCGTGGGATGATCTGCAGTTCGGCACCCCGAGGGCACAGCCTCTGTAGGCTATCCCCGGATGTCACGCTTTGGCGAAGTGATGGTCGCCGAATTGTAGGGCGGCTTGCCCAACGCATTTCTCCGGCTGATTTTCTCTATGGTCTCTGCGCCTCCGTGGTGAACAATTCGGACGACCGGAAGTCGCACAAAACGACGGCGATTTGCTACACTGTCAGTGCTGCCTCATCTCGAATCTGAAAGGGGCCACGTCATGACTATCGTGCGAAGCGTTTTGGCAATTGTGATCGGTGCAGTCTTCGCCGTCGTCGTCATCAGGGCCGTGGAGATGGCGAACTTCGTCCAATATGGGCCGTCGGCGGAGAAACCGATCGCGGAGCGATTGGAGATCATGCAGAAGATGAAGAAGGAAGATCCGGACGCGATGAAGGCGTGGATGGAGTCACTGCCGACAAGCGCGATGGTGATGGTGGTGGTGTCGTATGGGCTGGGCGCTTTTTTGGGCGGCGCGCTGGCTGGGCTGATCGCGAGTTGTTGCCGAATGACGCATGCGGGGATCATCGGTGGTCTTGTATTGGCGGGCACGATCTACAATTTCATCGACATGAAGAATAAGCTTGGATTCTCGCACCCGGACTGGATGATCATCGCCGGGCTGTTGGCGCCGTTGGCGCTGGCATTGCTGGCGGGCTCCATTGTAACGCAAGTTTGGGCGCCGCCCCCGGAACCGCAACCCACTCCTCCCGCGAGCGAGACATGAGATACGCCATCGCAATCTGGACCGTTTTGATTGTCGCGTCGATGAGCCGCGCAGAGCCCCTGTCGGCCGGCGCCGCGCGCATCGACATCACGCCGCCGACGGGGTTTCCGATGTGGGGCTACGCCGCCCGCAAGGATGCGCCGAGCAAAGGCGTGCGCGATCCGCTGTCCGCACGCGCCGCCGTCCTCGCCGTCGGCAAGACCAAGCTCGCCTTCGTCAGTCTCGACCTGGGGCGAGCGCCGACTCGCGAGAGCATGGCCAACATCCGCAAGTCGCTCAAGGACGCCACGCAGATCGAGACCATCTTTCTCGTCGCCACGCACACGCATCACGGCCCCGTGCTCGAACTTCGCGACTGGCCTAGCAAGGACAAGCCGTACGTTCGCACCCTCGAAGAAAAAATCGTCAAGGTCATCGTCGACGCCGACAAGAAGCTCGAACCGGCCAAGCTCGGCATTAGTGCTCACGAGGTTCCCTTCAATCGCAACCGCCATTCGAAACGAGCCGATCGGCCCGTCGACAAAGAGATGATCATCATCCGCATCGACGACGCCAAGGGAAAGCCGATCGCGCACCTCGTCAACTTCGCCGCGCATCCGACGATGCTGCCGTGGAAGCTGTTCGAGTTCTCGCACGACTATCCCGGGTTCTTCGCCAAACATGTCGAGACGGAGTTGGGCGGCCTTTGCCTGTTCTTGCAAGGGGCCGAGGGGGACCTGTCGGCCAATCCGCAAGGCGCGGGCGGTCCGGAGAAGTTCGGCGAGACGATCGGCAAGTTCGTCGTTGAGAAGAGCCGGGCCATCAAGTGCGAACTCGCGGAGCCGAGGAAGCTGCAAGCCAAGGAGCGCGACTTCAAGTTCCGCGCCCGCATCGACATCAGCAACCCGCTCGTCTACGCCGCCTATGCCATTGCATTCTTCCCGGGCATCGTCGATCACTTCGAGCGCGAATACCGTGAAGGCGTGCGGCCGCACATGACCACGGCGCTGCTCGATGGCCGAGTCGGCTTCGTCGGCGTCTCCGGCGAGCTTTTCACGAGCCATGCGATCAACCTGAAACGACGCGCGAGGCTCGAGCACTTGATGGTGTTCGGCTGCTGCAACGATTATCACCAGTACTTCCCGACGATCGAAGCGGTCGCGGAGGGCGGTTACGGAGCGGACACGACGGTTTCCCCGGTCGAAATCGGCGCCGGCGAACGCATGATGGATCAGGCGCTGATGGACTTGCTAGAACTCCAGGGCAAGATTCGACAAATGCGATAGCGAAGTACGCAACGCCGCCTCCGTTGCACGCCCCTCGCTGGCGCTCGGGCTCGGACCGTTATTCCTTCCGGTTCTTTTTGCGATTCTTCGCATAGCCTGCCGCCAACTCGGCCATCAGATCATCGAGCCGATCCATCAAACGTTTGTGCTTGCGCGGTGCGTGCGTGGCCAGGGCGTAGGCGGTCAGGATCGGCAGGAACACCGTGGAATCGACGTAGCAGGTGACGGTGTCGGGGAGCTGATTGGGATCGACCTTGCCCCAGGTCATCGCCTCGGACGGCGTGGCCCCGGAGAGGCCGCCGGTATCGGGGCGAGCGTCGGTGACTTGCAAGAAGTAGTCGTGGCCCGCTTCGTCCAGGCCGAGCACTTCCTGGATTTGCGGCTCTGTCTGCAGCATGAAGTTCTTGGGCGACCCGCCGCCGAGGATGAAGACGCCGCTGCGGCCCTTGCTGCGCTTGGCGTCCCAGACGATGGCGGCGGACTGGTTGACGTCGCGCAAGGGATCGATGCGCAGTTGCGAGCCTTCGAGTTGCAGTGCAGCCAGGTTCATGCCGATGGAGCTATCGCCCGGCGACGAGGTGAAGATCGGCACTCCCGCCCGATACGCCGCCGCCACGAAGCTGCGGTGCTTCGCATTTCCCCCCTCTCCCCCCCGGGAGAGAGGGGTTGGGGATGAGGGGGCCCCGTCCTCCAGCGCCGCTAAATATTTCCCCACTTGATAATGAAATTCCGGCGTGCTGAACGTCTTCTGAAACGGCTCGCTGCGGCACAGCTTGCGATAGAAACGATCGGTGCCGAGCAGGTTCTCGTAATCGAAGACGATGTCGTAAATACGAATCACGTCGTGCTTGCGCAAGGCCAGGTCGTCCAGGCCCGGGCGCGACTGGTGCATCTCCATGTCGAGCGCAAAGTGCGTGTCGTGATAGAGATTGGCCCCGGTGCTGATGATCCAGTCGATGAAGCCCGCCTCGATCAGCGGCACCAGACACGAGATGCCCAAACCCGCCGGCGTCAACGCGCCCGACAGCGACAGGCCGACAGTGACGTTGTCGGCGAGCATCATCGTCGCGAAGAGTTTACACGCCTCGCGCATGCGGCCCGCGTTGTAAGAGAGGAACGCCTCATCGACGAGTTGCGTGAGCGTCGTCGCGCCGGTTACGGCCGGCGGATCGATGCGCTTGCTGCTGATCTTGTGAAGGTACTTGCGCGAGGTTTTTTTTTTCATCCGGAAAGAGTACGGGAGCGAATCGCATCGTCAATGGCCGTTTGCGGCGTAGCAAGAGCGACGCCGCAAGCGGCCCATCTCGTCATTTCAGTTCCCTGGCGCCTGCGAAGAGGATCCAGCCGTTCAAGAGACTGTCGGCTAATCCGTCCGGAACGAACAGGCGAACGTTAACGCGATCGCGGTCGCTCTGCACCTGCAACGTCTCAAGCAGGTTGATGATTGCAGGGAACGGAATCGGCGGCGCATCAGGCGGCAGGCCTTGTTGCATCAACTGTTTGAGCTGGTCGATTCCTTGCTTGCGCAGGTCGCCAACTTTTCTGACAAGCTTGTTGGCGTCGTCGCCGTTCGCCGTGGACGTCTCGACTTGGACGTCCATGCCCTGCTGGGCCCGTTCGGCCCAGGCGGTGATGTTGGTCGGGACCGGTTCGAAGCCGCTCAAGCGGAGTTCACGCTTAAGGAACTCTGGGGCATCGCCGACGATGAACGCGATCGCCTTGTCGGGAACCTTGGCGAGTCGAGCCTTGAGCACGCCGGTGAACGCGTTGGCCTTTTTCTTGGCCCGCACGTCCATCAGCGCGTCGAACACGTCGCGATCCTTGCCTTGCGGACGATCGAAGCCGGCGACGACGACGTCGGTATTGCCGACGATGGCGATCATCGGGCTGAATTTTTCTTTGACGAGCGTGATCGGCGTGTCCTTTTCGTCCTTGAGCGATTCGATCTCCAATCGCCCGCGATTCTTGTCCATCATTTTGATCAGATCGACGACCCAGGCGTGGTTTCCTTTGCCGGTGAAGCGCAGGTACATCTTCTGCTCTTCGCGTTTTTCGCTGGGGACCATGGCAAAGGCGATGCGTTCGACGCGGATGTTGCCTGACTTCTCGATGTGATCGTACATCTCCTGCTTGCCGTGCTCGGGCATGAGCTTGAGCAGATTCTTGAGCGTGTCGTTGGTGCCGGCCTTGCGGGTTTGCCGAAAATCGACGGCCATGGCGAGGGCGACGTCGGCGGGGAACCAGTTCAGGATGTCGGCGCGCAACGGCGGGTATTTCACGTCGGCCGCCTTCGTGTCGTCGAGCTTGGCTAACAGCGCGGCGGCGTACTCTTGAGCGAAGCCTTGCGAATCGTTGGCCTTCTTGCCGGATGCGATCTGCTCCAACACCTGGCGCTGGGCGGCGTACTTCGGCGATTTCTTGAGGGTCTCGCTTTCTTCCATGAGGTAACGCAGCGCCGTCAACTGCACGATCTGTTGCTTGGCGGTCTTGGCCTCATCGCCGGCATAGGCGATAGCCTTGTCGACGGAGATGTCGATCTGTCGGCTCTTGAAGTAATGCCCAGGCTGCACCAGCATGACCAGGTCGGCGTTGCTGATGCCGCCGGACATGATGGCCAGTACGAGGATTTCCGCGAAACCGAAGCCCATCATGGAAAGCTCCTATCGAAGAGGGGACGATGATCGTGCTACGCCGCGAGCGGCAAGGGATTTCATAGGATGTTGATGCCCAACGTGCCACCCGTCAGAGCCCGAAGCGAAAGCGAGGGATGTTAACGTCTCCCTCGCTAACGCTTCGGGCTCTGAGGAAAAACCGATGTCCGGATCGAGCCGCGATCATTTGGCTGAGCAATACCTGAATCAGGTCCCGTATGCGCCCTATCCGGTGCAGGAGGACGCGCTGTTGGCGTGGTTCACGGCAGAGCAGGGCGTTCTGGTCTGCGCGCCGACGGGAACGGGAAAGACACTTATTGCTCAGGCCGCCCTGTACGAGGCGCTGCATACCGGCTCGATCGCTTATTACACCACGCCGCTCATCGCGTTGACCGAACAGAAGTTCCGCGAAATGCAAGAATCGGCTGTCCGCTGGGGCTTTCGGGCCGAGGACGTCGGGCTGGTCACGGGCAACCGTCGCGTCAACCCCGACGCCCGCATTCTCATCGTTGTCGCCGAGATTCTGCTCAATCGGCTGTTGCATCCGGAAGCGTTCGATTTCGGGAACGTCTCTGCAGTAGTGATGGACGAGTTTCACAGCTTCGCCGATCTGGAGCGGGGTATCGTCTGGGAGCTATCGCTGTCGCTATTGCCGAAGCACATTCGCCTTTTGCTGCTCTCCGCGACGGTGGGCAACTCAATGGAGTTCTTGCAATGGCTCGAACGCTGCCATCAGCGGAAGCTGGAACTGGTCGAGAGCAAGGACCGCAAGATTCCATTGACGTATGTGTGGGTGGCCGATCAATTCTTGACCGAGCAGGTCGTTCTGATGGCGAAGGGGGACGCCGGCACGCGCACGCTGCCGGCGCTGATCTTCTGCTTCAATCGCGATGAATGCTGGAGCGTGGCCGAGCAGTTGAAGGGACTGCCGCTCTTGCAAGAAGCGCAAAAGACAGCCCTGCATGCCGAAGTCAACAAGCTTGACTGGACGCAAGGAGTGGGCCCGAAGATCAAGCAAATGCTGCATCGCGGCGTCGGTGTGCATCACGCTGGGCTTCTGCCCAAGTATCGCCGTGTCGTCGAGGAATTATTCAATCGAAAGCTGCTGGCGGTCGTCCTCTGCACGGAGACGCTGGCCGCAGGAATAAATCTTCCCGCACGATCGGTCATTCTGTCGTCGCTCGTCAAGGGCCCTGCGGAAAGGCAGCGCCTCATCGACGCCAGCACGGCTCAGCAAATCTTCGGCAGGGCAGGGCGACCCCAGTTCGACGATCGCGGCTTCGTCTACGCCATCGCGCATGAGGACGACGTCAAGATCCTGCGTTGGAAGGAGAAGTTCGACCAGATTCCGGAGGACACGCGTGATCCGGGCCTCATCAAGGCGAAGAAAGACCTGAAGCGCAAGAAGCCGACACGTAGCGATACGCGCACCTATTGGAACGAAAGCCAATTCAAGCAGTTGCAATCCGCCCCGCCCGGCAAGCTCTACAGCAAAGGCCCATTGCCCTGGCGCCTGCTCGCATACCTGCTGAAGGTTTCGCCGGAGGTGGCGCGCATTCGCGGCGTGATACGTAAGCGCCTGATGGACGAAGGCCGTGTCAAGGCCCAAGAACGCCACCTCGACGCCATGCTGATGACGCTGGAAAAAGCGGGCTTCGTTACGCTGTCTCCGCCGCCGTTACGGGAGGGCGAGGCTCCTGCCAAGCCGTCGTCGCCAGGCGCTCCCGGCTCGGCAGGAGCCTCGCCCTCCCAAGTCGTGATCCAGGAAGCAACGCCGACGCCGAAGCTGGATCAACTGCTCGTCTTCCGCAGTGTTCATCCGCTCTACGCAGCATTCTTGCTGCAACACCTCGGCATTGGCGATCGCGATGAACGCTTGCAGGCCTTTGAGAGTGTCCTGGAGATGCCTCGCTCGGTGCTGCGCTTCGTGCGTGTACCATTTCAGGAAGACCTGCCGCCCGGTCCGTTGGCACTCACTCGGCTCGATCTGGAACTCGTCAATCGAGGCCTCATTGCTGCGAAACCAGCGGAATCCGAGAGCGAGCCGGACGACGACGACTGGATCCCCTCGTGGCAAGAACGCGAGCAGCGCCCGCCGACGCTGGCTGAGAAGCTGCGCATGCTGTTCGACGCGACCTATCCGGACGTGACCGATGTAACGACGCAATCGGTCTGGGCCGCCGGCGAGTTGTTGCGGTTCGGAGGCAACTTCAACAAATACGTGCAGTCGCGCGACCTGGTCAAGCAGGAGGGCATCGTCTTTCGGCACGTGCTGCGACTGATTCTTCTTTTGGGCGAATTCTCGCAAGTGACGCCGGACGGCATGGACACGGCGGTTTGGCAAGCCGACCTGCGCGAACTAGGCGATCAGATGACCGCGAGCTGCCGGGACATTGATCCGACCAGCACCGACGAAGCGATGGCGCAAGCGCACGCCGCCGACGTGGTCGAAGGCGAGCACGTGTTGCCGCCGGGAACATGAGATCAGCGCATGAAGCGAACGGCAGCCAAGCTCCTTCGCTTACGCTTCAGGGGGTGCACGACATGGTCTGCGTGGTCTGCTTTGGGAGGGCGAGGCTCCGGCCGAGCCGGAAGCGACAGGATACTCGTCCGAAATCGAGTATTTCGCGGGCTCGCGGCTCGGCAGGAGCCTCGCCCTCCCGTGCCGTTTGCAAACCATGTCGTGCACCCCGCTTCAGGCTCCGATTGGAAGCGCGGTTGCAGCGAATCGTCCTTTCTGGGTAGAATAGCACCGAAATCACAAGGGGATGAAGCATGATCGCAACCGCTCCAAGTTTGCCATGGCAGGGGACGATGGCCGGTTTTCGTCGATTCAGTGTGCCCGAGTACCACAAGTTGATCGAGATCGGCGTGCTGACCGAGGACGACAATCTTGAACTTCTGGAAGGCTACCTGGTGCACAAAATGTCGCGCAACCTTCCGCATGATGGTACCATTCAAGCCAATGAGCATTTCGTGACGAATTCGCTGCCTACTGGTTGGTGCTTGCGAACGCAATGTGCAGTGACATTGCCTGACAGCGAGCCGGAGCCCGACATTGCTATCGTCCGGGGTAATTATCGCGCGTTCATGACAAAGCACCCTACCGTGAGTGATATTGGCCAATTGATTGAGGTTGCCGACTCGACGCTGCAAGGAGATCGGATCGACAAGGCGCGTATCTACGCTCGCGCGGGGATTCCGATTTATTGGATCATTAACTTGGTGGACCGCCAAATCGAAGTGTACGAGAATCCGAGCGGGCCATCGGCGGCGCCTGCTTATGCGACACGCACCGACTATCATGATGGCGATGCCGTGCCGCTCGTGCTCGATGGCAACGTCGTGGCGACGCTCGCGGTGAGCGATCTGTTGCCCTGACTTGCGCGAATCCGCCGAGCGAGCGCGACGACGCTTGCCCAAAAGAAATAGCGCTCACGTCAGGCCCTTGGCCATTTCTTCCTGAATCTGCTCGAACGGCTCGACGCCGACGGAGAGGCGAATCAAGCCGTCGCTGATGCCCTGGCGTTTTTTCTCCGCTGGGCTGGCGTAGCGATGCGATGTCGTGGCGGGATGGCTCAGGGTTGTCGTCACGTGCCCGAGCGACGGGCTGAACGGTATTCCCGGCGCCGCATGAATAAAGCGATTGACGGCATCGCGGCCGCCGGACAACTCGAAACAGAGCATGTGCCCGAATCCTCCATCGAGCACACGTTTCGCCAACTCGTGATCGGGATGATCCTCCCGGCTCGGATACCAGACGCGCGACACGCCCGATTGTTCCGCCAACCAGTTCGCCAGTTGCTCGGCATTCTTGCAGGCGGCACGCGTGCGCAATTCGAGCGTGCCCAACCCGCGTTCGGTGAGCCAGCAGTCGAACGGATTCGACGCCAGCCCCCAGATGCTTGACGTGCGATTGATGGTCGGCAACATGTCGGCATCGTTGCCCGCCACAACGCCGAGCGTGACATCGCTATGCCCCGCGATCATTTTCGTCAGGCTTTCCATGACGAAGTCGGCGCCGAGGTCCATCGGCCTGGTCAGCACCGGCGTGGCGAATGTATTGTCCACAACCAAAAGCGCGTCATGTTCATGCGCGAGATTTGCCAATGCCGCGATGTCAACGACGCGCACGAGCGGGTTCGACATTGTCTCGACAAACAGCAGGCGCGGATTGTTCTGCAGCGACGTCTCGACGGCTGACAGATCGTTGCAATCGACATACTCGGTCGCGACGCCGAATCGGCCCAGTTCTTCGGTGAAGAGTTGGACGGTTCGGCCATAGAGACGGTTGCTGGCGAGGATGCGCTGCCCTTGCTGCACGGTGGCTAGTAGGATTGCGCTGATCGCCGCCATGCCGGACCCCGTGACGACGCCCCACTGGGCCGACTCGATCTGCGCCAGCAAGGCGCCGAGCCGGCGGGCATTCGGATGAGCGTCACGCGCGTAGATATAGCCCGGCTCGCCGTCGTTCATGATGGCGTCGAGCGCATCGAGATCGGGCAGCGTGTAAACGGAGGATTGATAGAGCGGCACAACGAGCGGCTTCGTCGAGCCGAGAGAGGCTTTGTTAGATTTCGACATTTCGGGGTTCCTGAGCGAAATTGCAGATTACAGATCTCAGATTGCAGAATGGAGAACCGTTCGACAATCTGCAATCTGAGATCTGTAATCTGCGGTTCCTCAGGGGTTATTCTCACCCAGATACTTGCGCACGGCAAGCCACATGTCGCGATGCTGGCCTTCTCGGCCGGTCTGGAGACCGAGGGCGCGAGCGCGGAGTTGAGCGGGCTCTTCGTCGAGGATTTCGCCTTGTCGCAAGTAGAGGTACCACATAGCGCCTGCAAGCGAGCTGTCTTCGTCGTAAACGAATATCCCATCCTTGGCGCTTTCGCGAAGCAGTTGCACGAAATCGTCGGCCCGATCTTTGGTGACGGCTTGCGGCGAAATCTCGATCGCCACGTATCGCATGCCGCGTTTCTCAATTTGCTTTCGGTCGGCCGAATCGTCCTCGCCGAACAGGCGAATTTGCACGACCGTCTTGATGCCGTTCTGCTGCAGCCAATCGAGGCCTTCCAGCGACGGACGCAAGCCGGCGAACACTTTGTCCTTCGCCTCGGCAAACTGCGCGATGGCGGGGAAGGACCGTTGTGGACTGGGCTTCCTCGCCGAGTCGTCATCTTTCGCGGGAGGCATCTCCTTATCGATCGGCTCCGGTGCGTACAGTTTAATGCTCGGCGGCAGGTCCTTGCGCAACTCAGGCTCCGGCGTCTGGGGCGGAAGCCACTGCGGATCGAATCGATCGGCCGGCGACTTCGAGATCGACGGCGCCGGCGTCACCAGCGTTGTCCCCGGAAGCAACGTCGTTCCAGGCGGTAACGTGGCGTCCGGCGGCACTACCGCGCCCGATTGCTGGATCGGCGGCATGTATGGCTGCGGCGGACCCGGCGGGACGAACGGCGGCGGCGCGGGATCACGGCGACACAAGGGCCGGCGAAAGCACGAATGCTGACATCCCACGTTCACAACCAACACACATGCCACTGCCAAAATCCACAATGCTCGTGCCATGGCGCACCTCCAGCTTTCATTACAATCCATTCCGATTGTAGGTCGAGGAAAGCACCGGTTCGCCAGAACCGGTCGGCATTTCCGGCACGATTGGCGTTCCGAATTGAGAAGATTTTCCGGTCGCAACGATTGTAGGAGGAGATGTTGCCAGCCGCGTTAAGGCAGAATGGGGGGTTGGTTGAAATGAGGTCGGAGTGAGTGCGCCAGAAAAAAAGACACTTCTCGCTTAACGCGACGGAGAGAGAACCACGGGGGGCACGGGGAACTCGGGGAGAATGCCGAAACAGACAGAGAAACGACGGGCCGAGCTCAGACATTCCCGGTCGGCGATATTCCGCGACGTTCCGGAATCTTCTAAGGAGCTCTGATAGAATGCCGTGGGACGGGTCTCCAGACCCGTCCGGCCGGCTCAGGAGAGCCGTCCTGCTTCATTTCTTTAGACGCTCCAAAAGCAATCCCCCGTGTTCC
>VGZI01000070.1 GCA_016872605.1 Planctomycetota bacterium
TGGCTGCCGACATCCTCATCGTCCGCTCCAATGTCGTCCCGGTCGGCAAGGATCAGGTCCAGCATCTTGAGATGACTGCCGACATTGCCGGCAAGTTCAATCGCGCTTTCGATAAGGACCTCTTCCCGATCCCGACCTATCGGCTCGACAAGGAATCGAAGGTTCCCGGCACGGATGGGCAAAAGATGAGCAAGTCTTACGGCAACACGATCGACATCTTTGCCGAGGGCAAGCCGCTGGAAAAGACGGTGATGGCGATCAAGACCGATTCGACGCCGATGGGCCAACCGCTCAATCCGGAGTCGTGCAACGTGTTTGCCTTGTTTTCACTGTTCGCCACCGAGGCGGAGAAAGCTACACTGGCAGAGCAGTATCGGGCGGGCACGATCGGTTTCGGCGGGGCCAAGAAGATGCTGAGAGAGAAGATCGACGCCTACTTCGCGCCGTTTCGCGCCAAACGCAAAGAGTTGGCCGCCCATCCCGACACGGTCGAGGATATCTTGCGCGAAGGGGCCCGCCGCGCCCGCATCGAGACGCAAAAGACGATGGAAAAGGTGCACAAGGCGACGGGATTGCGCTGACCGCCGTTTACGTTTAGCGCTCGCTGTATCCCTTGCGGCAACTTGGCGCTACCCTCGATACCCTGGCATCCACCCATCGTACGGCGTCACGAAATCCCATCTCTGTTCCGGCCGCCCCGCTTTCTCCGGGTTTTTTTCCACGTACCCAATTTCGTGCTCGAATTGTCTTCGCGTGTTGATGAACGTCTTCCAGCCTGGCCCATCACTCCAGATCGGCTGGATCGGAATCCGCATCTCCGCCGCGATCAGCGCCAATCGCACGGCTTCCTGAAAGTACTCGATCATCTCTTCCGCCATATCGCGACGCCGACGTATCACCATGTGCACATGATCCGGCATGACGGCACAGGCGTAGCAGGTGTATTTCTTTTCTTCGATGACCTGACCGAGCACTTTTCCGACGAGCAGGATCTCGTCGTCAGTGAATGTCAACACCGGGTGTTTGAGGATGTCGTGTGCCTTTTCGTGGAAATTGCGAATCTGCTTCGCCGACGGCTGCACTGGTTTAACGCCATAATGGAGTTCACCGAGGTCGGAGATCGGTTCGACACGGATTTCTTTGGACGTACTGCCGCGCGGATCGTTGGGCAGCCAGTAATCGTAGACAGTCCAGATGAGATGGTAGCCGGCGACCATGGAGTTTGACCTCCGATGGTTTACGTTTAGCGCTCGCGCGGCGCCACGCGAGCGCTAAACGTAAACGGGTTATTGACTGAACGCCGTATTCCTCGCATGGCGCCGCGCGAGCGCTAAACGTGAACGGGAAACATCATTTCCGCGTCAACTTATCCGCGGCCCCGGCCAATCGATAGATCTCCGCCGTCCGCTCAAAAGCCTTCTGGTCGCCGCCGATGATCGTGAGCGGCGTCGGCGCCAAAAGCCCCAGCGCCTCGGGAATGTCGAGCACGCGCATCACATTGAGGAAGTGCGGCCCCTCCTTGTGCGACTTCGGCGGATCGATGACGATCACTTCCTTGATCGACGGCTCGAACAGAGCGGCGTAGGCGGCGAGGATGCCGGCGTTGCCGATTCCTTGAATGGCGAGGTTTTTCTTTTTCAAATGCGTTTCCGCCCCGCGCGCAACAGTGCAGACGTCAACGACTGCGTCGGATTCGACCGTGCGCCCTAGGAGGAGATGGGCGCGTTCAATGAAGTTCGGAGGAGACTTTTTTGTCCAATCCAGAATTGTTCCCCTCGGGTAAACGAGCAGTTGTGATGTCGACCATCCCTTTGTCTCTGTCAACTTCTTGAATCGGACATTCTGAAGGTCCCTTACCACAAACATGCTCTCCGATTCTGGATTCATCGTCGCAATGTTAACGCCGTCCGTCCCCCTGAAGTATGTGAACAAGTCCGTGGGAACACGTTGGGGAAGTGGTACTCTGCTGGACAATTTGGAAAATGATTGAACTTCTAACCTTTTGATCATCCCCTTCTTCCACGCCGCGAACTTCCCCTTCGCCGGCAACTCCACAAGCGCCGGCGGGATGAACAGTTCATCGATCTTGTGATTGATCGAATCCTTCGGCAAATCTTTGTCTTCCGGGAACACGCGCAGCTTCTTGCCGTCGATCGGCGTGTACTTCGCGCTGTCCTCGACCAGCGCGACCGGTTGCTGCTTCAGGTGCAGGTTGAAGAAGTGGAAGATCGCCTTGCGGAGGTCGGGGCGGTAGTCGTGACCGCCGACGCTGACTTTTTCCTGGACGGCTTTTTCGACACCGTACATGCCGTAGATCTTTTCGAGTTTCTTGAAGATGCGGCGGTTGGCGTCCATCGGGAAGATCGGGTCGTTGTCGCTGTTGGCGAACAGCATCGGTCGCGGCGCGACCAGGGCGGCGATCGTCGTCCAGTCCCACTGGTACGTGTTGTAAAGGAACATGCAATCGCAATGGCCGTTGACGCCCTTTTGCTTGACGTAAAACTCGAGGTCGGCCATGCCGCTGACGGGGACGGCGACCTTGACGCGCTCATCGGCGGCGGCGATCCAGAACGTCGCGGCGCCGCCGCCGGAGATACCCGTCACGCCGATCTTGTCGGGATCGACGTCATCGCGCGTGCACAAATAATCGATGGCGCGGATGCCGTTCCAGCATTCGACGGCCGCGGGGCTGTAACCGATCGAATGCCACCAGAAGCGATTGTGGTTTTTCATCTTCTCGGCATCTTCCACGCCCCACGATTTGAGATGCCCCCACGGCCGGCCATACGTCCCATGATGAACGCCGGGGATTTCGCCCAGCTGCAAGGTATCGATGATGAGACAGACGTAGCCGTTGTTGGCGAACCAGAAGCCGTGATCCTGAAAGGCGGTCTTGTTGCCGTCGCGGCCCTTGCCGGAATGGCCGCAGACATAAACGATCGCCGGCTGTTTTTGTTCAATGGCGGCTCCGCCCTTTGGCCGATACAAATTCGCCGTCACATAGAGCCCCGGCTTCGATTGAAAATGCAGCTTCTCGACAATGACTTCGTGCGCGTCGACCTCGCCGGTCTTGACCACCTTGAGCGGCGTCTTCTCGGGGATCGGCCACAGCCCGAGCATGTCCATGTATTCCTTGTGCAGCCGTGGCCGTTTCTGCTTCCATTCGGCGAGGGTCTTGGCGCCGTCGAGGAATTTCGCCGACAGCTTGTCGGTCTCGGCGGCGAGATACTTCTCGATCATCGCATCGCCGGGCTTTTTGTCTTGTTTCTTGTCCTGAGCCAACCCGGCACTTGGCAATGTCGCGGCCAGGAAGAGAGAAAGCAGCAGTCGCATGTCATGCCTCCTGAATGGGGACGGTTCTTGTCGGTCAAGAGTACATGGTTACTGTTTGACTTGCTACTCAAAAAATGCGAATCACGAAAACGCGAAAGACGAAAACACGAAAGGGAGGCCGGATTAGGCCCCTGTCGTGTTTTCGTCTTTCGCGTTATCGTGATTGGAATTTGCCGAACGTCCGCTCGTCACATGATTTGGTGTAGAGCTGAGTCCAGGTCGGCTTGCAGATCGTCGACATCCTCGATGCCGACGCTGAGGCGCACCAGACCGTCGTCGATGCCGCGGGCGAGGCGGAGGTCGGCGGGGATGCTTGCGTGGGTCATGGTCGAGGGGTGGCAGACGAGCGATTCGACGCCGCCCAGGCTTTCGGCGAGGCTGAAGAGCTTGGTGCGCGTCATGAATTTCAGCGCGCCTTCCTTGCCGCCTTTGATGCTGACCGAGATCATGCCGCCGAAGTCGCGCATCTGCTTCTTGGCGAGGTCATGCCCCGGATGGCTCGGCAATCCTGGGAAGTAGACGCGGCTGATGCCCGGGTGTTTCGCCAGCCAGTCGGCTAACTTCGACGCATTGGCGCAGTGGCGATCCATGCGAACGGCCAGTGTCTTGATGCCGCGCAGGACGAGCCACGAGTCAAAAGGCCCCGGCACGCCGCCAGCCGCGTTTTGATAGAACGCGATCGGTGTCATCAAATCCTTACGGCCAATCACCGCCCCGCCGACGACATCGGAATGCCCGCCGAGGTACTTCGTGGTGCTGTGCACGACGAGATCGGCGCCGAGCTTGATCGGCTGTTGCAGGTACGGCGACGCAAACGTGTTATCGACAGCGAGAACGGCGCCTGCCTTGTGCGCCAGCTCGGCGATCGTGGCGATATCGACGATTTGCAAGAGCGGATTGGTCGGCGTCTCGATCCAGACCATCTTCGTCTTGGGCGTGACGATCTTGCGAAAGCCATCGGGACTGGGATCGTCGGTGTAGCGTGCGACCAGGCCCCACGGCTTGAAGACGCGTTCGAGAATGCGGAACGTGCCGCCGTAGAGGTCCGCCGCCGCCGCCACTTCATCGCCCGGCTTGAGTTGCGCGAGCACCGCATTGGTCGCGGCCAGCCCGGAGGCAAACGCCAGCCCGCGTTCGCCGCATTCCAGAGCAGCGAGGCACGTCTCGAGCGCGGCGCGGGTCGGATTGCCGGTGCGCGAATACTCGTACCCCTTGTGCTGCCCCGGCGCCGCCTGCGTATAGGTCGAGGTCGCATAGATCGGCACGACGGTAGCGCCGGTCGTCGGATCGGCGTCCTGCCCGACATGGATGGCCCTCGTCGAGAAGCCTTGGTCGATCGGATTCATGAACATCCTCCATTGTTCTCGTTTAGCGTTCGCAGACAAATGTCGGCGACTCAGTCTCTGGCGCTTCGCCGCGAACGCTAAACAAACCCGAATTACTTCTTCTGTCGCATCTGGTTCCAGTAGTGCACCAGGTCGATGCGCGTCACGATATCGACGACGCTGCCGCCCTGCACGGCCAGGACGCCGGTGTTGCCGGCCAGAAGCAGGCGATAGGCTTCGTCGAGGTGCACGGTCGTTTCCAGTTGCGGCAGCGGGCGGGCCATGACGTCGCCGACTTTGACCTTGTCGGGGTCGCTGTGATCGTGCAGGATGCGGGCGAGGGTTACTTCCTGGATGCTGCCGACCGACTTGCCGTCGTCGATGACGGGCAACTGCGAAATGCCCGAGGCTTGCAAGATGGCGATGGCGTCCGAGATACTTGCCTTCGGCGCGATGCAGACAAGCTTGCGCGCGCCGCGCGACTTGAGGAGATCGCCGATCGAGTGGGGCACGTCGACGCTCAGGGTCAACTTGTTCTCGGCTAGCCAGGCGTCGTCGAAGAATTTGCTCAAGTAGTTGCGGCCCGTGTCGGCACAGAGAGCGACGACGAGGTCGTTGCTCGTCAAACGCCGGGCGTAGCGCAAGGCGGCGGCGACGGCGGTGCCGCTGGAGCCACCGACCAGCATCCCTTCACGACGAGCCAGTTGTCGGGCGATGTGAAACGCTTCCGCATCGCCGACGCGAATCCATTCATCGACAAGCTGACTGTTGAGTGTCTTGGGCACGAAGTCCTCGCCGATGCCCTCGACCTTCCAAGGCTTGGGAGAATCGCCGGAAAGGATGGAGCCTTCCGGATCGGCGCCGATGATCTTGACATCGGGATTTTGCTCCTTGAGATACCGCCCGACGCCGGAGATCGTGCCGCCGGTGCCCGCGCCGGCGACGAAGGCGGTGATTCTTCCTTCGGTCTGCTCCCAGATTTCGTAGCCGGTGGTGCGGTAGTGGACTTCGGGATTGGAGAGGTTGGAGAACTGATTCGGTCTCCAAGCCCCTGGGATTTCGCGGGTGAGGCGATCGGCGACGCCGTTGTAGCTGTCGGGCGAATCGGGCGGCACATTGGTCGCTGTAATGACGACTTCGGCGCCGTACGCCTTGAGCAAGCGAATCTTCTCCGCACTCATCTTGTCGGGCAGGACGAAGATGCAGCGGTAGCCCTTGACGGCGGCGATCATGGCCAGGCCGACGCCGGTGTTGCCCGCGGTCGCTTCGATGATGGTGCCGCCCGGACGCAGCCAGCCGCGCCGCTCGGCATCGGCGACCATGGCCTGGGCGACGCGATCTTTGACCGAGCCGCCCGGATTCATTGCCTCGTTCTTGACATAAACCGCCGCCTGCAGCTCTTCGCCCAGGCGTCGCAGTCGTACGAGCGGCGTTTTGCCGATCGATTGGAGTATGGATTCTTGCATGGTGCGGTCCTTTCGAGAAAGTCGCAGGGGCAGGCGTCCAGCTTGTTCCGGCACGCCCAGACCGCCACAAGACGTGGGAGGACAAGCTGGCAGCTTGTCCCTACGCCGGGGCAACCGGGGCAATCGGATTCGGCGGCGGCACGTCTGCCGGTCGGCTTTTGAGCAGATCCCGGATTTCGGTCAATAATTCTTGTTCTTTAGTCAGCTTCGGCGCCTCTTCCGCTTTCGTCTCCATGATCCAGCCCAAGAACTTGACGAAGAAGACAAAAAGCACGCCTGCCACAATGATGAAGTTGAGGATTTCGCCGAGGAACAACCCGTAGGGGATGTCTTTGCCGGCAATCCGCCAGCTCCACTGGAGGTAGCTTTGATCCGTGGGCATGACGACGCTGATAAAGGGCATGATGATGTTCTTGACGAGGGATTCGACGATCTTGCCGAACGCCGTTCCGATGATGACGCCGATGGCCAAATCGACGACGTTGCCCTTGAGGGCGAAGTTCCTGAATTCGTCGAGAAGCGAGAACGCCTTTCTGGCCGGTTCCGACTCGCTGAGGCGTTTGACCGGGTCCATACGTGTCCCTTTCATGGGTGCATGGTTTGCAAGAGAGGCAGCTACGGTATTGTGGCGAAAAAAGGGACATTGGTGCAATAGCGAGTTGGCGCGTTTGGGCATGTTCAGCCGCTCGCGTTTGGCGAGCGCGACCGTCACGCTCGCCAGATGCAGCCGGCTATACCCCCCGTGTTTTTTTCTTGTCGCAGTGATTTTGTTGGAACTTCGCTCTTTGCCTTGGCATCGGATACGATACAACATTCTTCTCGTCGCGGACGAGAACACATTTTCGACCATGGATTGATTGCACGGACCCTATGGCGCTTCCTCCGCAGACGGCAGCACTTTTGAGATCCGCGCGACAGCTCCTCGATGAGTTGTCGGCCGACGCCGTATTGTTGTTGACCGAAACAGATCTCGATTGGACCGAAGTTCTCGAAATTCTCCCAACCGAAAAGTTGCTCGTGGCAGCGAAGACGCAAGAATTGCACAAGAAGCTGCTTGAAACACCGACTCTGCGCGTCCTGGAGGTGGACCCCGGGCCGACGCCGACGCAGGAGCGGATGAGCGTCTCGCTTTTGGAGGCTGTGGCGACCGACAAACTGCGCAGCGGCGCTCAGGTCGTGGCGCTCTACAACGGCATCGGGACCGACGATCGCCCCGAGCATATCGACAGCCTGAGCGTCATCCATCTTGGCGAGCATCTGGAGCGATTGACCGCTGCCGACCTGCGCAAGTTGGATACCCACGTGCCCCTCGAAACCTTGCGGGCCGTCGTCGAGTTGGCCACGGAGATCGGCCAGGAAGGACGCGAAGGCAAGCCCGTCGGCACGATGTTCGTCGTCGGCGACACCGACAAAGTACTGACGATGTGTCGGCCCATCAACTTCAACCCGTTTCGCGGTTATAGCCGAAAGGAACGGGATATCCGGGACAAGAAAGTGCGCGAACAGATCAAGGACATCGCGCAGCTGGAAGGCGCGCTGGTCATTCGGCGCGACGGCGTTGCCGAGGCGGCCTGCATGTACGTCGATGCACCGGCATCCAAGGAGATGGTCACCGTCAGCAAGGGCTGGGGGACGCGGCACATTTCCGCCGCCGCCATCAGTAAACAAACCAAGGCCGTCGCCGTCGTCGTCAGCCAATCGTCCGGCCGTGTCGTCATTTTTCAGAATGGCATGGTGGTGCTGCAAATCGAGCCCTTCGCTCGCCCGATGATCTTCCAGCGTTTCCGCATGGACCACTCCGACGATGGCCCCGAACCGACCACCGGAACGTGACTCTTTGGTTTCTTCGTTTAGCGTTCGCGCGACGCCGCGCGAACGCTAAACGAAGAATTCGGAACCCCTGTCATGCCCGAAACCGCCCGGCCAACGCCGCTCCTGGATCCGCAGTTCCTGCATCGGCTGGAGCAACTGGAGTTGGTGTCGCGCAAGATCTTCACCGGCGCCATCAAGGGCGAACGCCGCAGCAAACGCAAGGGCCAATCCGTCGAGTTCGCTGACTATCGCAACTACGTCAAAGGGGATGACCTCCGCCATCTCGACTGGAACCTCTACGCTCGGCTCGATCGCCTGTTTATCCGCCTGTTTCAGGAAGAAGAAGATCTCCACTTCTATCTGCTGATGGACAATAGCTTGTCGATGGACTTCGGAACGCCGACGAAGTTGCACTACGCCCGTCAGATCGCTGCCGCCCTTGCATTTATCGGGCTGGTCAACATGGACCGAGTCGTGATCGAAGTGTTCAACGATCATGTGGTCGAATCGATGCCCGCGGTCCGTGGACGCCGGTCCCTATGGCGCGTCATGAACTTCTTGGAAAAAATCGCCCCTGCTGGGCCGAGCAACCTGCGCGAGTCGCTCAAAACGTTCACGATGAAATCGACCGGCAAAGGCATCGTCGTTCTCTTGAGCGACATGATGGACAAGGCCGGCTACGAAGAGGCGCTGCGCTACCTCGTCGCTCGCCAGTTCGATATCTATGTAATCCAGATACTGGCCCAAGAGGAACTTGACCCGGCCATCCAGGGCGACTTGAAGCTGGTCGACATCGAGGACGCCGACGAAGCGGAGATCAGCGTATCCGCGCCGCTGTTGGAACGCTATCGCCAGAACCTGGCGGCCTTCCAGACCGGGCTGCAGGAGTTCTGCAATCGCCGCGGCATCACGTTCCTGGCCACCAGCAACCAGGTCCCGTTCGACCGCCTGGTATTGAGCTACCTTCGGCAACGCGGGCTGGTGCGGTAGAAGTCTACGTTTGCCGCTCGTAGGCCGCTGCCCGGACCGATAGTCTAGCGTGGCCCAACGTGAGCGCTAAACGCAAACCAGGATGGCCCATGAAGTGGCTTCTGGATAACTGGTTCACCCTTGCCCTCCTGGCGCTCGCGGCGTGCGCGATGCCGGGCGTCGTTCTTGTCATCCTGCGTCTGTTTGAAGTCGACGGCCCCATCAACAATTGGCTGCTACTCACTTTTCAGATTACCTACGAGTTGCGTCTCTCGCCATGGATCACGCTGATCCTGTTGCTGTTGCCGGTCGCCCTTTTGCTTCTGTACTTCCTTCGCCTGAAGCGGACGCCGATGCAGGTGCCGAGCACCTTTTTGTGGAAGAAAAGCGTGGAGGATTTGCACGTCAACAGCCTGTTCCAATGGTTGCGCGAGAACGTCCTGCTGATTTTGCAGCTGCTGGTGCTTCTGTTCCTCATCTATTCGGTACTCGGCGTGCGGCTCCACGGCAGCACGATGAAGAGCCGACACTACATTCTCATGATCGACAACTCCGCCAGCATGTCGGTTAAGGATGTGGCGCCGAATCGCCTCGAGTGGGCCAAGCAGGAAGCGCTCAAGGAGATTGACGCAGCCAGCGACAGCGACTTCGGCATGGTCATCGTTTTCAACTCCAAGGCGACGACCTTGCAGGCCTATACGAACGACCGTGAGAAGTTGCGCGACGCGATCCGCGGCATCACGTTGACCGAACGGCCCACGCGCATCGAGGAAGCCCTGCTGCTTGCGGCCAGCTTGGCCAATCCGGTCCGTTCGACCGAAGACCTGTCGATGCAGCCCGCGGACGTTCCCGACGATCAAAAGCGCACGATGGTGCAAGCACGCGGGATCTCCACCGTTGTCCATGTCTTTTCCGACGGTCGGTTTGCCAAGCTGTCCGAGCAAGCCATCGCCAAGCTCAAGCTGCGCGGCCCCGACGACGATCCCAAGCAGGGCGGACTCAACCTGCGTTACCACTTGGCCGGCTCCCTCGCGAAACCGGGAAACGCCAACAACGTCGGCATCATCCTCTTCAACGTCCACCGCCAGCCGATCGATGCCAAGAAGAAGGCCGATTCGCAGCAACTGCTGGCCTGGGTGCGCCTCGCCAACGTGCGCGCGCAATCAGCGGCGGTACGCGTCAAGCTCGATGTCTATGTCGAAGGCGAAAAACGCCACTCCCTCGAACAGAGCAAGACGATTCCCGCACGCAAGTATGTGCCGGCCAAAGCGGACGAAGAAGACGACGTCGACGAGCCCGGCGAGGCAGAAATTCGTTTCGATTTGCCGAGCTTGGAGCTTCGCAGTAACATCGTCTTGCACGCGTATTTCGTCAATCAGCAGGACGACTTCTCCCTAGACGATCATGCCTGGCTAGCGGTGGGCACAACGCGCAAGGCCAAGGTGCTGATCGTGACCAAGGGGAATTCGCACCTCGATGCGATGTTCAAGCAGGAGGGAACGCAGCGCATCGCGATCGCCGAGTGGATGACGCCGGCCGATCTGAACGGAGACGAGTATCGCAAGAAAGCGCGAGCGGGAGATGTCGATCTTGTCGTGTTTGACCGCTGTGTCCCAGCGGACGAATTGGACATGCCGCTGGCGAACACGTTGTTGATCGATCGACCGCCGCCTCCGTGGCGGCGCGGCACGGCCGTGCTGAAAAATCCGCTCTTCATCGCGAGCCAGCGCGATCATCCGCTCCTCAAGCACCTGACTACGATCAACGACATTCGCACGCACGAGGCTTTCGTTTTCGACGTGCGCAAGAACCTCAGCGCAGAGGCGGCGAAGGAAGCGGACCTGCCCATCGGGCATGCGAAGCACCGCACGTTGCCGACCGTGGAGCGAATTGTCGAGACGAGCAATCAGACGCCGTTGTTGTTCGCGATGGCGCGCGGCCCGCACACGGACCTGGTACAGACGTTTCCGCTAACCAGTGATGACGGCGGCCTATTGAGCGATTGGGGATTGCAACCCAGTTTTCCGCTTTTCTTTTGGAATCTACTTTATATTCTTGGCAAAGTCGATGATTCTGTGCGTACCGTGAGTGTGTCGCCGGGAGAGCCGATGGTGTTGCGACCGGACGCCGGCTTTCGATTTGTGCAGCTGACGACGCCTGATCAGCGCAAGATCAAGTTGCCGCGGACCGAACGCAACGAAATCGTGTTTGCCGATACCGATAAGCTCGGCATTTATCGTTATCAAGTGGCGCTTGCCGAAGATGAACGTCGGCTGGTGAATGAGCCGAGGCGCGGATTCGCGGTGAATTTGCTCGACTCTAACGAGACGAACATCGAACCGAGGCCGAGCATTCGTATCGGAAACGAGCGGATTGTCAGCGGCGAAAAAAAATCGCAGACGCGCGAGATTTGGAAGTGGATTTTGCTTTTGGTCGTGGTATTGTTATTGACCGAGTGGATCATTTACCAACGCCGCATAGCCGTTTGAGTCATGTAGGCCAGACTTTCTAGCCTGACGTCCATAAACGCCGTGCATTGACAGAGTGCCTATTCATGGAAACCCAGCAAAAGACTCTCACCCAACCCACAAGAAAACCCCGGCCGACTCGCCGAGCGATCCAAAAAGAGCTCAAGGCCCAAACCAAGGATGAACAACCGTATCCGGAGTACCGCAATTTCATTCAGAGCCATTACGATGGCATCGCCGGCAAGCTCACGGCACTGTCCGGTTTGCTGACCGGGCACGCTTTGTTTGCCGGCCGCGTGCTCAATCCCAGCGCCTTCGACATCGCCGGTTGCAAGCGCATTCTTGACGCGGGGTGTGGCAACGGCCGGCATTGCAAGTACCTGCTGCGTCACGCCGACCCCGACGCCTTTATCGCCGCCTTCGATCTCTCCCAGCGCATGCTTTTGCGCGCCAAACGGAATTACGGCGACGATCGCATCCACTATATCGCCGCCGATCTGACCTGCTTGCCGTATCCCGACGACTTCTTCGACGCCGTCGTCTGCGGCTGGGTGCTCGAGCATCTTCCCGATCCGCGTCCCGGCCTTTGGGAGCTTTGCCGTATCATGCGTCCCGGCGGCAAGCTACTGCTCATGACGACGGAAGACACGCTGGCCGGAATTCTCGCCAGCAAGCTCTGGCATTGCCGAACCTACAATCGCAAAGAACTGAAAGTTGTCTGCGAAGAGTGCGGCTTCATCTGGCACCGCCCGCACTATTTCACCTTACTGCACCGCATTTTCCGGTTGGGCGGCATCATCATCGAGTTGCACAAGGCGTAGAAATGGGCAAAGAGCCGCGCACGAAGTAAGCGGCAAAACGGCGCTTACATCGTGCGCAGCTTTTCTGCGCTGCCGGCTCGCAGCACATTCGTTTACTCTTCAGGCGGATCGGCCACGAGGCGCAGATAGCGCGCCAACAGCATTTGGATGGCCAGGACGCGTTGCCAATCGCCGTATTCGAGGGTGACTTGCGAGCCGTCGTCGCGGGCCTGAATGTTCTCGGTGGCGAGTGTCAGACCTTGATGGAGGAAGTCGAGAATTTCCGCGAGTCGAGCGGCTTGAGACGGGGTCATCTTGAGGGGCAACGGAGGCAGTGCTTTCTTGCCGATGAACAACGCGTCTGCTGTCGGTTTCGCCGGGTCGGTGGGACTGATGTCGAAATCGAGATTGAGATCGACCTGCCCGGCGACAGTTTTGCGGTCGCCCGTTGATTCGTCGTAATAGCCGGCGCTGCCGACGGGGTTCGGCGAGGCGCCGACGCCCGCCAAGGCTGCCATTCGAGCCGCGATTTCCTCGTTCGAGCCGAACAACAACAGTGAGCGCCCGACGCCGACGCGATCGCCGATGCGTAGCCGGCGAATCTGAATCGCGGTGCCGTTGACGCGGGTGCCGTTGGTGCTTTCCAGATCGGTGAGAATGTAGTCGTCGCCGTCGAGTTGAACCTTGGCGTGGTATCGGCTCACGCGTTCATCGTTGAGGCGCAGCGAGTTGCCTTCCTCCCGGCCGATGGTGACCGGAACGGCGACATCGCGGTAGATGCGGCCGCGATCAATTCCTTCGAGCACTTGAAACGTCACCGAGGCTTTCGCCATGGGTGTGAAGCTCCCGCGGATGTTGCCGCACGCCGGATTGAACGGGTCGGCGTTCTCCGCCTGATCGAGTCGGCTCAGAAGAAAAAAAGGCCGACGCTCGCACGATATCACAAAATGTCGGCCGCGTTCATGTCCCTATTCTGGACTGCCAGAGCAGCCGAGTCAATTCTATTGTTGCGGGCTGGCATTGCGGGAGATGCCGAAACCAGGCGATTTGCCTTTTGGCAAAGTTGCGGGTCCGCGTTTGAATCCGCACTATCGCTTCCGTTTGACTAATCATCCCAGCCAGGAAATCGTCTATTTCCTTATATCCTAAAGCCTGCCGGGCTTCAAGGCTGGGCGGTTTTTCCCACGCGTGCAGCCGGCGCACCTCCTCAACGAAGCCACGGGCGAACATCTCCTCGACTCGGCGATTGATGCGATCGTAAAGCTCCTGCCGCGACAAGTCAAGCCAGAGAACAGCCGGTGGCCCGTCCCGCGGCTCACGTGTTGGTCTCGCATGCCACTGCGTTTGCCAGGAGCTCATTGGCTTTCCCGTGAGCTCATAGACTTCCAGAGCTCGCACCATGCGGCGAACGTCGTTGGGATGCAGCCGGCTGGCGCTGATCGGGTCGACCTCGGCCAAGCGTCGGTGCAAGGCGTCCGAGCCGAGCGCGCTCGCCTCGTCAGTGAGTCGCGTCCGGATGGCGAGATCGGCGGGAGGGCCGTCGAATAGCCCGCACAAGAGAGCCTTCAAATAGAGCGGAGTTCCTCCCACGAACAAGACTTGTTTGCCTCGTGCCACGATCTCCGTACAGCAGCGTTTCGCCTCGCCCAGCCACCAGGCGACGCTGGCCGATTCCCACGGCTCGAGCACGTCGATCAAATGATGCGGGACAGCGGCGCGCTCGGAGGGCGTAGGCTTGGCGGTGCCGACGTCCATGTGCCGATACACCGTCATCGAGTCCATGGCAATGATCTCGGCGCCCATCGCTTGCGCCAGCTCGATGCCGAGCTGCGTCTTCCCCGAAGCGGTGGGACCGGTCAGCACGAATGCGTTTTCAAATGGCGTAGGCAACATGAGGGATCGATTTTTCCAACCATCGTGCTTACGATGAATAGAGTCTGTCAAGCGCTGTTTAGCGCCCACTCGGCGCTTTCGGATTGCAGAGATAATTCCCAAAGATGTAGGGACTCCCCGAATGCCTCATCATTATACCGCGACCCTGGAAGTTGCTCGGCCTTTGCCTGAACTGTTCGCCTATCTGACGCAAACGAAGAACCTGAAGCAACTAACGCCGCCGGAACTCAACCTGGAGTTAGTGACGGCGCCGGAACTTCTGACGCTCGGCTCGCGGCTTGTCTGGAAAGGCCGGCGCTGGGGCATCTCGCAAGAGATCACGCAGCAGGTGGTGACATTCGAGGTCGACAAGCTGATTGTCACGAAGCAGACGGAAGGACCACTTGCGCTCTGGGTGTACGCCAGCCAGTTTGCCGTCAGCGAGAAAGGGACGAGGATCGTCGAAAAAATCGAATACGATCCACCCGGCGGGTTGCTTGGTTTCATCGTCACGGCGGATAGCCTGCGTAAGGATTTCGACAAGCTGTTGGCGTTTCGCGAGAAGAAGCTGAGGGAGATGTTTGGTTGAAATTGGCCTTACGAGCCGGAAACGCGAGCGACGGTCCGGGCTAAACCCGTCGCTGACGCTTGCGGCTCGTAACTGCGTAGCTCGCACCAGGCCAGTGCGCAAGCGACGGAACGCGCCCGCCCGTCGCTTGCCAACATCTTTCAAGGATGTTGTAAGCCGTTATCTTGATGAGCCGCGGAACGGCGGCAGCCAATAGCCAGCGGCGCAAGCCCCTGGAAAACGGGGGCGTTCGAAAAGCCACGGAGTGGCGAAAGTGATGCCTCTACGCCACTTTCGCCCGCCCACCGCCGCCGTTTTGAACCGCCCTCAACAGGATTCTTGTCCGCACAAATGGGAGAAGCGAAAAATTAGAAAAAATCGGAACAACCCGCACTAGAAGTCAGCGATCAGATGTCAGACATCAGAGGTCAGAGAACGGGGCCGAGATGCATCAGTTTGGTCTCGCTGAGGGGAAAGTGATCTGATCTCTGACTTCCGACCTCTGATCTCTGACTTGTGACTTCTGACTTCTGGTACGAGAGCCTGACTTGTCACGGGCGGGTCCAGCGATTCGCTTCCGGATCGTCGATGGCGTAGCCGACGGCGTCGAGTTCGGCCCAGAGCTCCGCCGGGATCGGAGCATGCGCCAGCTCGACCGTCTGAGCCAATCGCTCGGCTTTCGAGACGCCGACGATCGTGGAGGTGATGCGAGGATCGATCATGGAGAACTGCAACGCTGCCGCTGCGAGCGGAACCTTGTGCCGTTTGCACACCGCGTCCATGGCGCGAACGCGTTCGAGTGTGAGCGAGTCGGCGGCTTGATAGGCATAGCGCGGGTAGGCGTCGGGCCCCTTCGCCAGGATGCCGCTGCCATACGGCGCCGCGTTGAGCACGGCGATCCCCAGCTTGGCCGCCATGTCCAATAGAGGATTCGCCGACCGATTCAGGAGCGTGTAGCGATTGTGCGTGATGACCGCTTCAAACATCCCCGTCTCGACGTAGCGGATCATCAGCTCGATCGGTCCACCGGCCACGCCGACATGGCCGATCACGCCTTGCTCCTTGAATTTCATCAATGCATCGACGGCCCCGCCCTTGGCCAGGATGTCCTCGAACTTGGCGTGTTCCGGATCGTGCAGGTACATGATCTGCAGCTTGGTCATGCCCAGCAGGTGGAGGCTGCGCTCGACCGATCGTTTGATTTGATCTCCGGAGAAATCGCCAGTCTTCAGGTCACGGTCGGCCTTCGACGCCAGCACGAACCCAACCGGGAGTCCCCCCAGCTCGCGAAGCACCAGGCCGATGCGACGTTCACTTTCGCCGTCGCCGTAGGAGGCTGCTGTATCGAGGAAATTGATCGGAGATTGGAAGCCCGCCCGCAGCGTCGCCAGCGCCTCGTTCTCAGCGACATCGTACGCGAACGTTTCCGGCATGTTCCCCAGCGGTGCACAGCCGACGCATAACGGCGTGACGCGCAACGAGGTCCTTCCGAAGGTGCGAAGCGGCAGAAACGTCGGCATGCGGAAAGGGCTCCAGGTTCGATCCCAGGCGTTCACTGCGCTCATCCCTGGGCTTCATTCGCATTATTGTACGAATGCCGACACGCGACTATAATAGTGCTAGACGCCTCAATCTCTCGTACTTCCGAGCCGACTCCATGCGCGAACTGCACCATGAATGTGGGATTGCGGCCATCTATCACCTCGGCAGCGACACCACATCCAAGCTGGCGGCGCGCGACGGTCCGGAACAAGTCGCCCGGCTCATGGTGCGCATGTTGATCGATCTGCAGAATCGCGGCCAGCTCGCCACGGGCATGACCAGTTACAATCCGAATCGCGACAACGTTCTTTCCACCTACAAGCAGATCGGCACCGTCATCGAAGCGTTTCGCCTCAACCATCCCGGCAAGTCCGAGAACATCCTTCGCGAGAACGCCGGCCGCGCCGCCATCGGTCACGTTCGCTACGCCACCTGCGGCAAGAACGACAAGGATCACGCTCAGCCCTTTGAGCGATACCACGGTCGCCGCTGGAAGTGGTTCTCCATGGCCTTCAACGGCCAGCTTACGAACTACCCCGAACTCAAGTCCGAGCTACTTAACAAGGAAGATTACTACCTGATGCGCGACCTCGACACCGAGGTCATCATGCACTACCTCAGCTACGAGCTGCGCGGCGACGATCGGCCCGATCTCGTCGAGGTGTTCACGAACCTGAGCAAGAAGTTCGACGGCGCCTATAACCTCGTATTCATGAACGGCAACGGCGACATGTGTGTCGTTCGCGATCCGGTCGGCCTGCGCCCCTTGTGTTACGCCATCGACGGCCCCCTTTTCGCCGCCGCCAGCGAGAGCGTGGCCCTTTCGAATCTCGGCTTCCGCGATATCAAGACGTTGCAACCGGGCGAGATGGTTCTCATCCAGGACAATGAACTCCGCATCGTTCGCTACGCTCCATCGCCGCGGACGGCCCATTGCTTTTTCGAATGGATTTATTTCGCCAACGTCGCCAGCACGCTGGACGATCGCAGCGTGTATCTCTCGCGGGCCGCCCTCGGCAAAGAGCTCGCGATCCAGGAACATCGCCTCGGGCTCATCAAGCCCGATTACAACACGGTCGTCGTTCCCGTCCCCGACACCGGCAAAGCCGCCGCCGACGCCATGGCTTACGAACTCGGCATTCCGTCCGTCGAAGGCCTGATGCGCAATCGCCATATCGGCCGAACCTTCATCGAGGGCAACAACCGGGCCGACCGGGTCAAGATGAAGTTCTCGCCGCTGCGCGAAGTGCTCGAAGGCCGGCGCGTGATTCTCGTGGAAGACTCCATCGTCCGCAGCACGACGCTAAAGTCGCTTCTTTCGCTCATTCGTGACCGCGGCGGCGCCAAGGAAGTGCATGTCCGCGTCGCCTGCCCGCCGATTATTGCGCCATGCTTTTACGGCATCGACATGTCGACCGTCGACGAGTTGTACGCGCCGAAGTTCATGCGCGGCAAGATCATCACCATCGAAGAACAGCAGGCGATGGCCCGCGCGTTGGAAGCCGACAGTTTGTTCTACCTGCCGCTCGACGCCATCGCTCGGTGCATTCGGCTCCCCGTGGACAAGCTGTGCCGAGCGTGCCTGACGGGTGAATACCCGACGCTGGCCGGCGAACGCATGTATCAACTCGCATTGCGCCGCCATCACGAAGGCGGCAGTGCCGGGAGAACCTACGAAGCGGACGAGAAGCCGGGCTGCGGGTGATCGCCGTTCGGCTCCCCGCATCAAGAAATCGCTGGACAACTTCAAATCGTCTTGTTGGTGATGCCCGTTCCTATCGAGGTGATGCCATGAATCCGCGTGTACTGCTTTGTTGGACGTTTATCACAGCCTTGGCCCCGTGGGGTGTGTTTGCTCAAGACACTCCCAATGAAAAAGTCGCCAAGGCCCAGGCGACGATCGAGAAACACCTCAGGGATCGTGCCGGCAGCGATGCCTCCGTCGCCGCAGTTGGTGACAAATATCTCCGCGACGCCTTTCCGAATCATGTATTCGTCGCCGTTCACTTTCGCGAATGGCCGATTGCTCGGTCGGCTCCCGCCGGGCTCAAGCACCGAAACGTGTTCGCTGTTGGCCAAGACGGTAAGATCACCCACTTCGCCAGCGCCGAAGTGCTTCTCGAGTTCTTCAAGGCCACGCCGAGGATTCAGGTTCAAGAAGAGAAAACGGCTCGCGCTTGGCTGAGATTACGCATGGAATTCATCCAAGACGGGTTTTTCAAGTTCAAGTACCCCGAAAAGATAAAACCCGGACCGGAAGCCAGTAGCGTGACCATTTTGATCGGCGAAGTCGAAGTCGTGCCGGAAGCCGGCAACAGCGGATCGCTCGTCGCGACGTTTCGTTTCAACCAATCGGGGGCACTGGCCAGCATTAGCGAGGAAAACAAAGTCGTGCGTGGCCAGCGACCGAGGGTGCTGCGCGACTGAGCACGTTTTTCAGCCAGCGCGCGGCACCGATGAAGCCGGCGAGACGTCCGTGGCGTCTTCGGGGTGCCAGAGCGATTGTTTGAGGCGAGCGCGTTCGGCAAGGACGGTGATTTTCGCTGGTGTGCCGGGCATAGCTGTTGTCGGGAACGCGGGCAGCGGCGCCTGGATACAGCCGATCCCCTCGCCGCGCCGGGCGAATTTGCTGGTGGACGGATACTGTGCGCGAATCGATGGCTGATAGAAGCACTTCCAGCACAACCCGCGCGATCGCGAGACTGGGCGTTCGTGACAGTGGCGACACTTCATGGCATTCTCCGTTTCAGAGACCAGCCCGGAGCGCAAGCGACGGGGCCTTACGCCGCTGCGGGAGTACGGCGCGCCAGCGTTCGACGGACCTCGCCGAGCATCTCATGGCGCATCTCATAACGCGGCGTGGCGTCATACCAATTGAGAAAGAACCGGCACGCGGCGGCCTCGGAGAAAACGGCGTCGGCCGACTCGCAGATGCGATGATAGAACGCTTCGACCTCGCCGACCGTTCTTAGCCGGTCGCCTTTCCAGCCGCAGTAGCAGATCGCACAACAGGATGTGACGGTGGCGTTACGAACCGCTTCGAACGGCGGCGGGGTGGACACTACGCCCTGAAGCAGTCGCGGATCATCGTCGCGCAACGCTCGCTCCAGCGCCAAGAGCCCAGCAACAGGTAGATTTGGCGCCAGTCCTTCTCGCCAAACACGACGCCATTTTTCCATGGTGAGAGCCCTCAAGAAAATGACCTTGATGCCTCCTTCTTAAATATACATATGTACACTGCTTTTTGTCAATATTGTGCGTATAGAAATGTGTAAAAATTGTGGCGCTATTGATTCCACCAGGGGATAGGTGTCCGAAACTCGGTGCAACGAATCAACTAAACGCTCTATATTTCAAAGAGTTACGGATAATTATTTCGTTGCATCAGGCTCTGAATGAAAAAGGTCATTTTCCGCGCGCGAGCGCCTGTTCCGCAAGTTTTACGATAAACTCGTGATGTGACAGGCTCGCTCGGCCCAGGTTGCTCGCATAGCCCGCTCCCGCGCTGATCTCCGGATTCGGATTCACTTCCAGAATGAATGGCTCATTGGCTGCATTCATCCGAAAATCGACCCGCGCGTAATCGCGACAGCCCAGAAGCCGATACGCCTGCATCGCCAACGCGCCCAGCCGCTGAAGCACCGCGTGTGGCAGGTCGCACGGGAACCTCGGCGGTATGTCACGCTCCCATTTGTCCGCGTAGGTCAGGATCGGCCAAGCGCTGGAACCGCTCGGAAAGGTGATCTCCATGATCGGCAGCGCTTCGAGCGTCGGCAACTCCATCAGCGGCACGTGGAACTCGCGCCCAGCGATGTACGCTTCCACCAGCACCGGCGGACCGAACGTCTTCAACAACTGTTCGACTCGCTCCTCGACCTGGGCTTGGCGCGTGCAGACGCTCGACTGATCCACGCCGACGCTGGCATCTTGCCGGGCCGGCTTGACGATGACAGGAAAGGACAAGGGAGGTCGCGGCATCGGCAGGGCATCGACCACTACGAAATCGGCGGTCGGTAATCCGGCGCCCTTCACCAAGTGCTTCGTGGTGTCCTTGCAGCGCGCCAGCGCAAGCGTCGCTGCCGGCGAACCCGTAAACGGAATGCCCGCCCACTCGAGCAACCCGGCGACATACGTCTCGGTCTCGGCGTGATCGGGGTTGCCTTCGAAGAGATTAAACACGGCGCTCGGCTCACGTTCCTTGAGGGCCGACCACAGCACCGCCGGATCGCAGCCCAGCGCCAACGGCGACGCGCGATAGCCAGCGCTTTTCAGCGTCGCGATCACCTTGTCCGCGATCTTAACCACCGAGCGCTCCGACTCCGCCTCCGGATGATCGCTCGGCAACACCGGCTGATTGTACAAAACGATGATCGAGGGTTTGGACATGGTTATTGAATGACTTCGTTTAGCATTCGCGAGGCGCCGCGCGAACGCAGAACGAAGAACAGATTACGACAAACCGCACCGCTTCATCGCCGCCTGAACGATTGACGAAACCAGCTTCTCGTACGACCAGCCGACCAGCCCGGCCATGATGACCAGGTCGCTGTCGGCGGGATGCAACCCCGGCAGCGGATTCACCTCGAGGAAATACGGAACCCCGTCGCGAATCCGGAAGTCAATGCGCGCCACATCCCGGCAGGCCAGCGTGCGGAACACCGTCTGCGCCGACGCGGCGATCGCATCGAGCGTCGTGGCAGTCAACGGCGGCGGACACTGATACGTCACCAGCTTGCGGAAATCACGCTTGATCTCCAGGCTGTAGATAAAGTGATCGCTCGGCGTGTTGGGAATAATCCGCATCATGCCGAGGATGCTCGGCGGGGCGTTGCCGATCAGGCCGACGGTGACTTCATCGCCGGCAATGTACTCTTCGAGCAGGATGGTCTGGCGAGCCGATCGGCGTAAGGAGTCGATGACGCCGGGAAGTTCCTCAGGGTCCTTTACGAAGCAGCGGTTGCGAATGCCCTTGCTCGAACCTTCCCATGCCGGCTTGACCACCAGCGGGAATCGCAGCTGATCGATCGGAATACTTGAGGAATTAGCGGCCGGATCGAGGGCGTAGCTTGTGGGCACGGCGACGTCGGCGTGAGCGACCAGCTTTTTGGCGCAGTCCTTGTCAAGGGTCGCCGCCATCGTGAATGGGTCGGACCCGGTGAACGGGATGCCGAGCATCTCGAGAACGGCGGGCACCCGCGCTTCGCGGGATCGGCTGACGCCGCGGCCTTCGGCGAAGTTGAAGACAAAGTCGGGCTTCTCGGTGAGGACCTTCTCCAGAAACTCCCGTCCGTCGCCCAAGAATACGACCGCGTGCCCTAGCCCGTGCAGGACGTTGGCGATCGACTCGATGGTTTGCGGACTGTCGAACTCCTCATCGGCATCGTCGTGGATGCCGGGCGTCTTGGGTCCGGTCGATTTCAAATCGAAGGTCAGTCCGATCTTCATGATGCGCTTATGTTATCGAATCGCTTGGCCGCCGATGTAGACTTGTCTCAGGTTGAGATCGCGGTCCAGGATCAACAAGTCCGCGCGTTTGCCGACGGAGATGCTGCCGGTGTCGGCGTCGATGCCGGCGATGCGTGCGGGGGTGAGGCTGGCCATGCGGATGACGTCGGCGAGGGGAACACCCGTCAGGCGATGGAAGGTTTGGACGCATTCGATCATGCCGACGACTCCGGAGGCGAGCGACTTGTTGTCGGGCATGATACCGACGCCGTCTTTGCGGAGGATCGTTTCGCCGCCGTCTTTGGGGCCGAAGATGTAGGAACCGTCAGGCATGTCGAGGGCGCGGTTGCAATCGGTGCAGAGCGCGAGGCGATCAGGGCCTTTGATCTTGTAGGCCAAGAGCAGAAGCTCCCGCTGGAGGTGTTTACCGTCGGCAATCACTTCAGTCGTCAGGTCGCCGAAGAACAGGGTTGCTTCCATGACGCCGCCGCGCATAGGGTAGGTTTGCTCGATGCGCAAACGAGCGCGATCGGACATGGCGCAGAAAAGATGATCGACGTGCGTAACGCCCCAGCTGCAGGCAGCTTCCATTTGCTCAAAGGTGGCGTAGGAATGCCCGGCATTGCAGCCGATGCCTCGTGATCGACAAGCGCGGACGAACGCCTCGGCCCCAGGCAGTTCCGGCGCGACCGTGGCTCGCGTGATGCACTCGTAGCTCAAATACTGCTCGTATTCGCCGGGCGTCGGCGGCCGCACCGATTCGCCCGGATGACAGCCGCGCGCTTCCTTCGCGAAATAGGGGCCGTAGAAATGAGCGCCTTCGATGCGCGCTCCGCCGGTGTCTTCATGACGCAATCGTCGACAGATATCGAGGAACGCCAGATGCTGATCGTGCCGGGCTACCGTCGTCGTCGGCAGCAGCGTGGTCGTGCCGTGTCGGGCGTGAGCACGGCAAACGGAGCGAAAGGCGTCCTCCGTGCCGTCCATGAAGTCGTGCCCCGCCCCGCCGTGAACGTGAATATCGATGAATCCAGGGCACAAGTAGCCACCCGCCAGATCAACCGAAGTCCGATCAGGCAGCGCGGCGGCCATATCGCTAACGAGGTCGATGCGATCGCCCGTCACACCGACCGTGCCGGCAGAGTGCATGCGATCAGGGAGAACGATCGTGCCGTTGGTAAATGCGAGCGTTGGCATGTCCTTACTATAGCGATGAGGGAATTCGCTGTTCGCGAGCATCGTTCTGGGTTAAAAAGAAATTTGAAGAATCGGCGATAGGATTTCCCACATCGGCAGAAGTATCCCGCAGAGGACTTCGCATGGCGGACGTACCGGCGACTCGAGCGAGCTTGCTTGTGCGTCTGCGCGATCGCCAAGACGAGGCGGCCTGGAGCGAGTTCGTTCGGCTTTACGCGCCGGTGGTGTACCGGTTTGCCCGTGGCCGTGGACTGCAGGACGCCGACGCTGCCGACTTGACGCAAGAGGTCTTGCGCAGCGTGTCGGCGTCGGTCGGTGCGTTCGATCCGCGGCTGGGTTTGTTTCGCAGCTGGCTTTTCACGCTCGCTCATCGCCGGTTGTACGACTTTGTGCAACGGAGACAGCATCAAGACGGCGGCGGCACGGTCGTCGCCACGCAGGTGCTCGACGCGATGCCCGCCAAGAATGATCAAGCCGACTGGGACAAGGAGTACGAACGCCAGCTCTTCCAGTTCGCCGCGGAGTTGATTCGGCCCACGTTTACCGAAACGACGTGGCAGGCGTTTCATCTAACCGCAGTCGACGGCCAAAGTGGGCAGGAAGCGGCACAAGAGTTGGGCATCAGCGTTGCCGCGGTGTACCTGGCCAAGAGCCGCGTCATGGTCAGATTGAAAGCGGAAATCGCTCGGTTGCAAATGGAATGACATGAAGCCCGGAGGTGAGCGCAACGAAACCCTTGGATCGCCGCCGCCCCATCCCAGGAGTTCGCTGCGCTCACCCCTGGGCATCTACGAGTGTCCCCATGCAATGCCCCACACCCCAAATCCTGCAGCACCTTCTGGACGATACCGTTCTCGCCGACCAACGTGCGGAGATCGAGACGCATCTCGAATCATGCCCGATCTGCCAACAGCAACTCGAGAAGCTGGCGGCAGGCGGCGTCACCTGGGACAAGACGGCCCAGAACCTCGGCGAGAAGCCCGCGTCCGGCGAAACTGCTCTCACGGAAGCCCTCAGCAAACTCAACGACACGCCGACCAGCGCTCTTCTGACGCAAGCAGAAAGCATGCCGCGGCCGATCGACGTGGATCTCTCCTTTCTCCAGCCATCGGAAAAGCCGAATTCGTTGGGTAAGCTCGATGAGTATGAAATCCTCTCGGTCATCGGCAAGGGCGGGTTCGGCATCGTGCTCAAGGCGTTCGACGAGAACCTGCATCGCGTCGTGGCGCTGAAGATCATGTCGCCGCACATGGCGTCAAACGGGACCGCGCGAGTTCGTTTCATCCGCGAAGCCCAGGCGGCGGCCGCGGTCTCTCATGAAAACGTCGTCACGATTCATGCCGTCAAGAAGGATTCGAAGGTTCCGTACCTGGCGATGCAGTTCATCAGCGGGCAGACGTTGAGCGAGAAGATCGACGCCGGCGGTCCGTTGCCGATCAAGGAAATCTTGCGGATCGGCATGCAGATCGCCGAAGGCTTGGCCGCCGCGCATAAGCAAGGCCTGGTGCATCGCGACATCAAGCCGGGCAACATCCTTCTGGAAAACGGCATCGAACGCGTCAAGATCACTGACTTCGGCCTTGCCCGCGCCGTCGATGACGCATCGGTCACGCAATCGGGCACGGTCGCCGGCACGCCGATGTACATGTCCCCCGAGCAGGCCAACGGCGATCCGGTCGATCATCGCAGCGACCTCTTTAGCCTGGGCAGCGTGCTGTACGTGATGTGCACCGGTCGGCCACCCTTCCGCGCCACGACGACGATGGCGGTGATGAAACGCGTCTGCGACGACACGCCGTCGCCGATCCGCGCGGTCAACCCCGATATGCCGATTTGGCTGGAAGCGCTGATCGCCAAGCTGCACGCCAAGAAGCCGGGCGACCGCTACCAGACGGCGAAGGAGGTCGCGGAGTTGCTTGGTCAGCATTTGGCCGCCGTCCAAGAAGGGCGACCATCGCAAGGGGACCTGCACAATGCACCCGAAGCGACTGCGACTCCGGTGACAAAGGTCATCGAAACGAGCGCTGCTGGCGACAGCGCGGCATCGCCAGCCGCAACCACGGAATCAATCGAGGCTGCCCCTGGCTCCGGCGGCTGGCTCCGATGGGCCCTTGGTCCCACTGCGCTAATGATGGGAGGCATTATCAGCGTTGGCTTCGTGAGCCTGATGATCGGCTTCGCCGTGGTTCAGCAACCGAATGATGCAGAACTTTTCCTTGCCATTGCCGGCACGGGCGCGGTGCTCGCCGCCGTGTCTTGGTTCATCGCGCGGTTCGTTTACGGTATCGACGGCCCACGGGCTACATACGCTCCTTTTGGCTTTTTGGCCCTCGTGCTTCTTGCGCCGTTCGTTGTGCTGCTCTGGCAAGCATATGATGTTGGATCCGTGACCGTCACCACGGAAACGGACGCATTCGTCCACATCGGTCCGCACCGGCTCGCCGCGCGGACCTCGACGATCTTCATCCGCCCGGGGAAATGGAGCGTTCAAGCCCGGAAGGACGTCTCAACGAACGAGTGCTTCTTTTACGGCGAGGTCACCGTTCAGCGTGGTCAAACGGCTACGGTGTACATTCCCGCCCCGAAGGCAACGGTGCTGCTCGAATCGGAGAACTGGGACCTGCGTTTGGTCATCGAAGGCGATGGTTTGCCACGAAAGGAGTTTTCTGGGCTGATCAACATCAAACAGGACGTGCCTTCGGGAAATTTCTCCCTCAAGGCATTCATTGGCGAAAAACAAGTTTACGCCGAGGGATTCTCGCTTAAGGCTGGGCAGTCGAAGCACTATCGATTTCCGTCCGCGTTCCTCGCACTCACGTTTCCCGTTGAGGGCTATGATTTTCTCCTCGAGGGCAAGAAAATCGACCTGTCGCGACCCGAATTGCACGTCGGCCAACCCGACGCGCGCGGATTCAGACAACATCGGATTCGGCTCAAGGGCGGGCCACGCGAATGGACTGTCGTCGAACGCAAAACGCAAGACGTCGTGCAGAAAGGCGGCTTTTTCGCCGATTGGACGGATGAGAAGCTGGATTTCGCCAGCAAGCTAACGTCGCACGACACCGATCGTCTGCAAGGCGAGTGGGTTCCCGACTCAGTCGAAGTCATGGGCATGCAGGCCCCGCCGGAAATGCTCGCCAAGCTCCGCATCGCATTCGCCGGCAAACGGATGCGCATGCTCTCCGGAAACGACCCGAAGTTCAAGGAAGACGAAGGCGGCTTCAGCGTCGATGAGACCAAGAACCCCAAGTGGTTCAACTTCTCAAGCACTAACGATCGACTCACCCGCTACGGCATCTACAAGTTCGACGGCGAACGCCTGGTGATGTGCATCGGCGAGGATGTCGAAAAAGACCGGCCCACCGAGTTCAGCTCCAAGGGCGGCGCGAAACGCGGTCTCATGGTTCTGCGCCGGATTAAGGAACTGCCCGGATCCCAGCTGCCTAGTTCGCCCGAGCAAGTCCTCCCCGCCCTCGCCGGTAACTGGAAAGGCGCGTTCACACAAAAGATCTACGGGGGCAAGCCCGACATCAAGAAGCTAACCGCCGTCGCTCACATGGAGTGGATCGTCGGCAAGAAATGGCTGCGCCAGCGCGTGCACATGCCCGATGGCGGGTTCGTGGCCCTCACCAGCTTCGATCCCGACGCCAAGACCTTCCGCGAATGGTTCTTCCACGCCAACGGGCTGATCTTCGGTCCTTCCGCGGGCCGCTGGGACTCGGCCACGCGCACCATGACCTTCACCAATTTGCCGGATGACAAGGTCGTCCTGGTCACGACCTGGCGTTTCGTCGATGCGGAGACGCTGATTTCCGAGAGCGTGATCCGCGACAAGGAGGGCAAGACCCTTTTCGAGATGGCAATTCACTTGAAGCGAACGGCGGAGATTCTGCTGATCGACGAAACAGCGACCGCCGGCCTGCTGCCGAAGGAGATGGAGGTCCTCGGTCGCGTGGTCGGCGAATGGCAAACCACCGCAATCCGCAAAGACGCCGAGTCCCCAAACGGATTCAAGCACTCCTGGCAAAAAACCACGCGCCCTATCCTCGGCGGCCGGGTCATCGCCACCCGCGCAACCGGCTTGCGTGGTGACGAAGAGGCCTACTGGCTCTCCACTTTTGATACCTTCTCCAAGGCCTATGGGTTCTGGATGTTCAAATCCGATGGCGCTGTGCTGGACCACGGCGGGCTTTGGGATGAGAAAAAGCAGACGATGAAGTGGCACTGGGCGGCAAAGGACGGCAGCCAGAGCACGTCTCACTGGCAGCTTCGCGAACCCGGTCGCTGTGAATGGCATGTCGTCACCAAAAACGCGCTTGGCACCGTGACCTCCGAAACCGAAGCTACCAGCGTCCGCGTAGCCGAGCCCGGCTGGGTGCAGCTCTTCAACGGCAACGACCTCAAGGGCTGGAACCTCGGCAAAGAAAAATCCGGCGCATGGCACGTCGAAAACGGCGCCATCGTCGGCAAGGGCCACCAGGCCTGGCTCATGACCGACCGCACCAATTTCAAGGATTTCCACCTGCGCATGCAGGCCAAATACGTCAACGGCTCCGCACAACTCATCTTGCGCGGACAGGGCGAACGGTCCGACAAGGGCTACTGGCTGTACCTGAACAACGGCAAAGGCAATCTCAACACCGGCGCTCTTTTGACGAACGTCGATTCCAAGGCTCACTCGACCATCGTCAAGGAAGAACGCACCAAGCCCGGCGAGTGGTTCACCGTCGAGGTCATCGCCAAGGGCAAGCATTTCCAAACGCTCGTCAACGGCGAAAAAGCCCTCGACTGGACCGACCCCGCCCCGATTAACGTCACGCAAGGTTCGCTAAGGCTCTACGTTCTCGGCAAGGACGCGGAACTGCACGTCAAGAGCATCGATATCAAGGAGCTTCCAGCCGAAGCCACGGACTGGACCAAGCTTTTCAACGGAAAAGACCTCGACGGCTGGACGCACACAAGCTCGGCCCCCGTACCTCCGTGGAAAATCGACCAAGGCATTATTGAAGCTGTCGGCAAAGACTCTCTGCTCGTTTCGAAGCGAAAGGACTTTGGCGATTTCCACCTCCGCATGGAGTTGATGAGCGACGCCCAGACCAAGGCGCATCTGCTGCTTCGCGCGGACGCCGCGGCATCGGACGGCTATCGCATGGAGCTGGGCATCGCCCGCACCGAGCGCACGCCCGGCAGCATCTTTCGCGATCTGCCCGTTCCGCGCGGCCGAAGCGCCGCCGACGGCCTCGTCGAACCAAATGAATGGTTTACGCTGGAAGTGATCGCACAGGGCAACCGATTTATCGTCAAGCAAGACGGCAAGATCGCCCTGGATTGGACCGATGACCGTTGGGTTCCCGAGCGCGGTGCAATCGCGTTGCGTCAGGTGGCGGGGAGCGGCCTGCTCAAGATTCGCAGGTTCGAGATCAAGGCGTTGCCGACCGCCCGATAGCGGAGAAGGGCGTCGTCGATTTCGCCGAGATTCATGACGCGGAAGAGAAACGCTTCGATGCCTGGATGGTCCAAATGCGTAAGGATGGCTTCCGCCCAACGAGCCTGAGCGTGCAGACCGTGAATGACATGCCGCGTTTTTCGGCCGTCGCCGTCAAGGAAACCATCCCGATCGCGTGGGATTTCGGCCGCACCAAGATCGACGATAGCGAGTACGTCGACAAGATGCGAAAGAAGGACTTCGTTGTGGTTGCGCAGTGCCTGTATCGCGAAGACAAGAACCTTCGTCAAGCCTACCTGTGGGTGCACAATCCGAGCGGCCTCAACGACGGGCTTTGGGTGGGAAGCAAAGAGCACGTGGAAAAGAAGATTGACGAGGCCAAAACACGCAAGGCGCGGCCGATCTTTCGGAGCGCCTCCGAGGGGGCGACCGGCGTTCACGACGTCGTTCTCGGCGGCCCGGCGAACACACCCTGGATCGAAGCGGCCGATTTATCGCTGGCCGATATCAAGGCCTGGATCGACAAACACAGAGCGATCGGCTGGCGGCCCGATCACCTCTACGCCCATGGGTCCGGGGCCGGGACTCGTTTCGGATGCATCCTCATTCAGAATGCTGACGGGCCCGATTGGGACGTGTCATGGGCCCTGACCGCGGCTGAGTACGAGAAAGTACTGGCAACGCGCCGAGCCAACGGATTCCGGCCGAGGCACGTGGTGGTCCACGACTCACACCTCAATGAACGTCGCTTCAGCGTCATCTGGATCCGATTTCAACGCGAGCCGCCGCAGGCGCCGTGATGTTCTTCCTTCGCGGCAGTCTGTTGGTGGCCGAGTTTTCGTCTTAGCGTCTCTCCAGGTACCCAGGTTCCCGTTTTAGCCTGATAAAAACCGCGAACCGTCAGGCGGGAAAGGCTGCCATGCTTTTTCTGTTGCATGCGAAACCACGCTGCGGTAGAGTCAATCATCCCCCCAATCGCCCTTCTCAAACGGTCGCGCGGTCGCGACGAGCCATGACCCGCACCATGTTCTTGCTGACAGGAATCACGCTACTTTTCTTCAACCAGTCCGTTGCTGCGCAAGAGCGGGCGGCATCGTTCAACACCGTTGTCAGACCATTTCTT